>NZ_JBXSOR010000005.1:0-348509 GCF_057784455.1 Martinezella sp. CNPSo 3890 | reverse complement strand
AAAGGCCTGATCGTAACATGGTTGGCTTCATTCTTTACGTCTCCTTGCCGCCGGCAAAATAGCCGGGTCCGGCCTAATTACTGTCGGCGCGTTACCCTTGAGAAGCATCACGCCGTCAACCTGCTCGGTATCAGCTTCACAATATCTGCCAGAACGGACCTGAGCCGAGGCTGCTGACGTTGCCGCCGGGATCGTTGGCGACCAGCGTTTCGCCGGAAAAGCCGCTGCCGCTGATCCTGCTGTCACCGGGGCGGCGAGAGAGATTGTCAATGCAGTCTTTCTGGGAGCCGTCATTCAAATGACCGCGGGCCAGCCTCGCTCCATTCGTGAGCGGCTTTTGCAATATCATTCAAACCTCTTTTGTCTGTAATTTCTATTTTCAATATAAGTGAAATTGAAGTAACAATTAATAATGCAAATTGAAAGAGATATTTCGGAATCATAGATCCTATGTATAGTCTACAAAAATACCTTACTAAGGCTGACGAAGGTTATGGCGATTGAACGTGATGAAAGTGTAATTCTTATCGCTACATAAATTATATGATGCAATAGCATAAAATTAACGCTATTGTTGTCGAAATAACCTCGGGTTTTGAGGGCCGAGGGGTAAGGTGGGGCGCATAATGTTGCGGGGAGCAGAGATGAATGGGATAGCGCTGTTCGCGCTCATAAGGCGTGCCGATAGGCGCTTGCCCATATTGGCAAGTCGACCGAGCGGAGGATTGTGATGGCTGGCCGGACTACTATCGCCGCCGGTTCAGGCACATTGCAGGAGCGTTACGGCGACTGGACGCTTACCATCGTCAATCAGGGAACCGCCGATCAAGCGCGGCCACATTATGCGATTTCCTATACGCTGTATGATCTGCAGACAAACGCGCCAGTGCTTTCGATCGAACTTACTCCCGACGGCGGAAGCCTGAGGGGTATATTGGCGTTGCCGCTGGGGCTGCATCTGCGGAGCGGGCGGTTGCCGCGGGGTGACGAAGCTGCTTTGGGTCTGGCTCAGCCGATCGGTGCGGCTTCTTCGCGCGGCTGTCCGGTCGAGCTGAAGCTCGATGCAGCCATGATTGCCAACCTGCGGCGACGGCGTAGCCTCCGCGTGATGCTGGCGGCGACCGATACGGGTCGTGATGTGAGCTACGTCATTTCGCTCAATGGATTTGCCGAGGCTCTTAGCCGCGCGCTCTCCATTGTCGATCCCTACGCCGCAAGAGCCCACATCAGGTCGGGCTTGACCCTTCAGTAGCAGGTCGGATTTCGGGCAGGGTTGCCGGTGCGATTGGCGGTGCCGCCAACCGCACGCATTTCCTTCGCTCCGGCAGTATGCTCGAATTCCGATGTCAAGTTTCCCGGCTAATGCTTGCAAGCAATGTCCGGCGCGCCTCGCTCAGATGTGCCGTGCAGGTCTGGCTAATTTTCCTTTGGTCCCTTGAGAGAATCGCATCGATATAAGCCAGATGCTGATAGACAGCCGCTTCGTTGCGAATGCGCTCGTCTTTCTTGTTCCATTGATAATGGTAGAAGAAAATCAGCGAGATAACGTGGTAGAATTCGGTGACGAAGCGATTGCTGGAAGCGCTGTTGATCAAGCGATGCAATTGCTCGTCAAGGAGCGAGAACCGGTGATAATCGGTCTCGATCGTCTCCAGCAGCTTGAGATGCTCGGTGCGCAGTCTGCGCAGCGCGTTCCAGCTCGGGTCGCTGTCATCGAGTTCCGCAAAGCGCATGACGGACCGCATTTCGAAAATTTCGCGGATATCGGAAAGCTCGTTGGCGAATTCCAGGGTCATGCCGCGGAAGACCCATTTGCCGCCGGCTTCGCGCTCCATCAGGCCAAAATGCCGGAAGCTCTGCAGAAACTCGCGGATCGTCGTCGTCGACACGCCGAATTGCCGCGCGAGCTGAAGCGCATTGATCGCCTGGCCCGGACCGCTATCGGATTGGAGTATCCAGGTCAGGAAGGCGCGCTCGACGATCAATGTCGGCGGGATGGTCTCCGCTTCGGCATAGAGCTCGGATGGTTCTGCCTGCCGCAGCACTATCCTGTCCTTGGATAGAAGGCCGTTCTCCATCGCGGCCGCTAGGCACTTGCGGACCGTCGTTCTGCTGGTGCCGAGGGTTCGGCCGATCTCACGTTCCGAGCCAAGAGGGTGGCCGTGACTGACCGATTGTACGTGGCGCAGGAACTCGTTGAACTGCCGTTTGAAGAGGTTTTCAGAACGCATGCCGATTTGGTTTCGTTGGTTTTTTAAACAAAAAATACCACTTTAAATCGATCGCCTCAACCGTGTAGAATCCGCCTCAAGCTAAGGAGGATAGCTCGGGGATGAGACCAGCATATCTCGTTGCTCATTGGCGCTGCCGGGAAGATGGTGTCGCATGAGCTACACTTTTGATTTCGAGGGCCTGCTTCCCTATTGGGATCAGTTTGCGGAAGGCGCCTGGCTGACGATTCGGCTTTCGGTGGCGGCAACTATCGTGGGGTTTGTGCTGGGCACGTTCTGCGCGATCGCACGGACCAGCGGCTCGGCGACGCTGAAGACAGTCGTCGGCGCCTATGGCGCCGACCTGCCGGCCGACATCGCTACCCTGAACTGATCTGTTTCCAGCGAACCGGGTGCAAGCGTCCGGTTCACGCCCCCAAACCGGAAAGGTATCGTCACGTGAAAGCCCTGTTGATCGAAAGTGAAGGTGTCAGCCGTTTCACCGATGTCGCCCGCCCGCAGCTCGGAGAAGGCGATGTCCGTATCGCCGTCCGCCATGTCGGCATCTGCGGGAGTGATCTCAACACGTTTCGAGGCCTCAACCCGCTGGTGGAGCTGCCGCGCATCCCAGGGCACGAAATCGGTGGCGAGATCATCGAGACAGGGGCGGGCGTTTCGTCCGCCTATCAACCGGGGCGGCGCGTCATCGTTCTTCCCTATACCAGTTGCGGTACTTGCTCTTCCTGTCGCAAGGGTCGCGTGAATGCTTGTCGCTACAACCGCACGCTTGGCGTGCAGCAGGATGGCGGGCTTGCCGAAGAGATCGTTCTTCCCGCGGAGAAGGTGATCCTGAACGACACGCTCGATCCTCGCTTTCTTGCTTTGGTCGAGCCGCTGTCGGTAGGCTTCCATGCGGTGGCGCGCGGCCGCGTTTCGTCGAGTGATCGCATCGTCGTGCTGGGCTGCGGCATGATTGGTATGGGCGTGGTCATCGGAGCCGTTGCGCGCGGAGCCGAGGTGATTGCCGTCGATCTCAGCCCGGAAAAGACCGCGCTGGCACAACGCTTCGGAGCGCGCCACACAATCGATGCCGGCACGGAAGATGTCGCTGCGCGCATTGTTGAACTGACTGATGACCAGGGCGTCGATGTGGCCTTCGAGGCCGTCGGTCTTCCGGAAACCTTTCGTCAGGCGATCGATCTTGCCGGTTTTTGCGGGCGCGTCGTCTACGTCGGCTACGCCAAGGCTCCCGTTACCTATCAGACACAAATGTTCAATCTCAAGGAGTTGGATATCATGGGCTCGCGCAACGCGACCAGGTCCGATTTCGATGCAGTGATCGCTTATCTGGAGACGATCGGCGACCGCGCCGCCTCGCTCATTTCCAAGATCATACCCTTCGCCGAGGCGGAAGGTGCATTGCCCTTTTGGGACAAGAACCGTGACGTTTTGAAGGTCATTGTCGAAAGATGAATACGCAAGCATCCATGAAATCTCCAACAGCGCTTCCCGACTGGCATGGTGCGTTCCGACTGGACGGATAGCGCGCGCTGGTGACTGGCGGAGGCAGTGGACTGGGCCTCGCGATCGCGCGTTGCCTCGCCGCCTCCGGCACTGAGGTGGTACTGGCTGGCCGCAGGCCGGATCTCCTTGAGGATGCTGCGGCGTCGATTGGCCTCCTGGCGAAAGCCGCACAGCTCGAGCTTCGCGATCTTGCGTCGATCAAAACCTTCGCCGCCGGAGTCGAGGAGACGCACGGCCCGGTCGATATCGTCGTCAACAATGCCGGGAATACGGTGAAGAAGCCGTTCGAGGATTCCGATATTGCCGACTTTGACGAAGTCATGGACGTCACCGGTGGCAAGACGAGCCTTGGCCACGCGACTGAAAAGACGGACCCTGCCCATTATCGGTGTACCGGAGAAGCCGGCTTTTTCGACAATCTGGGAGAGAAATGAACCGCTTCTTTGCGGCAACGCCTCCTGCAATGCTTCGGCAGGACAACCCATCCCATTCCAGCCGCCATTTGGCGTCCGCGGCACTTTTGAAAGACGCAAGCTTGTCGTCCAATCCTTCAGCCGGGTGGCATTTTTGCGCCCTGTCCAGCTGGCTCCAACGTAGAAAGAGATTTTCCAATTCCCATGCCTTCAGAGATCGCTGTTTCTTTTAATCTACTATTTTTATGGACAATATTTGCATTATCGAAAATGCATGCGATCTTCGGAAGGGATGAGAATGAGTGCGCCCAAACTCGTCGGCATTGCCGGCAGCTTCAACAGGCCGTCGAAGACCTACGCGCTGGTCCAGACCGTCGCGGATTTGGCAATTGAGCGATATGGCTTCTCAAGCAAGGTCTATGATCTGCACGATGTTGGTGCGTCCCTTGGCGCCGCTCAGTGGCGCAAGGAGCTCGACGACCAGGCGAAAAGTGTGATCGACGATATCGTCTCATCGGATGCGCTGATTATCGGTTCGCCGACGTTCAAAGGATCCTATCCCGGGCTGTTCAAGCATCTGATCGATCTTATCGATCCACACGAGTTGCGCGCCAAGCCGATCATCATCACCGCGACAGGCGGCGGAGACAGGCACGCGCTGATGGTGGAACATCAGCTGCGGCCGCTCTTCGGCTTCTTCATGGCACACACCCTGCCAACCGCTGTCTATGCGTCTGATCGTGATTTTACCGACTACAAGGTCTCTTCGGAACCGCTGGCCAACCGGATCAATGAAGTGGTCGGTGAGCTCTCGGCTTTCTTCCCGCATTCGGTAAGGGTGCTGGCTGCGGCCGAATGATGGGCTGATGGACAAATTGCCTTCGACCGCCTCGGATCTATCAACCAAATGGAGGGTTACATGAAATGGAATGTCATTAGCCGCCTGAAGACGATTTTCGCTGGGCGCGCGTTGCGGGATGCGGATGGACGCATCCAGTCGGTCGATCGGCCCGAGTCCGTCGAGCGAGAGCTCTCCGCGCGCGACTACGAGATCTACTATTGGTGTACATCCCCTGCGCCTTGGCATTGAAGGGAGATGTGCTTTTGATGTCCTGTCGCAAGCTTTGTGTTCGATCTTTCTCGTGAGGCTTACATGACCAGAGTACTGATTGTGCCTGGCCTTTTCGGCTCGGGCGAGGGGCATTGGCAGCGCTATTGGCTGCAGGATCATCGCGACGTTCGGCTTGTCGAGCAGGATGACTGGGACTTTCCCAATCTCGGCAGTTGGATGGAGAAATTAGAAGCCGCGCTGGAAGAGGCCGGTGAAGCCTATATCGTCGCCCACAGCCTGGGCTGCGTGTTGACGGCGAGGCTGGCTGGCCGCGAGGCTGCGCGAAGGGTCAAAGGTGCACTGCTCGTAGCGCCCTGCGATATTCCCGTGACGGAAGCCCTGCATGCCGGACATCTGTCCTTCGGTACCATGCCGACCGATACGCTGCCTTTTCCCAGCATGACGGTCGGGAGCTTGAACGACATCTATATGAGCCTCGACCGGCTCGGCATGTTCGGACGGCTTTGGAATTCAGATGTTCGCAATATCGGCCTTGCAGGACATATCAACATAGCAAGCGGTTACGGGCGCTGGGCGGGTGGTTACCGCTTTCTGGACATGTTGAAGGCGCGCAGCAGGCATCGCAGGCCGCAGGGATTTTCAGCGGCAATCGCGGCGTCCATTTGAAAGAAGGGCTTTTCATATCCGACATTCGACGCCATTGTGCGACGGATTTTTTTTCTCGCCTTTTGGCCGCCATCCCAAGCGCGCGCCGGGGCATGTTCTTTGGAGGTAAGGCAATGAGTTTGCGCATCAACGATATCGCGCCGGATTTTACGGCCGAGACGACGCAGGGCGAGATTAAGTTCCATGACTGGATCGGTAATGGCTGGGCCGTGCTCTTCTCGCATCCGAAGAACTTCACGCCGGTCTGCACGACGGAACTCGGCGCCATGGCTGGCCTGGAAGGCGAATTCCGCAAGCGCGGCGTCAAGATCATCGGCATCTCGGTCGATCCCGTGGAGAGCCATGGTCGCTGGAAGAACGATATCAAGACGGCGACCGGCTTCGACGTCGACTATCCGCTGATCGGCGACAAGGATCTCAAGGTTGCCAAGCTCTATGACATGCTGCCGGCAGGTGCCGGCGAGAGCTCGGAAGGCCGCACGCCGGCCGACAATGCAACTGTCCGTTCCGTTTTCGTCATTGGCCCCGACAAGAAGATCAAGCTGATCCTTACCTATCCGATGACGACAGGCCGCAACTTCGGCGAAATCCTGCGTGCGATCGACTCGATCCAGCTGACATCCAAGCATCAGGTCGCAACACCGGCAAACTGGCAGCAGGGCGAAGACGTCATCATCACGGCCGCCGTCTCCAACGAAGACGCCATTACCCGCTTCGGCTCGTTCGATACGGTATTGCCCTATCTGCGCAAGACCCGGCAGCCGTCAGCCTGATCGGCGTGGTGACTGAGAGTTTTAGCTGATACGATGCGGCCCTGACGGCCGCGTCGCTTTTTACAGGTGAACATTCTCGCGCAAAAAATCCAGCAGGGCACGCACGCGCGCTGGCAGGGGGCCGCCTTGGCCGATATAGACGGCGTGGAATTCCTCGATATCGCCGGAATTGAATTCTTCCAGCAGGGGCTTCAGCCGCCCGGCCACAATATCCGATTTGACGGTGAAGGCGGCAAGCCGCGCCAGGCCGGCACCGGCAAGCGCCAGATGCCGCATGGCTTCGCCGTCGCCCACCTGCAGGCTGCGCGCTGCCGGTACCGTCGCAACCTCGCCGTCAATGAGCAGCGGCCAGCCTTCGATCGCTCTGGAATAGCTAAAGCTGATGCGGCAATGTTTTGCCAATTCCGCGGCGGAGTGAGGCGTTCCATGCTTACGCAGATAGTCCGGCGAGGCGACGATGATATTTCGCGTCGCTCCGAGCTTGCGGGCCGTGAGGCTGGAGCTCTTCAGCGGCCCGGCGCGGATTGCGACGTCGGCGCGCTCCTCCATCAGGTCGATGACCCGGTCCGTATGGAAGATCTCCAGCGAGACATTAGGATGCAGCGCCATGAAGCCCGGAATGAGCGGAGCCAGCACATGATTGCCGAAGGAGCCGCTGGTGTTGATGCGGATATGGCCGGCTACCTGCTCTCCCGCCGATGCGTGGCGTTCGGCTTCGGCAATATCGGCAAGAATGGCGACGCTACGTTCGAAGAAGGCACATCCCTCTGGGGTAAGCTGCAGCCGTCGCGTCGAGCGATGGATAAGACGCGCACCGAGGCGCTTTTCAAGTCTCGTGACGAGCTTGCTGACGGCAGAGGGCGTCATGCGGCAGGCCCTGGCCGCAGCCGTAAAGCCGCCGAGTTCCACGGCACGCACGAATACTTCCATTTCACCGGAGCGGTTGATCTCTTGGCGGCTCATGATGAATTAAAATCATAAATCAGTTTCTTTCCGGCAATCTATATCACCTTCATCCGAGCGTCTATCTATCTGAAGAACCAATAGGAGACAGACCATGGAATACAGAAATCTCGGTGCTTCCGGCTTGCGCGTTCCGGTTCTCAGTTTCGGCGCCGGCACCTTTGCCGGCAGCGGGCCTCTCTTCAGCGCCTGGGGTTCGACGGATGCGGCGGAAGCGCGGCGTATGGTCGACATCTGCCTGGAGGCCGGCGTCAATCTCTTCGATACGGCCGATGTCTATTCGGCAGGCGCATCGGAGGAGGTGCTTGGCGAGGCGATCCGGGGTAAGCGAGATGCCTTGCTGATCTCGACGAAGACAGCTTTGCCGATGGGCGAGGGACCGGCCGATTGGGGAAATTCGCGTTCGCGATTGATCAGGTCGGTCGACGCCGCCCTGCGCCGGCTCGGGACAGATTACATCGACCTTTTGCAATTGCACGCCTTCGATGCCTCGACGCCGATCGAGGAAACGCTTTCCACCCTTGATGGCCTCGTGAAGGCAGGAAAGATCCGCTACATCGGCGCTTCCAACTTCGCCGGCTGGGAACTGATGAAATCGCTCGCGATCTCCGACAAGTACGGCTATGCCCGCCATGTCGCCCATCAGGTCTATTATTCGCTCGCCGGCCGCGATTACGAATGGGAGCTGATGCCGCTGGGGCATGATCAGAACGTCGGCGCCTTGGTCTGGAGTCCGTTGGCATGGGGCAGGCTTACCGGCAAGATCCGTCGCGGCCAGCCATTGCCGGAAAAGAGCCGCTTGCATGAGACAGCGTCATTCGGCCCGCCCGTCGATGATGAGAAGCTGTTCGATATCGTTGATGTGCTGGATGAGATCGCCGGCGAGACCGGAAAGAGCGTACCGCAGATCGCGATCAACTGGCTGCTGAGCCGGCCAACGGTCGCAAGCGTTATCATCGGCGCGCGCAACGAAGAGCAGTTGCGGCAGAATCTCGGTGCGGTCGGCTGGACGCTTTCGAAAGAGCAGATCGAGAGGCTGGATAAGGTCAGTGAGATGACGGCGCCCTATCCCTATTTTCCCTATCGGCGTCAGGAAGGCTTCGCCAGACTGAACCCGCCGCTCGTTTGACGTGGCAGGCGACCCGAGCGGCGGCGAAGCAGGCAAATGCTTCGCCGCCGGATGTCACTTAACGGCCACCCTCGATCTTGCGATGACGCTGGTTTCGGCCGCTTTCGCCGTAGGGATAGGCGGCAGGTTGCGGCGCGCTGACCTCGTTCAGCCGATCCATCTCCGCCTCCGACAGCGTCAGCTTGGCGGCGCCGAGATTGTCGGCAAGCTGTTCACGCGTGCGGGCGCCGAGAATGACTGACGTCACCGCCGGGCGTGCTGCCGTCCAGGCAAGCGCTACCTGTGCCATGGTCACGTCTCGTGCCTTGGCGATCTCCTCGACAGCGGCAATGATTGCCCAGGTGCGCTCCTGTGCGTTGCGTGGGGCAAAGGATTCGCTGCCGCGGTTGGGGTTCTCGCCAAGCCGCGTGGCGCCGGTCGGCATTTCGTCGCGCCTGTATTTGCCGGTCAGCCAGCCGCCGCCGAGCGGCGACCAGGGAAGCAGGCCCATGCCGGCATCGAGGCAGGCGTCGACGATCTCGAGTTCGATATCGCGAACGAGCAGGTTATATTGCGGCTGCAGCGTCACCGGCCGCGTATAGCCGCGCGCCTTGGCAATCTCGACCGCCTTGGCGATATGCCAGCCGACATAGTTGGAGAAGCCGTAATAGCCGATCTTGCCGGCACGCACGGCATCATCGAGAAAGCGCAATGTCTCCTCGATCGGGGTCAGGGCATCCCAGGCATGCATCTGATAGAGATCGATATGCTCGATGCCCAGTCGGCGTAGGGAGTCATCGAGCGCTTGGTTCAGATGACGGCGCGACAGGCCGAGATCGTTCGGTCCGTTGCCCATCGGAAAGCGGCCCTTGGTGGCGATCACGGCCTGGCGCGCCTCCGTTGGACGAGCCTTCAGCCAGCGTCCGATGATCTCTTCCGACTTGCCGGCGCTATAGACATCGGCGGTGTCGATGAAATTGCCGCCCCATGCGAAATAATCGTCGAGAAGTTTATGTGATGCGGCCTCGTCTGCTTCCGCGCCGAAAGTCATGGTGCCAAGGCAATAAGCCGTGACAACGGCCCCGCTTGGGCCGAGCTTGCGATAATCCATTTCTGCCTCCTCTGAACGGAGCGCTGGTGCCCGATCGGCAAAGCGGTCGGGAGAGCCGCAGGCTCCGTGATCCATAGCAAATGTAATGCTTGAGACGGCCTCCACCGTCGATGGGGGTTCGACGCTCGGCGTTTCAATGCCGTGGCCGCAGAGACACCATAGTCAATCATCCCATGATTACCAAGCGCATTCGTTGCCTGAGTGGCCTTGCTTGCGTAAAATTCTCCGTGATGATTCTTCTCTCGCCGAATGCTTCCCTTCATGAATGAAATGCCGACAAGCCGCATGCTTTCCTGGGCACGCAACTCCACCATCTATCGTCTCGAACGCCGGATGATGACGGAAAAGCAGCTGTTCGATGCGATCGCCAAAAAGGCTAAGCAGAAGTTCGAGGATATCAGCGACACGCAGATCAAGGCGCTTGCCGACTTTGCGGTCAAATTTGCCTACGAACTGAAGGTGCTCGATGACATTGCCTTCGCCGAGATCAGCACGCGCTCGGCCGTTCGTTCCGGCAAATCGAAGAAAGCCATCGCCTTCAAGCTTGCTTCCAAGGGCATCAGTGGTGAAACGGTTGTCGCGGCCGTGGAGGAGGTCGACGATCTCCATTCCGCCGTCATCTTTGCCAGGAAGCGTGGTTTCGGCCCGTTCCGGCGCGGCGATCTCGATGAGAAGCGCAAGGCAAAGGAACTATCGGCCTTCGCCCGAAACGGTTTCAGCTTCGCGATCGGCAAACGGGTCTTCGATATGGAGCGAGAGGATGCCGAGGAACTGTTGCTGTCGGCCTCGGCATTCTGAAGATGGATGCTCATTGAAATAACTGAGGTCACCCGCTAGCTTTGCCGCGCTTGAGTAGGGCATGCAGGGGACGTTCGTGAAGGCAGACATTCGATTACTGGTAGCGGTGACGTGCATTGCCTCTTTGCCGATGGCCGCCCATGCCGAGTGGCAGGCGGTGGAGACGACCAAGACATATGCGATTACCGGAACATCGGGGCGCGAACTCTACGATTCCATCGGCGAGCGCGGTCCATTGCTCGGGCCGAAGGTGAGGGCGATTGCCCATACCGATTTCAAGCTGACCTGGACGCGGAAATATGAGCTGCAGCCGGACGGCGCCTGCAAGATCACGGTCAACATACCGAAGCTAATCATTACCTACACTTTGCCGAAACCCTCGGCGAAACTGCCTGCTTCAACCCGCAAAAGCTGGCAGAAATTCATCGCCGGAGTCGAAGCGCACGAGCGCGTGCATGGTGGTTACATCAAGGACATGGTCAAGGAAATCGAGACCATGAGCGTTGGCTTTTCCGTGCCCGACGATCCGAAATGCAGCAAGATCCGCGTGGAACTGACAAAGCGGCTTGGCGAAATTTCCAACAGGGAACGGCAGCGCAACAGCGATTTCGATAGGGTCGAATTCAGCGATGGCGGCAATCTCCAGCAGCTCGTTCTGAAGCTGGTCAAGGAAGAGTAATTAAGAGAACCGCAGCCGGACGTATCCGCCGGCTGCGTGACCTATGCGGCCTTATCGACCCTTCTGCCTCCGCCATTCCGCGAACTTCTGTTTCGGAGCGTCGCTGGTTGCCGGGTAGAGTCCGATGATGGTCGCCCCGTTCATCACTTCTTCCGTGACGAAATCCTCATAGGCCGTCATTTCGACGGTTTCATCGGCGATTTCGTCAGCAAGGTGCGCCGGAATGACGATGACGCCCTCATTGTCGCCGACGAGAACGTCGCCGGGGAAAACCGCGACGTCGCCGCAGCCGATCGGGCCATTGATTTCGATCGCCTGATGCAGCGTCAGGTTCGTCGGCGCGGACGGGCGGTGATGATAGGAGGGGATATCGAGGGCAGCGATTTCCGGGCTGTCGCGAAAGCCGCCATCGGTGACGACGCCGGCCACGCCACGCACCTGCAGCCGCGAGACCAGGATGGAACCGGCCGAAGCGGCACGCGCATCCTTTCGGCTATCCATGACCAGCACAAAACCGGACGGGCATTGCTCGACTGCAGCCCGTTGCGGATGCTCGGGGTTGCGGAAGACTTCGAGCGTGTTCAGGTCCTCTCGCGCCGGAATATAGCGCAGCGTGAAGGCCTGACCGACCATGTTCGCCTTCTTCGGCGAAAGCGGCCGGACATCCTGAATGAACTGGTTGCGCAGGCCGCGCCGGAAAAGCGCGGTGGCGATCGTGGGTGTTGCGACGCCCATCAGCTTGTCGCGTGTCTCGTTGCTCAGCACATAACTGCTCATGCGATATATCCTTCGTGATCAATAGATATCGGGTTCGCCCGGTGTCGGGCCGAAACTTGTTTCCAGGAAATCGAAATCGCAGCCGGTATCGGCCTGCGCGACATGGCGCGAGAACATCCAGCCATAGCCGCGGCCGAATTTTTCCGCCGGCTTGACCCAGGCGTCGCGACGGCGCTGCAGCTCGCCCTCATCGACAAGCATGTCGATGCGGCGTGCTTCGAGATCAAGACGAACGATATCGCCGTTGCGCAACAGCGCCAGCGGGCCGCCGACATGCGATTCCGGCGAGACGTGCAGAATGCAGGCGCCGTAGCTCGTGCCGCTCATGCGGGCATCCGAGAGGCGGAGCATATCCCTGTGCCCTTTCTTCAGAAGCGCCTTCGGGATCGGCAGCATGCCCCATTCGGGCATGCCGGGACCGCCTTGCGGGCCGGCACCGCGCAGCACCATGACGTGATCGGGCGTAATGTCGAGATTTTCATCGTCGACCGCCGCCTTCATCTCCGGATAGCTGTCGAAGACGAGCGCTGGCCCTTGATGCTTGTGAAAGCGCGGATCGCAGGCGGCCGGCTTGATGACGGCCCCCGTCGGCGCGAGGTTGCCCTTCAGCACCGCAAGCGACCCCTCATGATAGACCGGATTGTCGAGAGAGCGGATCACGTCGTCATTGTAGCATTTCGCCCCCTCCAACGTTTCGCCGAGGGTGACACCGGAGACTGTTAGCGCCGAAAGGTCGAGCTTCGGGGAGAGCTTCGCCATCAGCGCGCGCAGACCGCCGGCATAATAGAAATCCTCCATGAGATAGGTCTTGCCGGTGGGCCTGATATTGGCAAGCACCGGCGTCGTGCGCCCGGCTTTGTCGAGATCGTCGAGCGAGAGATTGACGCCGGCGCGGCGTGCCATCGCGATCAGATGGACAACGGCATTGGTGGAACAGCCTGTCGCCATCGCGACAGCAACGGCATTGTTGACGGCGGCCTGCGTGACGATCTTTGAGGGGACCAGATCTTCCCAAACCATCTCGACGATACGTCGACCGACAGTTGATGACATGCGGATATGATTGGCGTCCGGCGCGGGGATCGAGCTGGCGCCGGGCAGGGTCAAGCCAAGTGCTTCGGCGATTGCCGTCATCGTGCTTGCCGTGCCCATGGTCATGCAGTGACCGTAGGAGCGGGCAATACCGGCCTCGACATCGACCCATTCTTTCTCCGAGATGGTGCCGGCGCGGCGCTCGTCCCAGAATTTCCAGGCGTCGGATCCGGACCCTAGATATTCGCCGCGATAATTGCCGCGCAGCATCGGGCCGGCCGGGAGGTAGATCATCGGCAATCCCATGGAGAGCGCGCCCATCACGAGGCCGGGTGTGGTCTTGTCGCAGCCGCCCATCAAGACGGCACCATCGACCGGATGCGACCGCAACAGCTCCTCCGCCTCCATCGCCAGCATGTTGCGATAGAGCATGGTCGTCGGCTTCACATAGCTTTCCGAAAGCGACAGGGCGGGCAGTTCCAGCGGAAAGCCGCCGGCCTGCAGGATGCCGCGCTTCACATCCTCGACGCGATGCTTGAAATGCGCATGACACGGATTGGCGTCGGACCAGGTGTTCAGGATGGCGATGACGGGCTTATCGGTCCATTCTTCGGGCGCGTAGCCCATTTGCATGGTGCGCGAGCGATGCCCCGAGCTTCTGAGATCATCAGGTGCAAACCATCTGGCGCTGCGCAAGTCTTGGGGCTTCTTCCTGCTATTCATTGTTTTTACGCCTTGTATTCGAATGTTGGTCGAAGGGATAAATCCGTGCGCCGCATCATTCCTTCATGCCCCATTTTAGCAGGGTGCGCCGCTCGATGGTCTGGAAGACCAGGTTTTCGACAATAAGCCCGATGACGATCACAGTCAGCAGGCCGGCAAAGACCGAGGGGATGTCGAGAAGATTGCGGTTTTCGAAGATGAACCAGCCGAGGCCGCCCTGGCCGGAGGAGACGCCGAAGACGAGCTCGGCGGCGATCAGCGTGCGCCAGGAAAAGGCCCAGCCGATTTTCAGGCCGGTCAGGATCGACGGAAAGGCGGCGGGGATCAGGATGCGGAAGACATAGGATAGCCCCGTCAGCCCGTAATTGGCACCGACCATGCGCAGAGTGCGCGAGACCCCGAGAAAACCGGCATGCGTGTTGAGCGCGACAGCCCATAGGACGGAGTGGATAAGCACGAAGACGAGGCTTGCTGGACCGAGGCCGAACCAGATGAGCGCGAGCGGCAAGAGCGAGATGGCCGGCAGCGGATTGAACATCGCCGTCATGGTTTCGAGGAAATCGGTGCCGATGCGGGTGTTGATCGCAACGACCGTCAGGACGGCGGCGAGCACCGTTCCCGAGACGTAGCCTGTCACCAGTATCTTCAGCGTGGTCCAGATGCGGGCCGGCAGCACACCGTCGGCAAGCCGGTCGTAAAGCGCCGTCAGCGTGTCGCTCAGCGTCGGAAACAGCAGCGGATTGTCGAGATGCCGGGCATAGGCCTCCCATATGACGGCGAGGACAACGATCAGCAATGACTTGCGGAAAAGGCCCGACTGCCAGAGGAGCTCGATCATGCCGAGCTTTTGTTCGACGGCTGCGATATGGCCGGCCGTTTCCGGTGACTGCGGCGCAAGGATAATCTGCGGTGCGCTCATGGATTACTCCCTGTGCCCCTGTTCGGCAAACAGCATGTGATGGATCTCCTGCTCCAGTTTGGCGGCGGCTGTGGGGTCGTCGCGGACGGCCTCCACATCGCGCACCTCGGCCTTGACCCGACCGGGATGCGGCGACAGCAGCAGGATGCGGTTGGAGATCTTGATAGCCTCGGCGATCGAATGGGTGACGAAGATGACGGTAAAGCGTGTATCTTCCCAAAGCTGCAGGAGCTCGTCCTGCATCTGCCGGCGGGTGAGGGCATCGAGCGCTGCGAAAGGCTCGTCCATCAGCAGGATATCGGGCTGCATCGCCATGCCGCGGGCAATCGCGACACGCTGTTTCATGCCGCCGGACAGCATGTGCGGATAGGTGTCGACCGCGCGTGTGAGCTTGACCTTCTCGATATAGTCGCGGGCGATCGCCTCAGCTTCGCTACGCGGCAGGCGGCGGGCCGTCGTCAGTGGGAACATGACGTTTTCCAGCACTGTCTTCCAGGGGAGCAACTGGTCGAATTCCTGAAAGACCATCATGCGGTCGGCACCCGGTTTCTTGACCGGTTGCCCCTTGATTTCGATCCGGCCCGCCGTCGGTGTCATATAGCCGCCGATCGCCTTCAGCAGCGTCGATTTTCCACAGCCCGAGGGGCCGAGGAGGACGAAGCGATCGGACTTGGCGACGGAGAAGCTGACATTTTCCGTCGCGGTGATCAGCAGGTTCGGCGTCTTGTAGCGAAGCGTCACCCTGTCGACATTCAGAAGTGGTGTCGCGGTCATTGTTTCCGTCATCGGCATGTCAGTACGCGTTTTTGCCTGAAGCATAGACCCTCTCCGTGAGCTGGCTTGAAGGCGGCATTCGCGCCGCCCGTAGGCATCAGTTGCCATTGAGATCGGCGGCTTCCGGCAGGTAATAGTCGGTCCAGGCCTTGGGCATGGTCTTCAGCGTACCGATCTTGTGGAGGTGCGCCGCGAACTTCATCGTTCCCTGCGGATCCATGCGGAACTCCATCATGTGCGGCTCGTTCAGGATCGCCAACAGGTCCTCGACGCTGGTCTTGTCGCCGCTGACGGTTTTGTAGGCTTCCACCGCCGATTTCGGATCCTTCTTGATGAAGTCGATCGCTTCAGCCGTCGCCTCGCGCACCGCCTTGATGATCGTCGGGTTGGCGCTTGCAAACTGCGTCGTGGTGAAGAAGGTGCCCTGGGTCAGCTCGCCGCCGATGATGTCGCGGGAATCGATGACCTTGTGAACGCCCGGCTGCTTCAGCTCCAGATATTGGAAGGGCGGGGCGGAGAAGTGATTCTTGACCTCATGGGTCTGGTTGGCGAGCGCTGCCATCGCGTCGGGGTGACCGAGCTGCACCGTATTGGCGTCGAACTTGTGCACCTGGTCGTCGCCATACATTTGCGCGGCGGCCATCTGCAGCAGAATTGCCTGCGTGGAGACGCCGACCGTCGGCACCGCGATCTTGTCGCTGGCCTGAATATCCTTCAACGACTGGATGCGCGGGTCGCGCGAAACCATGATGACCGGCTGGGCCGAATTGGTAACGATGCCCTTGACCTTGCCTCTGGTGCGGTCCCAAAGCAGCAGCAGATTGCCGGTGCCGGTGTTGACGATGTCGACATTGCCGGACAGCAGCGCGTCGGTCTGCGCGCCGCCACCGCTGAAGGTCCGCCATTCCACCTTGACGCCCTGTAGGCCGTCTGCGGCCGCGTGCTTCTCGATCAGCTTCTGCGTCTCCATCACATGGCTGGCGAGATAGAGAATGCCGGGCTGGCGCGTGATCGAAATATCCGTCTTTTCGGCTGCTCCGGCTGAAAAGCTGCCCGCAATCACCATGCCGACCGCAGTCAGACAGCGAAGAAATCCTCTCATTTGCTCCTCCCGATTGATCCAACCTTTGAGAAAGGAGGTTGGCGTCGGTTCACTAAAGCACTAATGTATCAGTGCATCAAGCCCTGAATTGTGTTTAATGAGTAGACGCTCTTGCCCAGAAAGGCCGCCAGTGAAGCTCAATCCGAAAGAATTTGCCCTCGATCGCTCCCGCCAGGTCGCGCCTCAGATTCTCGAGATCCTGCGATCGCGCATTCTTTCGATGAGCCTGCCGCCAACGACGGTCTTGTCGCGCATCTCGCTGCAAAGCGAATTCAATGTTAGCCAGACTCCTGTGCGCGATGCCCTAATCCGGCTTGAGGAGGAGGGGCTTGTGGAGGTCTATCCGCAATATGCGACTGTCGTTGCGAGGATCGATATCCGCAACGCAACCGAGGCGCATTTCCTGCGATTGTCGATCGAACTGGAGGCTGTCCGCAGGCTGGCTGCGGATTCGCCTGCGGAAACCGCAGCAATCCTCGAAGGCATCCTGGCTCGCCAGAAGCATGTGGCGTCACAGGAAACCTATGATCTCTTCGACATGCTCGACAAGGATTTCCATCGCGTTCTCTACGAGCGGGCCGGCATTCTCGGCCTCTGGTCCACGGTCCGGCGCCAAAGCGTGCATCTCGACCGGCTGCGCATGCTCAACCTGCCCATGCCGGGCAAGCTCGAGCAGATCATTGTCGATCATCAAGCCGTGGTCGATGCTATCAGCTCGGCCGATGCGGAGGCCGCCGTTGCCGCTTTGCGCCGGCATTTGTCAGGCACCTTGTCGATCGTCGATCTTATTTGCGAGCAATATCCTGATTATGTGAGCCGTTAGCCTATCGGCTTTTCGGACCGATGTGAGGTGTGGAGCGCGCCGACCCGCGGATTGGCTTATGCCTCGCTTCATGCGACAAAGTCGCAGGGAAACAATTCATGGAGTTTGCTTGACCATCGGGCTTGCGCATGCCGAGTTGATCGCGGTTTTGACGGCCGTTACGGGCGGCGATCCAAGGGTGATGACGGTGCGGTCGGGCGATGCCTTGCCATCCGGTCCGTTTGAACTCGGACATCGCACGCTGCAAAGCGGGTTGCGCGAATGGGTTCAGGAGCAGACGGCCCATCCCGTCGGCTATCTGGAGCAGCTTTATACCTTTGCCGATCGCGACCGAAACAACGAAATTCTCGGCGGTCGCACGATTTCGATCAGCTATCTGGGGCTGGTGCGCGAGCAGGCAGCCCCTGGCGGCGGCATGCCGGGTTGGCACGGCTGGTACGAATATCTTCCCTGGGAGGATCATCGAGATGGCCGGCCGCCGATTCTCGACAATATCGCCGCTCGGCTCACATCCTGGGTCGAGGAGGACGCGATGCGCAGCAGCCAGCGCCGTCGGCGGGCCGACTTCGACTTCGGGCTGAATGGTGCGGCGTGGAACGAGGATCTTGTCCTGCAGCGTTATGAACTGCTCTATGAGGCGCGTCTCGTCGCCGAGGCGGGCTGCGATCTCAAGCACAATTTCGGTCGGTCGATGTTTGCCGATCATCGCCGCATCCTTGCGACGGGCATGGCGCGGCTCAGGGCCAAGATCAAATATCGGCCTGTGGTGTTCGAACTCATGCCCGAGAATTTTACGCTGCTGCAATTGCAGAAGACGGTCGAGGCGCTGGCCGGGCTGACGCTGCACAAGCAGAATTTCCGCCGGCTGATTGAGCAGCAGGAACTGGTCGAGGAAACAGGCGGTACTGAAAGCGAGACCGGCGGCCGTCCGGCCAAGCTCTTCCGCTTCCGTCGCGCCGTGCTCGAAGAACGCGAATTCGCCGGAACGAAATTACCGCTCTCCCGCAATTGACATATGCTCACGCTGAGAATATCTATTTGCCAATGATATACTCAAAATGAGTATAATAAGGAGCCGGCCATGAATCTTCCCGTATCCGCATCTTCCCTTTACGATCGCGTCAGCCGCGTCATTCCCAAAGCTGAATGGCTCACTTTTCAGGATGACGTCGAGGCGATCCTCGAATTGAAGCGGCGGCACAATGCCGTCATTCTCGCTCACAACTATCAGACGCCGGAAATCTTCCATGGCGTCGCCGATATCGTCGGCGACAGCCTCGCGCTTGCGCGGAAGGCCGTGGAGGTGGATGCCGATATCATCGTCCTGGCCGGTGTGCATTTCATGGCCGAGACGGCCAAGCTGCTGAACCCGGAAAAGACGGTTCTGATCCCGGATATGGAAGCGGGCTGCTCGCTGGCGGAATCGATCACGCCGGAAGATATCGCGCTGCTGCGTCAGGCTCATCCGGGCGTTCCCGTCGTCACCTATGTCAATACGTCGGCAGCCGTAAAAGCGGCGTCAGATATCTGCTGCACTTCGGGCAATGCCCGGCAGGTGGTGGAATCGCTCGGCGTGCCGAAGGTGCTGATGCTGCCGGACGAATATCTGGCGCGCAACGTCGCACGCGAAACCAATGTCGAGCTCATCGCCTGGCATGGGCATTGCGAAGTCCACGAGCTCTTCACCGCGGACGATATACGCCAGCTCCGTGAGAATTATCCCGGCGTGACCGTACTGGCCCATCCGGAATGCCCGCCTGATGTCGTCGAAGCCGCCGATTTCGCCGGTTCTACCGCCGTCATGTCCGACTATGTCGGCAAGAAGCGTCCGTCCCGTGTGGTGCTACTCACCGAATGTTCGATGAGCGACAATGTCGCCGTACATCATCCGGATGTCGAATTCATCCGGCCCTGCAATCTTTGCCCGCACATGAAGCGCATCACGCTTGGCAATATTCGCAAGGCCCTGGAAGAGGGACGGCATGAGGTGACGGTCGACCCGGCAATTGCTGCAGACGCCCGTCGGGCGGTTGAAAGGATGCTGGCGATATGAGCGAGATTCGTGAAGACTTGAGCGGCCGCATCGTTATCGTCGGCAGCGGCCTCGCCGGATTGATGACGGCGCTGACGCTGGCTCCCGAGCCAACCGTGATTATTACCCGCGCCTTGATCGGCGCCGAGACCTCAAGTGCCTGGGCGCAAGGTGGCATCGCCGCCAGCATAGGCGAAGACGACAGCGCGGCCCTGCATCTTGCCGATACGCTCGCCGCTGGCGACGGGCTCTGCGACGCGAAAGTGGCGGCAAGGATCGTTGCAGAAGCCCCTGCGGCCATCGCAGCGCTGGAGCGCTTCGGCGTCGAGTTCGACCGCAACGATGCCGGCGAGTTGTCCCTCGGTCTCGAAGCTGCCCATTCGCTTCGGCGTATCGTGCATTCCAAGGGCGATGGGTCTGGTGCCGCCATCGTTCGCGCGCTTGCCGAGGCGGTCGCCCGCACGCCGTCGATCACAGTGCTTGAGGGCTATCAGGCGCAGAGGCTGCTGCTGGATGAGGATCGCGTCGCCGGCCTTTTGTGCCTGACCAGCAAGGGCAACGTCGTCTTGCCGTCCTCCCGTATCGTCCTTGCCACGGGCGGCATCGGCGGCCTCTTCGATGCCACCACCAATCCGGTCGGCAATTTCGGGCAGGGGATTGCACTTGCGGCACGGGCCGGGGCACGGCTTGCCGATATGGAGTTCGTGCAATTCCATCCAACGGCGCTCGATAGCCGCAGGCGTCCGCTGGCGCTTGTCAGCGAAGCGGTTCGCGGCGAAGGCGCGCTCCTCGTCAATGAGAGCGGCGAGCGCTTCATGGCCGGTGTCGAAGGTGCCGAGCTTGCGCCGCGCGATGTGGTCGCACGCGCGATCAGCGCGGAAATCGCCCGCGGCGGTCGGGTCTTCCTCGATGCGCGAGGCGCGCTCGGCAATCGTTTTGCCACACGCTTTCCAGTCATCGAGGCCCTTTGCCACGAGGCAGGCGTCGATCCTGCGAGCGATCTCATCCCGGTGCGTCCGGCGGTCCACTATCATATGGGTGGCGTTGCGACCGACGAGAACGGCCGCAGTTCGGCTCCCGGCCTATGGGTGGTGGGCGAGGCGGCTTCCACCGGCCTGCACGGCGCCAACCGCCTTGCCAGCAACTCCCTGCTGGAGGCTGCGGTCATGGGTATGCGGGCGGCGCACGATATCGCCGGCACGGATGCAAGCCCCGCAAGATTGCAGAAGCAACTTCCCGAGACATTTGCGCCAGACCTGACGTTCGTCCGGCCGATCGCGTCGCGCCATCTCGGTGTGCTGCGCAACGCAGGTGCCATCCATGGTGCGATTGCCGCACTCCTGCCGCTTTGCGAGAGCGAAGGGCCAGCGACAGACCCCGCGCTGGTGGCCCTGCTGATCGCCGTCTTTGCGAGCCTCAGGACGGAGTCGCGCGGTGCCCATGCGCGCACCGATTTTCCGCTGAAACTGCAATATGCGCAGCGCCGCATGATGAACCTTTCCGACGCCTTGGATATTGCCAGGTCCGTCACCCCCTATTCGCTCGCAAGGAGTGCCTGACATGACTCTTGCTCCCCTCCCGCGCCTGATCGTCGAGCCACTGGTGCGCAATGCATTGGTCGAAGATCTCGGCCTCGCCGGCGACATCACATCTACGGCAGTCATCCCGGCGGAACATCGGTCCCGCGTTGCTATGGTCACCCGCCAGCCGGGCGTTATCGCAGGTCTCGACGCCGCTGAACTTGCCTTCCAGCTGGTCGATCCCACCATTGTCATGACCCGTCACGTGCCAGACGGTACCAAGGTGGAAGCGGGCGAGGTCATCGCGACGATCGAAGGGCCATCCCGCGGCCTGCTGACGGCGGAACGCACCGCGCTCAACTTCCTCGGTCATCTCTCTGGTATCGCCTCCGTGACGGCCGACGTCGCCGAGGCGATCGCAAGCACGAAGGCCTCGATCGTCTGCACGCGCAAGACGACGCCGGGCCTCAGAGCTCTGGAAAAATACGCCGTGCGCGCCGGCGGCGGCATGAACCATCGCTTCGCGCTCTATGACGCGGTATTGATCAAGGACAATCACGTCGCCATTGCCGGCGGCATTACTGAAGCCATTCGCCGCGCCAAGGCGGGCGTAGGTCATATGGTCAAGATCGAGGTCGAGGTGGATACGCTGGAGCAGCTTCGCGAAGCGATGCAGGAGGGCGTCGACGCCGTGTTGCTCGACAACATGACGCCGGATCAACTGCGCGAGGCAGTCAATATCGTCGGCGGCCGCGCCATTACCGAAGCATCCGGCCGCATCACGCCGGCGACGGCTGCTGTAATCGCCGCCTCCGGCGTCGATCTCATCTCCATCGGCTGGCTGACTCACAGTGCGCCGACGCTCGATATCGGGCTGGATTGGAAGGCAGCGGCCTAGCGCCGCCGTGCCGGCTTAAACGATCACCGGCACCTGCGCGCCATCCATGCTGATCACGACGCCGGTGACATAGCCTGCCTTGGCCGAGCTGAGGAAGGCGACGACATTGGCGATATCCGTTGGGCTTGCCATGCGGCCGATCGGAATACGCTTCAGCGCATCGACTAGCGCCTCCTTCTCGGTCGAGCCGGAAGCCTTCGCGGCTGCTTTGAGACCCTCGGCGACTCGATCCGTTTCGGTGAGGCCGGGGTTGAGGCCGACGACGCGCACACCTTTGCCGGCATAGGCATTAGCAAGCCCGACGCTTGCGAGCATTAGCGCGGCATTGGCCGATCCTCCCGCCAAATGGACGGGCGAGGCGATCTTGCCGCCGTTGCCGATGATATTGATGACGGCACCCGTGCCGCGCGCGCCCATGCGTTTGATGACGGGATCGATCATGTTGATGTAGGAAAAGTATTTCGCATCCATCGCGGCACGCCAGATGGCGGGCGTCAACTCATCCGCCGGCGTGCGCGCTGCGGCACCGGCGCTGTTGACGAGGATGTCGATCGGGCCGATTTCCGTCTCGACCTTGTTCACCACGGCAAGCGCCTGTTCATCGGAGATCAGATCGGCGGCATAGCCGCGCGCACCAGGAAGACGGGAAAGCGCGGCATCGATATTCGACTGTGAGCGCGAGCAGATCGCAACCCGTGCACCTTCCTGCAGGAAGAGTTCAGCACAGGCGAAGCCGATGCCCTTGGAGCCGCCCGTGATCAGAACGACTTTATCCTTGAGGCCGAGGTCCATGGAATGTCTCCGGTATGATTTGCTTGGATCGCCAAGCTACGTCCCGAAATCACCACCGTACAGGGTCGCGGTCGTCACAGCTTGGTTACCGGAGCGCGATCTTATGAAAGACGCTTGGCCTTCAGCACGGAAACGGCCGTCTCGCTGTTATGGACATAATCGTTGGCATCAGGCTGACGCTGCACCAGGAGAATGAACAGCAGGTCGGTCAGCATCAGCTGTGCATCGCGGGCGGTAATCGCCGACGAGCGCACGCGATCCTCGTCGCCGACGGTATGGAGGCAGATATCGGCGACGCGGGCAAGCGGATTATCCTGCAGCCCGGTGACGGCAATGACGGTTGCCTGGCGCTGGCTTGCCAGCTCCGCAATCCGCAGTGTCTCGATGCTGGCGCCGGAATAGGACAGCGCAAAGAGCAGGTCGTCAGGCCCAAGCGTCGATGCATTGGCCATCTGCACATGGCTGTCGCTGTCATGCAGCACGTTACGGCCGAGCTTCATCAGCTTATAGGAAAAGTCGCGCGCGACTAGCGACGAGGCGCCGACCCCGGCCAGATGGATGCGCCGGGCATCATGAAGCGCCTCGAGCGCCTTTTCGATATCGGCTTCGTTGTTGACGGAAATGGTCTGCTGCATGGCCTGCATCTTGCTGCCGAGCAGCTTCTGCAGGATCGTGAGATAGCCGTCACCCACTTCGATCGTGCCGTGGATCATGCCGGCCGGCGCCTGCCATTCCTGCGCCTTGGCTTCACTGACAGCAAGTTTCAATTCCTGATAGCCGGCATAGCCGAGCTTCTGGCTGAATTTCACGACGCTCGACTGGCTGCGGCCCGTTTCAACAGCAAGTGCTGCGGAAGAAAGGCGCAGCATCTGGTCGGGATTGTCGATGATGAACTGTCCGATCTGACGATCGGCGGGGGCCATGGTTTCGAGCTGCGCGCTGATTTTCTTTAAGATCGACATTTGTCCCTTCGAGCCCTCAAGGCCGCTTCACCCACCCACACGAGCGCACCAAAAATAGCATCCGGTTCAAGCTCGGCAATCTCGCTTCGTGCGATCGGACGTTATCACAGCAGGTTGGAATAAAAAATTCCAAATCTGGTTGACAGCATGGAATGACCGATTAGTCTTTGGGGGAAACGCGTGAAGGACTCGTGGCGTCCTTACCTTTTCCTCGACGGATTTTCATCATGGACAGACTTCGCATCTCCGGCGGCAGACGGTTGCAGGGCGCGGTGACCATCGCGGGTGCCAAGAACGCCGCCTTGCCGCAGATCGCCGCAGCGCTTTTGAGCCCGCATCCGCTGGAGCTCACGAACCTGCCCGCCGTCAGCGACGTCGAGAATATGCTCGGCGTTATTGCGCTGCACGGCGCCAAAATCACTCGCGGGCCGCACGGCACAACGATCGATGCGAGCGAAATCGTCTCGAAAGAGACGTCCTACGATACGGTCAGGCGCATGCGGGCGACCGTTCTTGTGCTGGCGCCGCTGCTAGCCCGCTTCGGCCATGCGCGTGTTTCCCTTCCGGGCGGCTGCGCCATCGGAGCCCGGCCCGTCGATATGCATATCAAGGCGCTGGCGACTTTGGGCGCCGATATCGCGATCGAAAGCGGCCTGATCGTCGCCTCGGCGCCGAATGGGCTGAAGGGGGCGCGGATCGTGCTGAGTTCGCCATCCGTCGGCGCAACGGAGACGGCCATGATGGCCGCCTGCGCGGCCAAGGGCGAAACCGAGATCCTGAATGCTGCCCGCGAGCCGGAAGTGGCTGATCTCGCAACCTGTCTTTGCGCCATGGGCGCGCGGATCGAAGGGGCGGGGACGCATCGCATCCTCATCGATGGTGACACCGGCTGGCGCCCCGCCAGGCATCACAGCATCCCTGATCGTATAGAAGCCGGCACCTATGCCGTTGCGGCGGCGATTACCGGTGGTCAACTCGAGCTTATCCATGCACGGCTGGAAAATCTGGCTTCGGTCGTCCAGGCTTTGGAAGCCATGGGTGTCAGCGTCTGGCCCAGCGACCGAGGCCTTGTCGTCTCCAGGGATGGCCCACTCAAGGGAGCCGATATCACCACCGAACCCTATCCGGGTTTTCCAACTGATCTGCAGGCGCAGTTCATGGCTCTGGCCTGCTGCGCCGAAGGCGCGTCGTTGATCCGCGAAACGGTATTCGAAAACCGTTTCATGCATGTGCCGGAGCTGACGCGGCTCGGCGCCAACATCACCCTGCAGGGCACGACGGCACTGGTGCGCGGCGGGGCGCCGCTCAAGGGCGCGCAGGTGATGGCGACGGACCTCAGGGCATCCGTGTCGCTGGTTCTCGCCGCCCTCGTGTCCAAGGGCGAAACCATCGTCAACCGCGTCTATCATCTTGATCGTGGCTATGAGCAGCTTGATCGCAAATTGCGTCTCTGCGGTGCCGATATCGAACGGCTGACATCATGACCGCCCCATCGGAAAACGCTCCCTATTTCCTCGGCATCGATGGCGGTGGCACCGGCTGCCGGGCTCGCATCGAGGATGTCGAGGGCACGGTTTTAGGGCAGGGATTGTCCGGGCCGGCAACGACCCGGTTAGGGATTGACGAAGCGTGGGCATCGATTTCGCGCGCCTTCGATGCCGCTATCGAGGAGGCGGGGCTGAGTGCCTCCGATCTTGGGCGCATCCATGTCGGCGTCGGGTTGGCCGGGATCGGCCGCAAAGGCGCCCTTGCCGCGCTGAAGGCGATAGAACACCCCTTCGCCAGTATCGATTTCATCAGCGACGGGGAGGGCGCCTGCCTCGGCGCCCATTCCGGTCGCGATGGTGCCATCGTCATTGCTGGTACGGGCTCCATCGGTCTCGGCCTCGTCGAAGGGCAGCAATTGCGGGTCGGCGGCTATGGTTTTCCGATTTCGGATGAGGGTAGTGGCGCTTATCTCGGACTGAAAACGGTTCAGCTTGCGCTGCGCGCCCATGACGGTCGCGAACAGAAGACCGCATTGCTGGCCGAAATCATGCAGCGCTTCCAGAACGATCCGATGGAGGCGGTCGCCTGGATGGATCGGGCTTCGGCCACGGACTACGCGGCTCTTGCGCCCATGGTCCTGCGACATGCCGATCAGGGCGATGCCGCCGCACGGCGAATCGTGCAAAGCGCGGCCGGCCATATCGATACGCTGGTTCGCACCCTGTTCGAAAAAGGTGCGCCGCGCGTCTGCCTGCTCGGCGGTCTCGCAAGTCCACTTGAACCGTGGCTCTCGCCCGATGTGCGCCGCCGCTTGAAACCCATCGATGGTGACGCCGTATCCGGTGCGATCATTCTGGCAAGACGAGCTGTTTGCGGTCGTACTGAATGATTGCGGGCATACAATAAACGTCTGTCTCTTTCCCCTTGATTCCGTCGACGGCAGGTCCTATTTTGACTATATATGGTCATTTTCGATTGAGGGCCGTGATGTCAACAATTAGCGTAGCAGAAGCAAAGGCAGGCTTTGCCAATCTGGTCGATGAAGCTGCCAATGGTGATTTTGTCACCATTACGCGCCACGGGAAGCCCGCTGCCGTACTTGTGTCGGTCGAAGCGGCAGAGGCCGCAAAGAAGGCTTTGGAGAAGCCAAAGCCGAATTTCGGGGATTTCCTGCTCACCTTTCCCGGTGGTGTCGATCTGGATCGAAACTCGTCAAAAATGAGGGACGTTGATCTGTGACAGGGTACCTGCTCGATACGAATATTATCAGCAGGTTTGCTCCGGATAAGGTGCCGCCCTCCGATGCCATCCGGATCTGGTTCCACAGTCAGGGCGAAGCCGATGCGCTCTTTCTGTCGGCCATGTCTGTCTCGGAGATCGAAAAGGGAATACGCTCTCTTCATCGCCGTGGCGGGACTGAGCGAGCCAAGCGTCTCTCTGACTGGCTCGATTTCATCACGGACAGTTTCAGTGATCGTATCCTACCCATGGATACGGTGGTTGCGCGGATCGCCGGCGCCCTGGAAGACGATGCCCTGAGCAAGGGTCACAATCCCGGCCTCGGCGACATTATCATTGCAGCGACGGCGCGGGCTTATGACCTGACCGTCATCACCGAGAACTTGCGGCACTTCCAGCCGCTCGACGTATCGGCTGATCTTCCGATGGTTTTCAGATCGGAATGATCGCTATCTCCATAATGAATAGCAACCAGCGCGATGACGGCGACGTCTACGGTTAAGCCGACCTATCTGGAGCCGCAGCGCTAGCTGACGCAGTCGGCAAATTACACATGCCGCTGTGTGCTGCCTCGCATAATCGCGGTGGTGAGTTTGCGTGGCAGAAGTGGAATATTTTATTCCTTTGTAGATTGACGAAAGGAATAATCGGACATAGTGTTAACCAAGGTAAACAGGGAGTGGGCAGGAAGCGAAGCCGAAAAAGGCCGTCCGAGCCCAGGCTGATTTTGATCGGCCGTCTGGCTGAAAGCCGAACTTTGCTGCGGTGTGTTCGATATTAAAGTGATCGAACTTGCCACTGAGAGTTATTGATATCGAAGCGTTATTTCGCGAGCAGGCCCATGACAGAACAGACGTTGATATCCGAACTGGAACAATTGGTTTCCGAAGGGCGCAATCCGAATACGATGCATATCGATCTATTGCCGACTTTCGATATCCTGCGCGAAATCAATTATGAGGATCAGACGGTGCCTCTCGCCGTCGAGAAGGTCATTCCGGCGATTGCCGCCGCCGTCAATCAGATCGTCGCCGCCTTCCAGAAGGGCGGACGGCTGATCTATATGGGGGCCGGCACCAGCGGCCGTCTCGGCGTTCTCGATGCCTCAGAATGCCCGCCCACCTTCAGCGTGCCGCCGGATATGGTTATCGGATTGATTGCGGGCGGCCCGGATGCGCTGCGCCGCTCGATCGAGGGTGCGGAGGACGATCCGGTACAGGGGCGTCAGGCGCTGGAAGAGATCAATCTCACCAAGGATGATGTGGTCGTCGGCATCGCCGTCAGTGGCCGTACACCCTATGTGATCGGCGGCCTGAATTATGCCAAGAGCATCGGCGCTTTCACGGTCGCGCTCTCCTGCAATCCCAATTCCATCATCGCCGGCATCGCTGATCTGGCGATCTCGCCTGTTGTCGGCCCGGAAATCCTGACCGGCTCGACCCGTCTGAAATCCGGTACGGCGCAGAAACTCATTCTCAACATGCTGACGACGGCAAGCATGATCCGCATCGGCAAGAGCTATCAGAACCTGATGGTTGACGTCAGCGCCAGCAACAAGAAGCTGGTGGCGCGCGCCTCGCGCATCGTCATGCAGGCGACCGGCTGTACGCAGCAGGAAGCGCGCCGCGTGCTCGATCTGACCGGCAATGACGTCAAGCTGGCCATTCTCATGGAAATTACCGGGATGGGCATTGAAGAAGCCCGCACGGCATTGCAAAACGCTGATGGATTCCTGCGCAAGGCCATCAACGCCAGGACTGCTTGAGATAACCATCGCAGCTAACTGCGACGGCAATCAATGGGCCAAAATCGGCCGGGGACATTTAAAAAATTTGGAGGACTGAAAGTGGAAGGGAATTTTGGAAAGAAGCTGATTTCAGGCGTGGCGCTGGCCGTGGGGTTCGGTCTGGCGACGGTTGCGATGCCCGTGGAGGCAGCGACGTTGCGCATGGCATGGTCGCAGGACGCAACCGGTCTCGATCCGCATAAGCAGACCGCCTTCTCCTCCATCCGCCTGCTGGAGCTGATCTATGAGCCGCTGGTTCGCCTGGACGGCAATCTGCAGATCGTGCCCGGTGTCGCTGAAAGCTGGCAGTTCTCGCCCGACGGCAAGCAGTTGACCTTCAAGCTCAACGCGAAGGCCAAATTCCAGAACGGCGCAGCCCTCACGTCGGCCGACGTTAAGGCTTCCTTTCAGCGCATTCTCGATCAGGCGACCGGTGCCGTCGCCCGCGCGAACTTCCTGTCGATCGCAAGTATCGATACGCCCGATGCCACAACCGTCGTCTTCAACCTGTCGCAGCCCGACGTCCCGCTTCTGACGGCCATGACGAGCCTCAACGCTGCCATCGTGCCGGCAAGCGAGATTTCCGCTGGCACCATCGGTACTAAGGCGATCGGTTCCGGGCCCTTCAAGCTCGACAGCTGGGTTCCAAACGCCAAGGAAGTCTTGAGCGCCAATAAGGATTGGGCAGGCGGCGCCACCGGCGTCGATGGCATCAACATCAGCGTGCTGCCGGATGAAACCGCGATCCTCGCCTCGCTCCGCACCGGCCAGATCGATTTCGCGCTTCTGAACGATCCGCTCGTCGCAACGCTTGTGCCGAAGGAGCCGAAGCTGCAGCTCACCCGCACGCCGGTGCTCTCCTACAACGTTCTGCAGCTCAATCCCTCGCGCAAGCCGATGGATCAGCTGGCCGTGCGCCAGGCGATCTCGTGTGCCATCGACCGCAAGGATGTGATGGACACCGCAGCTCTCGGCGAAGGCAAGGTGACCGGGCCACTGACGATGCCGCTCTATGCGACCGATCCCAGCAAGCTCTTCTGCTACACGCGCGATGTTGCCAAGGCGAAGAAGCTGATGGCCGATGCCGGCTTTGCCAACGGCTTTTCGGCGACTGTGATCGCCGCAACCGGCGAGCCGCCGACGGCCACGGCCGAGGCGCAGGTCATTCAGTCGCAGCTCGCCGAAATCGGCATCAAGCTCGATATCAAGGTGATGGAACTCAACGTCTATGTCGACGCCTGGCTGAAGGGCAATTTCGACATGGCCGTGGCACTTAATGGCGGCAGTGCCGACCCCTATTCAATGTATAACCGTTACTGGACCAAGACCGGCAACCTGCAGAAGGTCGCCAACTATATCGATGATACGCTGGACAGCCTGATGCAGAAGGGCCGCGCCGAAACCGATCCGACCAAGCGCAAGGAGATCTTCGCCGAGTTCGAAAAGCATCTTGCCAAAGTCTCGCCCTGGATCTGGCTCTACACGGCCTATGGCTACACGGCCGAGCAAAAGAACGTCGAAGGCTTCGTGCCGACGCCGACCGGCTCGCTGTTCGGTCTGAGCAAGGTTTCGATTAAGTAACGACGATCGGGAGCTAGAGCATTTCCTTTTCAAATGACATCATGGAAGTGCTCTATCTCTTTGTTTTTACGCAATTTCGGCCGTAAAATTACGCCTTGGTTCAGCTGAAATTGTTCTAGAGGAATTATAATGTCGTATCTGACGCGCCGGTTGATGACATTCCCGCTGATCATGCTGGGCGTGTCCATCTTCGTCTTCGTCGCTATCCGGCTGGTGCCGGGCGATGCGATCACGGCGATGCTCGGAACCAATGCGGGCCTGCTGACGCCGGAACAGCGGCAGGCCCTTGCTGCCTATTTCGGCATCGACCAGTCCTGGCCGATCCAGTACTGGCATTGGCTGCTCGGTGTATTCCAAGGCAATCTCGGCATATCCGTCACCTACGGAAAACCGGTGCTCGACATCATCCTGGAGCGCTTTCCGCTGACGCTCGAGCTTGCTTTGCTTTCCATGGTGATCGCGCTTGCCATCGGCCTGCCGGCGGGCGTCTTTGCCGCCACGCGCAATGAAAAATTGTCCGATCTTGCCGTGCGCATCGTCGCCATGATCGGGCAGTCCACGCCGAACTTCGTTCTCGGGCTGCTGCTGATCTATGCCTTGTCGGCGGGATTTGGCGTGTTGCCGACTATGGGCGCCTTCACACCCCTTTGGGAGAATCCGCTCGAAAATCTCGGCCAGATGATCCTGCCCGCGCTGACGCTCGGTTTTGCTTTCGCCGCGTCGGTGACGCGCGTGGTGCGCTCGGCGATGCTCGATGTCCTGAGCGATGATTATGTCCGCACCGCCCGCAGCCGTGGCGTGCCGGCGCGCGGCGTCATCTGGCGGCATGCTCTGCCGAATGCATTGATCCCGGTGGTGACCCTGAGCGGCGTCGAATTTGGCTATCTGCTTGGCGGTGCTGTCCTAGTCGAGCAGATCTATGCCCTGCCCGGGCTGGGGCGCATGGTGCTCGATGCCATCCTGCAGCGTGACTATGCGCTGGTGCAGGGAAGCGTGCTGTTCATTGCCTTCAACTTCATGATCGTCAATCTGCTTGTCGATCTCGCCTATGTCGCGCTCGATCCGCGCGTTCGGCTGGGAGAAGGCTGATGCGGATCATCGGAGCCATCTTCGGACATATGAGCGGGCGGATCGGCGGCGTCATCGTCCTCATCTATATCTTGCTTGCCATCCTCGGCACGCTCGGGGTCACGCCGCACGATCCACTGACGCAGAATAGGATCGACAGGCTGCATCCGCCGAGCCTCACCTATTGGATGGGCACGGATCTCTTCGGCCGCGATGTCGCAAGTCGGTTGATGCACGGTATCGGCGAATCCTTCACCGTCGCCTTCTTTTCCGTCGCCGTTGCTACCCTGATCGGCACCGTGCTTGGCTTGACCGCCGCCTGGTCTGGCAAGCGCTGGGATGGCGTCATCATGCGTACCATGGATGTGCTTCTCGCTTTCCCTGCGATCCTGCTCGCGTTGCTCATCATCGCCATCGTTGGCCCCGGTACCTGGACAAGCGTTGCCGCAATCGCGATCGTCTATACGCCGATATTCACCCGCGTCGTGCGCGGCCCGGCTCTTTCCTTGAAAGGACGCGATTTCGTCGATGCCGCCCGCACCTTCGGTAGCAGCCGTTCCTATATCCTGACGCGGCATCTTCTGCTCAATCTCGTCGCACCCTTGACCGTGCAGGTGACGCTGGCGCTTGCCTGGTCGCTGCTGACGGAAGCGGGCCTCAGCTTCCTCGGCCTGGGAACGCAGCCGCCGTCCTCTTCGCTTGGCCTGATGCTGAGCGACAGTCGCAATCTTATGGAAACGGCGCCTTGGCTGCTGATCTTCCCTGGCGTGACCATCATGATCTCCATCCTCGGCTTCAATCTGCTCGGCGATGCCCTGCGCGATATCCTTGATCCGAAGATGCGGAGGGCGACGGTATGACACCGCTTCTTTCTGTCTCTGATCTCAGCGTCGGCTTCGGACGCAACCCCCAGACCAATCCCATCGTTCGCGGTGTCAGCTTCGATCTTGATGCCGGCGAGACGCTGGCAATCGTCGGCGAAAGCGGCTCGGGCAAGTCGGTCACCGCACTTTCGATCAATCGTCTCGTCGATTTCGGCGGTGGCCGCATCACCGGCGGCTCGATCCGCCTGAAACGTGCCGATAACAGCATCCTCGATCTGACCAAGGCGAGCGAAGCGGAACTGACGAAGATCCGTGGTGCCGAAATCGGCATGATCTTCCAGGAGCCGATGACCTCCCTCAACCCCGTCCTGACCATAGGTACGCAGATCGAGGAATCCTTCCGGCTGCATCGCGGCCTGACGGGGAGTCAGGCGAAAGCGGCGGCCAGGGACGCCTTGGATCGCGTGCGCATTCCGGATGCCGCGCGGCGCTTGACCTATTGCCCGAACCAGCTTTCCGGCGGCATGCTCCAGCGCGTGATGATTGCAACCGCGCTTGCTTGCAATCCACGTCTTCTGATTGCCGACGAGCCGACGACGGCGCTCGATGTCACCGTACAGGCGCAGATCATGGCGCTCCTTGCGGAATTGAAGCGCGAAACCGGCATGTCGATGATCTTCATCACGCATGATATCGGCCTCGTTGCCGGCATTGCCGACAAGGTGATGGTGATGCAGGCAGGCCAGGCGGTTGAGCAGGGCGAGCTTAATCAGATCCTCGATCATCCAACCCATCCCTATACCCGCCATCTGCTGCATTCGGTTCCCCACTTTTCGTCCGGACAGGCGGCGCGCAGTGATTTCCATCGCAACGCGGCTGCTTCCAAGCCCGCACTGGAGGTGGAGGGGTTGACCGTCCGTTTTCCGGTCAAGGGCGGCCTCCTTCGGCGGTCGAGCGGCGCCGTTCATGCCGTCGAAGGCGTTGGTTTCGACCTGATGCCGGGCGAGACGCTGGCAATCGTCGGCGAGAGCGGATCGGGTAAATCCACCACGGCCCGCGCGATCCTCGGATTGGTGAAATCGACCCGCGGCACCTTTACGACAAATAGCGGCAAGGCGGCGGATCGCACAAGCGCGGTGCAAATGGTTTTCCAGAACCCATACGCTTCGCTCAATCCGAGACTGCGCATCGATAGCATTCTTGCCGAACCGGTGATCGCCGCGGGCTCGCGGGTTTCTGCCGGAACCCGCGAGCGTATGGTCATGCTGCTCAAGCGCGTGGGCTTGCCGGAAAACGCGCTGGAGCGCTATCCGCACGAATTTTCCGGGGGCCAGCGGCAAAGACTATGTATTGCGCGCGCTTTGATGCTGAATCCGTCAGTGCTTGTGCTGGATGAAGCTGTGTCCGCGCTCGACGTATCGGTTCAAGCTCAGGTTCTCGAATTGCTGATCGAACTTCAGCGCGAATACGGGCTCGCCTATCTGTTCATCTCGCACGACATGGCTGTCGTGGAGCGCATCGCCCATCGCATCGCAGTGATCTATGCCGGGCAGATTGTCGAGATCGGTGATGCCGCCTCGGTCTTGTCGGAACCCAAGCATTCCTATACCAGGCGGTTGATCGCGGCGGTTCCGACGGTTGCGCGGCGCAGGGAAAACTTCACGCTCGACACTCGTCAGGTTCCGTCCCTGGTGCGCCCCTTGGGCTTCGAGCCGGCCATTCCCGAGTGGCGCCGCTTTGCGCCGGATCACATCGCGCTGGCAGAAGCCTGAGCGGGTCGAGGAGAGGCGAGATGGCAGCGAGGGGGAGTATGCAGTTTCAGGAGCGTTTCGATCGGGCCTTCGCGCCGATCGAGCAATCGGTTGCGGCGGCGCGCATCCCCGGCGGTGTGCTTGGCATGGTCGATCTCGACGGTATCAGGCAGGTCCGCGCCGTCGGTTCGGCACAGAAGGTGCCTGATGTCAGGCCGATGCTTCCAGATACCTGGTTCGACCTTGCTTCCCTCACAAAAGTCATTTTCACCACGCCGCGTATTCTTGCTCTGGCAGAGGCCGGCACGATCGACCTCGATGCTCCCTTGATCGAACTCCTGCCCGATCTGCGCCAGTATAGTGCCGAGGCCTGGGAGCGAAAGGTAACATTCCGCCAATGCCTCGGCCATCAGACGCCGTTCCCGGCGGTCGAGCCGATCTACACCTATGGCCGCGACCCAGAGCTTCTGCGCGCCTTCATCCTGCAGCGCGAATGGCGCGCCGGGCCGCCCGTCTATTCCGACATTAACTTCATTCTGCTTGGCCTTGCGCTGGAGCGGCTGAATGGGAAGACAATCCGCGCCATGGATCCGGGGCCGGGATTTGCCTTCTCCGCGCCGCCGGAATCGGCTGCTGCAACGGAAGACTGCACCTGGCGTCACCGTGTTCTGTCGGGCGAGGTCCATGACGATAATTGTTCGGCATTGCAGGGTGCCGGCCATGCCGGCTTGTTCGGAACGGCGGATGCGATCCTCGACTTCGCAAAGGGGCTGCTGGATGGCAGCGGCGCACCGGCCCGCTCGATCACCCTGATGCGAACACCGCTTTCGGCAACGCGGACCCATGGCTGGGAACGGCCCCATGACGGTTGGCATGGCGGTGCTCTCTGCTCGTCCGGCACGATCGGTCATACGGGGTTTACCGGCGTGGCCCTCTGGGTCGACTTCGACAAGGGCCGAGCCTGGACCCTTCTTACCAACCGCATTCACCCGACGCGCCACTTCGACAGCGGCATTCTGGCGCTCCGTCAGGCCGTCAGCGATCTCGTCAACGCAGCATAGGAGTCTGACCATGGAACCAATCTGGGCAGTCGGTCTGATGACCGGAACCGTCCTCGACGGCAATATCGATGTCGCCATGCTGAAGACGGACGGCGAGCGCGTCGAGGAATTCGGCCCCTATGTTTTGGCCCCTTATCCCAGCTGGATTCGAGAACTGCTGGAAGAGACGCTGCGGCAGGCGCGCGCATGGAATTTCGAAGGACCTGAACCGGCGATCTTCAAGGCGGCCGAGGAAGCCTTGACGCGAGCACAGTCGGAAGCCGTGAAGGAACTCGTGGAAAGCAACGGTATGACGATGGCAGACATCGGCGTCGTCGGCTTCCATGGCCAGACCGTCTTGCATCGCGCGCCGCAGAATGACCGGCTGGGGCAGACGCGCCAGCTTGGCGATGGCGAGCTGATGCGGTCCATTCTCGGCACCAAGATCGCCTATGATTTCCGCTCGGCCGACATGCGCGCCGGCGGCCAGGGCGCGCCGCTTGCTGCTGCCTATCATACCGCGCTGCTGCGCGGGGCGGGTGCAGCAGGAGAGGCGGCCATTCTCAATCTCGGCGGCGTTGCGAATGTCACATGGTGGGATGGAGAGGGCAATTTCGTTGCTTTCGATACCGGCCCGGCCAATGCGCCGCTCAACGATTTCATCAAGTCGCACGGGCTTGGCGAGATGGACCGCGACGGTGCGCTTGGAGCTGCCGGCAAGGTCGATGAGGCACGGCTCGAGCGGCTGCTGCAGCACCCCTATATGACTGCACCCTATCCGAAATCGCTGGATCGTTTCGATTTCGGTGCCGCCATGGCAGATGGCCTCGGCCCGGAAGATGGCGCCGCCACGCTTTCGGCCTTCACGGCAAGCGCCGTCGGCAAGGCGCTGGACCTGCTGCCGCGCAGGCCCACCAAGGTCGTCGTCAGCGGCGGCGGCCGGCACAATCCGACGATCATGTCGATGCTGAAGAGCCGGGCCGGCGTCGAGCCGATCTTTGCCGAGGATCTCGGCTGGCGCGGCGATGCTGTCGAGGCCGAGTGCTTTGCGTTTCTCGCCGTGCGCGTTCTGCGTGGCCTGCCGATCAGCTTTCCTGGCACGACGGGCGTGCCGGCGCCGATGCGCGGCGGACGCCTTGCGGAGTAACAGCCTGCGCGTCGGCTGTCGCGCGAGAGGTTTTCGCTTCCGTCCATCGATGATATGAAGAGGCCGCGAATTTGCGATCGGTTGGTCTCGGACGGATATCGCTTAAATGGCAGGCAGGCATTACCGGGCAGGCTTCTTCGGCATCGTCGTCGCTTTTGCGATCGCATTTTCCATTAACGGTTTTGCTTTCAGACCCGCGAGAGCTCAACCGGAATGGACTGTCGCACCACCTGTCTGCATTTCGGGGCCGCTGACGACGGAGACGGGCCAAACGCTGTGCCTGCGCAAGGACAGCTACAATCGCGATCTCTGCACCGCCATCGAATATTTCGCGCATGCCAACCGTCTGCCGCCGGATTATCTGGCACGGCTCGTCTGGCGCGAAAGCCTGTTTCGCTCCGATGCCGTCAGTCCTAAAGGCGCGCGCGGTATCGCGCAGTTCATGCCGGGAACAGCGAGGCTGCGTGGCGTGCGCGACAGCTACGATGCGCTTGAAGCGCTCGGCAAGGCGGCAACCTATCTCGATGAATTGCGGGGCCGCTTCGGCAATCTCGGGCTTGCGGCGGCTGCCTATAATGCCGGCGAGGCCGGCCTTGCCAATTTCCTGAATTCGGGCGGGCTTCCCTATGAGACGCGGAACTATGTGAGCGCGATCACCGCCCATAGTGTCGAAGAATGGCGCGATGATCCGCCAGATATAGCAGCCCCCGTGCTGGATAAGAGCAAGCCGTTTGTCGATTCCTGCGTCGCCCTTGCCCAAAGCCGGCGCCTGAAGCCCATTCCCTTGGAGCAGGAGCGTCCGTGGGCGCCTTGGGGCGCCCAATTGGCCGAGCATTTTCAGTTGGACGCCGCTCGCCGTCTGTTTACCGCAAATATCCGGAAGCTGCCGTCACCGCTGAATTTGGAGAAGCCGTTGATCGTGCGGCAGCGCAATGCCGACTTCGGTCGCCGGGTCCGTTATGCGGCGCGCATTCCGCGGCAAACGCGGGAGGAAGCGGATGCCGTTTGCACGCAGGTCCGGCAGCAGGGCGGCAGTTGCCTGGTTTTTAAGAACTGAGTTTGGGGCGCGTCAATACCTGCGTCATTTGCGGCCGGCGCGTATCGATTGTTTTGTCAAGTGCCTATTGGTAGCGCTTTACTCTCTTCTGCCGCCCGCTTATTCGTTAGAGATCGGCATTTGGGAGGAAGCCGTTTGGGTAGCCAAAGGAGCGTATGATGACGCAGAAGCGTGAAGTCCCCGGTATCCGTCCCTATAATAGCCCAGCTGGCGGTTGGGGAGCCCTGAAGGCAACCGCCAAGGCGGTTCGCGACCAGATGGATGTCACCGAGGCGCCGGGCCTTCTCCTGCGCACCAACAAGCCCACAGGCTTCGATTGCCCTGGCTGTGCCTGGCCCGACAAGGAACACACCTCCACCTTCCAGTTCTGTGAAAACGGCGCCAAGGCGGTCACCTGGGAAGCGACGAACAAGCGCGTGACGCCGGAATTCTTCGCCGAACATACGGTCAGCGAGCTTTTGACCTGGAGCGATTATGAGCTCGAAAATGCCGGCCGGTTGACCCATCCGATGGTCTACGACCACGCATCCGATACCTACCGGTCGATTGCCTGGGAAGACGCCTTTGCCCGCATCGGCGACGTCATGCGCAGCCAGCCCGATCCGGATATGGTCGAGTTCTACACATCCGGTCGTGCCTCCAACGAAGCGGCCTTCCTCTTCCAGATCTTCGCGCGTGAATACGGCACCAACAATTTCCCCGATTGCTCGAACATGTGCCATGAGGCGACCAGCGTCGGTCTGCCGCAATCGATCGGCATTGGCAAGGGCACCGTCTCGCTCGACGACTTCGATGAATGCGATCTGATCATCTCCATGGGGCACAATCCCGGCACAAATCATCCGCGCATGATGGGCACGCTGCATGAATGCTCGCGCCGCGGCGTGCCGATCATCGTCTTCAACCCGCTGAAGGAGCGGGCGCTGGAGCGCTTTGCCGACCCGCAGGATCCGATCGAGATGGGAACCTTCAGCTCGACCCGAATCGCGTCGTCCTATTATCAGGTGAAGATCGGCGGCGATGCCGCCGCGCTCAAGGGAATCATGAAAGCGGTTCTGGCGCTGGCCGAAACATCACCTGAAGTACTCGATCATGCCTTCATCGCCGAACACACCACCGGCTTCGAAGCCCTTGTTGCCGATATTAACCGGACTGAGTGGGCCGATATCGAGCGGGTCTCCGGGCTCGCCCGCGCCGATCTGGAACGAGTAGCGGAGATCTATGCCAAGTCGAAGGCCACGATCGTCGCCTACGGCATGGGCATCACCCAGCATGCCAAGGGAACGGCGAATGTGCAGCAGATCGCCAATCTCCTGCTGCTACGCGGCAATTTCGGCAGGCCTGGTGCGGGCATCTGCCCGCTGCGCGGCCATTCCAACGTCCAAGGCAATCGCACCGTCGGAATTACCGAGAAGCCGACGCCGGCTTTGATCGAGGGCATCGAACGTGCCTTTGGCTTCACCGCGCCGGCTCATCATGGTCACGATGCCGTCGCCGCCATGCAGGCTATGGCGGAAGGGCGCTCCAAGGTGCTCATCTGCCTCGGCGGCAATTTCTCGATCGCGCTTCCCGATCCGGAACTCTGCGCGCAGGCGATGCGCAAGCTCGATCTCGCCGTTCACATGAATACCAAGCTCAATCGCTCCAATCTGCTTATTGGTAAGGAATCCTTCCTGTTCCCCGTACTTGGCCGCACTGAACAAGACGTTCAGGCTACCGGTGCGCAATCGGTGACGATCGAAGATTCGATGTCGATGGTACATGCGTCGCGCGGACGGCTGAAACCTGCTTCCGACCAGCTGCGTTCGGAACCTGCGATCGTCGCGGGAATAGCGCAGGCGACCCTGCCGAACAGCAAGGTCGCCTGGATGGAGCTCATCACCGACTATGATCTGATCCGCGACAAGATCGAAGTGGTCTATCCGGATTTTGCCGACTATAACGAGCGCATCCGGGTGCCGGGTGGCTTTCGCCTGCCGATCGGACCGACCGAGCGCGTCTGGAAGACGCCGTCCGGCAAGGCAGAATTCAAGCTCTTTGATGGTCTGAACGAAGATATCTCGCTTTCGGATGGAACTATCCTCAAGCTCGCTACAATCCGCAGCCACGACCAGTACAATACGACGATCTATGGGCTCGATGACCGCTATCGTGGCGTCTTTGGCCGCCGCGACATCCTGTTCATGAACGACAAGGATCTGAAAGCAAAGGGCCTGGAGCACGGCGATCTGGTCGAGATCGAAACAGCGCTCCCATCGGGTGCCAAGCGATTGCTGAAGCTGACGGCGATTTCCTACGATATTTCCGAGGGCTCCGTCGCTGCCTATTACCCGGAGGCAAATTGCCTGATCCCGATCGACTATCAGGACAAGGAAAGCGGCACGCCGTCGTATAAATCCGTTCCGGTGCGGGTCAGCAAGGCGGCATAGTTTCGTTTTGCCTTCTAGCCGTCTTTTGCCATCTTGATGGCTGACTATCCTGTGGCTATATTAGTCGGAACAGGAGAAAGACATGGCTGAACCACAACTATCCGTTCGCAGTGCTCGAGCACGTGACCTCGCGCATCGCCTTGCGCGGCGTGAAAACCGGACGATCGCCGATGTCGTCGAACGAGCATTGGAAGCCTATGAAATTCGCGAGGCTGGTCGCGAACCCGCATCGTCTTTCTATGCTCGAATGGCGATGAGGGATGATGATGATATCGACCTCGAATCGGTCATTCGCGATGGGCGTCAACCCAATCACGGCATTGATCTGTGATATTTCTGGACACGAATGTCATCTCTGAAACTTTCCGGAAACTGCCTGACGAGGCCGTGATATCGTGGCTTGGTCGGTATGATGCGGAGATAGCACTTTCCACTGTGGCTATTGCTGAAATCGCCTTTGGTATTCAAAAGATTGCTCCCGACCAGAGGGCTGCCCGGCTTGAGCAGAGATTATCTGAATGGCGCCATCGTTTCGCGGATCGGATCTTCGGTCTTACCGAAGAAGCCGCATTAGACTACGGCAAACTAATGGGTGCAGCGAAGAGGCAAGGACGACCAATGTCGACGGCAGATGGCATGATTGCAGCCATCGCCCGCGTAAATGGCGGACGTTTGGCCACTCGCAATCTGTCCGACTTCCGTGAGACTGGGCTGGATCTGATATCTCCTTGGGAATTCTAGTCCGCTTGCAATGGTGACGACCTTTCCGGCATATGTGCGGTTGCTCGAGAAGACAGCTACCGCAGCCGTCCTCCCGGCTTGTCGAAATAGCGCCGGCGTTCGGGCGGGCAATGCAGATGGAGCGTGTCGCCGCGCTCTATCTCCGGTCCGTCGCGATATTCGGCTATGATCGCCTGGCCGTCCTCTGTCTGGCAGTAGAGATAGCGCGTGCCGCCCAGATATTCGGTGACGTCGACCGTCACCCGCACGGCATCGTCGGCATTTGACGCAACGACGAAATGTTCAGGGCGCATGCCAAGCAGAATCGTTTCGCCCGCCGATGGCTTGGTCTGTGAAAGGTCGACCTTGATGCTGTCGTTTCCGACCTTTGCCGTCCCGTCATCCGACCATGTCGCGTCGATCATGTTCATCCTTGGCGAGCCGATGAAGCCGGCCACGAAACTGTTAGCCGGGTCTTCATAGACCTCGCGCGGAGTGCCGACCTGCTCGATCCGGCCGTCCCTCAGCACGACGATCTTGTCGGCAAGGGTCATGGCCTCGGTCTGGTCATGGGTGACATAGATCATCGTATTGCCGAGTTCCCGGTGAAGCCGGGCGATTTCGATACGCATGGAGACGCGCAGTTCCGCGTCGAGGTTGGAGAGCGGCTCGTCGAAGAGAAAGACATCCGGTTCGCGAACGATGGCGCGGCCGATGGCGACACGCTGGCGCTGGCCGCCGGAAAGCTGTCCCGGGCGGCGGTCGAGGAGATGATCGATCTTGAGGATCGCGGCGGCGGAGCGCACGCGTCTTTCGATTTCGGATGCATCGGTTCGGGCCATTTTCAGCCCGAAACCGAGATTGTCGCGAACGCTCATATGCGGATAGAGCGCATAGGACTGGAAGACCATGGCGATGCCGCGCTCGGATGGGTCGAGATCGGTGACATCTCGGCCCTTGATGGCGATCTCACCGTCGGTCACCTCCTCCAGTCCGGCAATCATGCGCAGCAGCGTGGATTTGCCGCAGCCGGAGGGGCCGACAAAGACGACGAAAGCGCCTTCCGGTATGTCGAGATCGATGCCATGGATGACCTCCAGCCCGCCGAAACTCTTGCGGACGCCGGTCAGGCACATGCCGTTCTTCATCATATCAGGCTCCGCGCTGCAGCTGATCGGCGCGGATCCAGACCAGCATCTCGCCCGGATCGCGATTGTCCCAGAGATGATAGGGGATGAAACGCGCGGTGGAAGGAGTACCCTTCGGCGGTGTCGTCCGGTAGAGATCGGAGCCCCAGTCGGCCTCATCGCGCATGACGGAAATATCGAGCGCCACCGCGCCCTCCAATGCCGCAATTTCCGTCGTCTTGGCGGAAGCCGGATCGCTGGAAAAGGAGATGCCGTTGAGGTCGTGGCCATTGTCGGTGGTTTCGACGCAATAGACGAGCGGGCCGCGCATCAGGGCCGCGCGTCCGGCGTCCTGGCGGACTTTCGGATTGGCAAACAGCGTTCGCGGGATGAGCGGAAGGGTGAGGTCGACGCTGTCGCCCGCCTGCCACTCGCGCTCGATGCGGGCATAGCCATCGACGGTGATCGCTGCCAAATCGACCGGTGCCCCATCGATTGCGAGCGTCGCGCCCTCGGCCCATTCGGGGATGCGCAGCGATAGTGCGAATTTGGCTGCGCGATCGGGATTGACCTCGAAGCGAATGGCGCCGTTCCAAGGATAGCGCGTCGTCTGGGAAAGCTGCACGGTCACGCCGCCGGCAAGCGGCACGCGCGCCTTGCTCTCGCCGTAGAGATGGACGGCAATCTCATTGTCGGCCGCCGCATACATATAGGAGCCGACGGAGGCGAGTAGGCGTGCGATATTGGGCGGGCAGCAAGGGCAATGGTGCCAGGTCCAGCGGTGATGCTTGCCGGCGCTCTCCAGCGGATTTTCGTAGAAGAATGTCTTGCCGTCCTGCGATAGCCCGGCCATTGCACCATTATAGAGCGCCACTTCCATGATGTCGGCATAGCGGCGGTTCGGTCCGCGGCCGAGCATGCGGTTGGCCCAGAAGACCAGACCGACGGAGGCGCAGGTCTCGGCATAGGCACTTTCGTTCGGCAGGTCGTAATAATCGGTGAAGCCCTCGTTGGAGGCAGCCGGGCCGATGCCGCCCGTCACATACATCTGCTTGGTCGTCAGGTCGTCCCAAAGCGTCTCGAGGGCCGAGGTTAGCGTATCGTCGTTATATTCCGTGGCGATATCGGCCATGCCGGAATAGAGATACATGGCGCGCACGGCGTGGCCCACGACCTTGGTCTGTTCGCGCACCGGCAGATGCGACTGGCTGTATTCATAGGTCTTCTGCACGAAGTTCTTCGGGTCGCGGCCGTCGCGAAGCGCTTCCTCAGTGAAGAAATGCGGTTCCTGGCCACGCTCGTCGATGAAGTATTTGGCGAGATTGAGATATTTCGTCTCGCCGGTGACGCGGCCGAGCTTGACGAGGGCGAGTTCCACCTCTTCATGGCCGCAATAGCCGCGCAGCTGGCCTTCGCCATGCCCGAAGACGGTGATCATGTAATCGGCAAAACGGCTCATGATATCGAGCAGCTTGCGCTTGCCCGTTGCCTGGTAATAGGCGACGGCAGCCTCGATCAGATGGCCGGCACAATAGAGTTCGTGATGATCGCGCAGGTTGGTCCAGCGGCGGCCCGGCTGGACGCGCTGGAACCAGGCGTTCAGATAGCCGTCCTCCTGCTGCAGCTTTTCATACATGTCGATTATGGCGTCCGCGCGCGCTTCCAGTTCGGCATTGGGGCGGCGATAGAGGGAATAGGCGATGGTTTCGATCGACTTGCCGAGATCACTGTCCCAAAACATCTGCGTCGAGCCCGACCAGGTCTGCAAGGGAATGACGATGCCGGGGCTTGGCTGGTCCACGTCGATGGCTTTGATCATGCCGGCCTCGACGCAGCGGTCGAGTAGCGTTGCTGCGGTGGAATTGCATATGGCATCCTGGCGAGCACCGAAGAGCCCTCCAAGTTCGACATTCGGAACGGGCAGGGGGCGAAACTGGCGGCTTTGCTTGTCAGACATGGTTTTGATCCGTTGTTCGAAGGGTTATTTCACCGCGCCGGCCATCAGCCCGCGCATGTAGTAGCGTTGCAGAAGCAGAAAGACGATGACGCAGGGGATGGTCATGACGGCGATGCCGGCCTGGACCGCACCCCAGTTGACGGCGCCGAGGCGACCGGTCCTGACGGCGATCATCAGCACCGGCAGCGTGAATTTCTCGTTGCTCGACAGGAGCACCAGGGCGGCCAGGAACTCGTTCCAGGCGTTAAGGAAGGCGAAGATCGCAACGGTTGCGACGCCCGGCAGCACCAGCGGAAAGAGAACGCGGAAAAGAAGCTTCAAATCGCGCGCGCCATCGATGCGGGCCGCCTCCTCGATTTCCTTCGGTACTGCGTCGAAGGCATTGCGCATCATGAAGACCGAAAAGGGAAGCTGCAGCGTCACATAGACGAGCGTCAGCCCGATTAGGGAATTGTTAAGCCCGAGCCTTGCCAGGATGATAAAAAGCGGCGTCAGGATCGACTGGAAGGGGATCATCAGCGTCGCGATGATCAGGATGAAGAGCGCGCCCTTAAAAGGGAAATGATAGCGCGAGAAGCCGTAGCCCGCGAGCAGGCTGACGATGACGGTCAGAAGCACGGTTGCGACCGAGACGAAGAGCGAGTTCAGCGTATGCTGGATAACCCCGGCGCCGAAGCCATTCAGGGAGCGATAGGCGTCGAAACTGAAGCCGGTCGTCGGCCATGGCGGCAAGGGTGGAAGGCTGGCTTCGGTTCCATGCCGGAATGACGATAGCAATGCGATCGCGAACGGCGCGAAGAAGAAGATGACGATGACAACGCCGATGCCGTGATAGCCGATGCCATCCAAGAGCTTGCGCCTTGCGCGGCGTTCCTTTGCTGTGGTCATGGGTGGTTCTCCCCGACGCGCAGCAGCCAGAGCTGGACGATGCTGATCAGCACCAGGATGACGAGAAGCGCGATCGAGAGCGCTGCGCCATAGCCGAGGTTGAAGGACACGAAGGACTGGTTGAAGATGTAGTAGACGACCGAAATCATGCGGTTCTGCGGGCCGCCTGATGTCATGATATAGAACTGGTCGAAGGCGAGCACCGAGCCCGTGATGGAGATGATCAGCGCGAGCGCGATCGTGCGGCGCATCAGCGGCAGGGTCAGATACCGGAAGCGCTGCCAGCGCCTCGCGCCATCGATGCGGGCCGCCTCGGTCAGTTCGGAGGGGATCGCCTGCAGGCCGGTCAGCAGGATGATCATGGTGAAGCCGGCGATCTTCCAGACCACCATGACGATGATGGTTGCGAACGCCATGTCGAAATCGGCAAGCAGGTTCGGCCGCTTGTCGACAAGACCGAGTGCCAGGGCGACCGGTGCGAAGAAGCCGGCGTCGACATTGGCAAGCCAGACCCAGAGCAGCGAAGCCGTTGCAAGCCCCACGACGACCGGAAGGAAGATGATCGTTCGGTAGAAGCCCACGAACGGCCGGTGCTTTTCAACGAAGAAGGCGAGCGGAAAGGCAACGGCGAAGATCGCAATAGTGACGACGACGGTGTAATAGGCGGTGAAGCGCAGCGCTGCCATGAAGCGCATGTCGGAGATCATGCGGACATAGTTTCCAAAGCCAATCCATCGGGGATTGCCGAGCAACGGCCAGTTGTGGAAGCTCATCCAGACGGTAAAGACCACGGGCAGCACGAAGAAGACGATAACGAGCGCCATGGCCGGCGCGATGTAGAGAAATCCGTGCCAGCCGGCACGCTTTCGCCGTTTTCGCGGACGCGCGGTTGCGATAGCTCCAGGGCCAGCCATGGAATGCTCCCGATATTGCGATGGAGGGACCGGGGAGTGTCGAAGCTCCCCGGCGTTCATGGGTCGATTATTGTTGGGCGTTGTCGATGATCGACTGCATCTCCGATTGGGCATTAGAGAATGCGCCATCGACATCGCTTCCGAAGATAGCTGCGTTGGTGAAGCCCGCCCAGGGACCGTTGGCGCTGTTAATCAGGTCGTTGAACTGCAGCGTATAGGGCGTCTTCGCGACAGCAATTGCCTTCAGGCCGACCTGCATGCGCGGATCCAGGCCCTGCAGCACCTGGTCGGCGATATCGCCGCGCGTCGGCAGGCTGCCGTATTTCGCCATGATCTTCTGTCCCTCAAGCGAATAGGTATATTCGAGGAATTTCTTCACGGCATCGAGCTTCTTCGTGCCCTTGGAGATGACGAAATTATCGCCGCCGGCAAAAGAGGACGGCTTGCCGTCGACGCCGGGGATCAGGGTCACGCCGAAGTGGATATCGGGATATTGCGTGATCAGCGTGCCGATCGAGAAGGCGCCGATGCTCTGCTGGCCGATCTTGCCGTTGCTGATGCTGAGGAAGTTGGCGCCGGTGTCACTTGCGGCACCCGCCGGCACCAGATCCTTCTTGACCATATTGCGGTATATATCGACCGCCTTGCGCATTTGCGGCGTGTCGAGCGTCGCCTTCTTGCCGTCTTCCGAGAGAATGTCGGCACCAGCGCCCCAGACAAGCGGCGTAAAGGTGAAGATCATGCAGCCGCCGCAGCCGCCGCCGGAGAAGTAGAAGCCGTAGGTATCGCTGCCGAGCGCGCGGATCTTTTCGGCATTGCTCGTGATCTCGTCCCAGCTGGTCGGCGCCTTTTCAGGGTCGAGGCCGGCTTTTTTGTAGAGATCCTTGTTCCAGGCAAAGACCGACGTCTCGACGGAGAGCGGCAGGCCATAGATGTGGCCGTCATAGGTGCCGAGCTTCACATGCGAGGGCGACAGCGAATTGAAATAGGGTAGGCTCTTTGCCCAGTCCGTCAGGTCCTCGAGCTGGCCGGCGGCAGCAAAGGCCGGTGTATAGATGAGGTCCATCGACAGGGCGTCGGGCGCCTGGCCGCCGGCAATGGCGGTCGCGTATTTCTGCACGAGTTCGGCAAAAGGCACTTCGGTCAGCGTGACCTTGTCCTCATGGCCGGCATTATAGGCCTCGACGACCTTCTTGAAGGAATCTCCGATGCCGCTTCGCACCCACATGGAGATATTCTCGGCGGATGCGGCGGACGTAAGTATTAGGGATATAAGGCCGGTTGCGGCCAGAAATCGCTTCATCATATTCTCCTCCCATGGGGCTACTCCCATCAGCCCCTTTTCCTTTAATCAACGACCGGAGTTTCCCCCGCATGATTGCCGCACGATAAGCTCGCAGGGCAAAGTTCTGATGCCAGGTTCGACGCTGCGTCCTTCCGCAAGCGCGAGAACCGTCAGCCCGGCCTCGCGGCCAAGAGCTTTAAGATTCATATCGACCGTCGTCAGTGGCGGCCGAGTCTGGGCGGCAACGATCTCCCAATTGTCGAAACCGACCACCGAGACATCCTCCGGCACCCGAACGCCGCGCTCACGAAGCGCATCGACGACCGCGCGGGCAATCTGGTCGTTGCCGCAGAAGATCGCATCCGGCTTTGCTCCGGCCACGCTCCAGAGCTTTGCGACGGCCTCGTGTCCCCAGGCCTCGGACCACATGCCGTACATGACCGGCAGCCGGTCTCCGGCGAGGTCGCGATAGGCTTTGGCGCGTTCGCGCACCGAGACGAAGCTTTCAGGGCCGGTCACATGGGCGATTCGGGTTCTGCCGAGCCCCTGCAACCATTCGACAGCAAGGGCAGCCCCCTGATAGTCATCGGCGCAGAAGGTGACGCTTCCCGGCGCGCCTTCAGTGAAGGCATAAATCACCGGAATCGGCAGATTGGACAGATCCACCGGCAGGCGGCGGTCGATCCGCTTTCCCGAGGCGATAATGCCATCCACATGCTTGTCCAACATGGCGTCCACATGAACCTTTCCAAGTGCCGGATCGTCCTCGATCGTGCAAAGGAAGACCGAGACGCCGTGATCGACGAGTGCCTCCGTGATGCCGGCCATGACCGGTAGCGTGAAGCGACCGTATGTATCATTTGTCAGAAGACCGATCGTGAACGTGCGATTGCTGAGCAAACCCTTGGCCAAGGCATTCGGACGGAAGCCTATGTCGGCGGCAGCGCGCTTGACCCTTTCGCGGGTCTCGTCGCCCATGCGGCCGGTATTGTTCAAGGCCTTGGATGCCGTTGAAATGCTCACGCCTGCAGCCGCCGCAACGTCATGGATCGTTGCACGTCCGCTTTTCGCACGCTGATTTTCCAGATGTCTTCTCCCAGTCAGTTTTCGTGAGAAAAGCTTTTCTCACGGCAAGAGTCAATATGAGAAAAGCTTTTCTCAAAAATTTCTGCGCGGAAGAGAAGGAGGCCCGGAAGCTGGATGAGGACCGTAGCGAATTTACAGATCACTGCAGAATGTGCGCCATGAAAAACGAAGCGGCGGCTGAGACCCCGCGGGTCCCGACCGCCGCTTAAGTTCTAGATCGCTGTCAGCTTTAGCCGATTGTCATCAGGCTGGCATTGCCACCGGCCGCCGCGGTGTTGATCGACGTCGTTACTTCCTCAAGCAGCCAGTTGAGGCAATAGGCATCGACGTTCTTGGCAATGTCCTCGCTCGACGCAGCCTGTGTGAGAACCAGCGGGCCGGGGATAGACGCGATCGTCTTGATCGCCTGCTGGACGCGCGCAGCATCACCTTCGATGAGAGCGCCAGCGAAAGGTCCATCGGCCGCCCAGTCTTTCGTCCAGGAGATGCGACTTGCGACCTGCGCAGGCAAGCCATGAAGCTCGCCCTGCAGGCCCGATGCAGCATCGATGACGATTGAATTGCCTGTCGCAAGTGCTGCAGCGATTTGGACATGCAAGCCAAGTGCTGTCTGCGGAGCGAGCAGGAGTCTCCCTCGCGGATGCAGCGCATAGAGGTTCAGCTCGCCGACCGGGCCTTGCAGTTCGGTATTGAAGCCGAGCGATGATTGGGCGGCGACAGCACGGGCCTGTTTGGCCGCATCCGCAGCGCCCTTGCTTTCGAGCCAGGCGATGAACTGCTGCGCAGCCGGGTCGGCCTGCACGGAGGCATTGCGCAGCGGTTCGGTCGGGGAGGCGACCAGACGGCGCAGGTACATTGGGCCGCCGGCTTTCGGCCCCGTGCCGGAAAGGCCGCGCCCGCCAAAGGGCTGGACGCCGACGACAGCGCCGATGGTATTGCGGTTGACGTAGAGATTGCCGGCGCGGACGCGCTCAGTGACATGGGCGATCGTATCGTCAAGCCGGGTGTGCAGGCCGAAGGTCAAGCCGTAGCCGGAGGCATTGATATCGGCGATCAGCTTGTCCAGGTTCTTGCGTTGATAGCGTATAATATGAAGAACGGGACCAAAGACTTCCCGCTTCAGATCGCTCAGCTTCTTCAGCTCGATGATGGTGGGAGCAACGAAGGTGCCCTTGGCGGCGCTTTCGGGAAGGTCGAGCTGTTCGACATTGCAGCCAAGCTTGCGCATGCGTTCGATATGCTCGTCGATGCGGCGCTTGGCGTTGTCATCGATGACGGGGCCGATATCGACGGCGAGCCGATCGGTCCTGCCGACCGAGAGTTCGCGAAGAGCGCCGCGCAGCATGGCCAGCGTGCGATCGGCGACTTCCTCCTGCAGGCAGAGGATGCGCAGGGCCGAGCAGCGCTGGCCCGCGCTGTCGAAGGCCGAGGCGATGACATCGCCGACGACCTGTTCGGCAAGCGCCGAGGAGTCGACGATCATGCCGTTCTGCCCGCCGGTTTCGGCAATTAAGGGAATCGGTTTGCCGAATTTGGAAAGCCGTTCGGCCAGCTGAGCCTGGATCAGGCGGGCAACTTCCGTGGAACCGGTGAACATGACGCCGGCGGTTTCCGAAGCGTCGACGAGGGCGGCACCCATTTGCCCCCCGCCCGGGACAAATTGCAGAACATCGCGCGGAATGCCGGCCTCATGCAGGATGCGGACGCCTTGGGCTGCGATCAGCGGCGTATTGCCGGCTGGCTTAGCGACGACGGGATTGCCCGCGACCAAAGCGGCTGCGATCTGGCCGGTAAAGATCGCCAGCGGGAAATTCCATGGGCTGATGCAAACGACAGGGCCGAGCGGCACGCTCTCCGGCTTCAGTACTTGGCGTGCCTGAGCGGCGTAATAGCGGAGGAAATCGATCGCTTCACGGATTTCGCCAACCGCATTTGCGGCCGATTTGCCGGCTTCGCGGATGGTCAGCCCGACGAGAACAGGCATCTCGCTCTGCATGATATCGGCGGCGCGCTCAAGTATGGCGGCACGCTCAGCGGAGCTCACAGCAGCCCAACGCTCCGCTGCTGCGGCGGCAAGCCGCATGACGTCGGGTGCATCCTGCGGCTCGAGCTCGGTGACATGGCCGACGACATCGCCATGATCGGCGGGGTTGAGGACGGCGCGAGCCATGCCGCGTTCGGAGCCATCGGCGAGAAGCGGCTTGGCGATCCAGTCTCTCGCTGCCGAAGCTTGCAGCTGCGCGGAGAGATCGGTTAGCGCCGCTTCATTCGAGAGATCGACGCCGGCTGAATTCCGTCGCGCGCTACCGAACAGATCGGCCGGGAGAGCGATCTTGTCGTGCTGCGCGCCGACTACGCTCATGCCGCGCACGATCTCGACGGGATCGGCAATAAGCTCGGAAACGGACACGGCCGGGTCGGCGATCTTGTTGACGAAAGAGGAATTGGCGCCGTTTTCGAGCAGGCGGCGGACGAGATAGGCAAGCAGCGTCTCATGTGTGCCGACCGGCGCGTAGATCCGGCAGGGGCGATTGAGATTTTCGGCGCCGACCACCTCTTCGTAGAGCGGCTCGCCCATGCCGTGCAGGCACTGGAACTCGTATTTGCCGATAGCAAAGTCGTCCCCGGCCATATGGTAGATGGTGGCCAGGCTCTGCGCATTATGGGTGGCAAATTGCGGGAACACGACGTCGGTCGCGGCCAGGAGCTTCCTGGCGCAGGCGATGTAGGAGACGTCTGTATAGATCTTGCGTGTATAGACCGGAAAACCTTCCAGGCCGTCGAGCTGCGCGCGCTTGATCTCCGCGTCCCAATAGGCGCCCTTGACGAGGCGAACCATCAGGCGATGCCTGGAGCGGCGGGCAAGATCGATGATGAAATCGAGGACGAAGGGACAGCGCTTGCCGTATGCCTGCACGACGAAGCCAATACCATCCCAGCCGGACAGATCCGAATCGAGGCACAGTTCTTCCAGAAGGTCGAGCGAGAGTTCGAGACGGTCTGCCTCTTCGGCATCGATGTTCAGGCCGATATTGTAGCCCTTGGCAAGCAGCGCCAACGCCTTCACTTTCGGCAGAAGTTCGCCCATCACCCTGTCTGCCTGCGAGCGCGAATAGCGCGGGTGCAGCGCGGAGAGCTTGATGGAGATACCGGGGCCTTCATAGATGCCGCGGCCAGCCGAGGCCTTGCCGATCGCATGGATGGCGTTTTCGTAGTCGCGATAGTAGCGCTCGGCATCGGCATGCGTCGTCGCGGCTTCGCCAAGCATGTCGTAGGAATAGCGGAAGCCCTTTGCTTCGAGCGCGCGGGCGCGCTTCAATGCTTCGTCGATCGTCTCGCCAGTGACGAATTGTTCGCCCATCATGCGCATGGCCATATCGACGCCGCGGCGGATGACGGGCTCGCCGGCGCGGGCGATCAGTTTTGTCAGCGCGGCGGAAAGCCCGCCTTCGTTGACTGTCGATGTCAGCTTACCGGTGACGACCAGCCCCCAGGTCGCGGCATTGACGAACATCGAGCGGCCGCCGCCGATATGCGACTTCCAGTCGCCGCCGGCGATCTTGTCGCGGATCAGCGCATCGCGCGTCGCCGTGTCGGGAATGCGCAACAGCGCCTCGGCAAGGCACATCAGCGCGACGCCTTCCTGGCTGGAGAGGGAATATTCCTGCACCAGCCCCTCGACGCCGTCTCCCTTGTGTTTGGCGCGCAGCGCTTCGATCAGTTTCCTGGCCGTCTTCTTTGCCGCTTCGCGCGTCGTGTCCGGCAGGGTCGCCGCTTCGACGAGGAACGGCAGGCATTCGGTCTCGGAGCGTCTGTAGGCGGCAGTGATCGCCTGGCGAAGCGGGCTCTGCTCGCGAATGGGCGGTGCGAAATGGGAAAATGGGGCAGCGTCTGGAGCTGGTTCTTCAGTTGCGAGCTTGGCAGAGACAGTCATGATAACCTCAAGGTGCAAGGGGCCTAATGGTTTGAGCTGAGGTCAGCGATATTGCCACGCCCAGCTGTCCCATTGCTTCGACGAGAACATACTTCATTGCAGGAAAGCGTTCCGCCTTGAAACTGCGGCTTTCCAGTCATATTGAACTTCAATAGCGCTTGTTTCAAATAGGAATGCCTGCGGAAATGACCAAATCCAGTGAAATTGACCAGTTCGACCAAAAGATCCTCGACGCCCTAGTCGAGGATGGCCGCATGTCGATCACGGAGCTTTCAGAGCGGGTCGGTCTTTCCAAGACTCCCTGCCAGGCACGGCTCAAGAAGCTGATCGATTCCGGCTATATCGACGGCTTCAAGGCCATCCTCAATCCGATCAAGCTTGGCCTCGATCACGTCGCCTTTGCCGAAGTGAAACTCACGGACACCCGTGAGGAGGCCTTGCTCAGCTTCAACAATGCCATCAAGAAAATCAAGGAAATCGAAGAGTGCCACATGATCGCTGGCCGCTTCGATTATCTCTTGAAGGTCCGGACGTCAGATATTCGCCGTTACCGCATCGTTCTCGGCGAAAAAATTTCCAGCCTGCCTTTCGTGGCAAGCACGTCGACCAATGTGGTGATGCAATCTGTCAAGGAAAACTGGTCGTAAATCCGCTTCCTATTCCATCCGCCTGGCGAGCTCCCATCGTCGGCTCATCTTGCCGGCTAAACAATGACCTAGATTTCGCCATTCGAATCGGATCATTGCAAGGCGCTAAAATAAGTAGGATGGAGTAGGCATGGAGACCAGTGCAGGCGACCGAGACCTTGTCGAGGTCATGAAGCGGTACTTTGCGGTGAAGGCCGAAGTCGAGGAAATAAAGCTCCGCCTGGAGGCGGCAAGGCGGGAAAGCGGCGAAGAGATCGACGCATTCTACAATCCGCGTACCAACGCGAACCACGCCGCCGACATCATTCGTTCTCACGCTCTCAAGCAGGAATTGGTACGTCTGATGGATTGGGCCGAAGCCTGGGGGCGGCAGAGCCTAGCGCCGGATGTGGCCTGACGGTGGCATAAGGACCGCCAGGCTTCGATCGTGAAATCGGATTGTTTCAGCTATCCGATTTCAGTTTGCCCGCCGTGGCCCAGGATTCCTTTGAAATCTCGGTAATGATGATTTCCACCGATTCCGGCGGGCAAGCGAGGGTTTCCACAGCGGCCCTGGTCGCTTCGCGAACGAAAGCGCGCTTCTGGTCTTGTGTGCGGCCGGGATGCATTTCCAAGCGGAGGATTGGCATGGCAACTCCTTGATAGATCATTGAATAGGTTCTGCCTGATGTCAGGCACCGCGGACTATCTTGCAAAACCAGCTGGCGATAAATACGCTCCTATTTGCTTCATTCCGAACCTATAGGTATGCAATCATGGACAAGTTGGCCGGCATGGCGATGTTCGTCAGAGTGGTCGAACAGGGCAGCTTTGCCGCCGCTGCCGACATAAGCCGGGTGTCGCCAGCCATGGTCGCCAAGCATATCAGGACGATCGAACAGCGGCTTGGTGCACGCCTGCTTCACCGCACGACGCGTCGTCATCAGCTGACCGAGGTCGGCAGGCTCTATTACGAGCGCTGCAAGACGGTGCTGGCGGAGGTGGAGCTTGCCGAGCAATCGGCCTCCGAACTGCAATCGGCGCCGCGCGGGCGCCTGCGGCTCGTCGCACCCGTCAGTTTCGGGACGCAAAGCCTCGTGCCGGCACTCGTAGACTATCTGCATGAGAATCTGGAGGTCAGCGTCGATCTGGCGCTCGACAATAATCCGCATGATCTGATCGGCGAAGGCTACGAACTCGGCATCCATATCGGCGATCTGACGGACACCAATCTTGTGGCGCGTCCGTTAAAACCCTATCGGCGTGTTCTCGCAGCATCGCCGAATTATCTGGATCGCTGTGGCAGGCCGCAAAGCCCTGAGGACCTTGCTAATCATATGTGTCTCGGCCATTCCTACTGGCGTCTGCAGGGGCGCTGGCATCTCGTCGGCCCGGATGGGGAAACGCGCGAGATCGCCATCAAGGGCAGGTTCACCACCAATCAGGGCGGCGCTCTGCGCGTTGCCGCTCTGCATGGAGCCGGCATTGTCCTGCAGCCGGAACTGCTTCTGGCGGCCGATCTCGATGCAGGCCGGCTTGAGCCGGTCCTGCCCCTCTGGTCGTACCAGCCGACACCCATGCACCTTGTTTATGCACCGGACCGGCGCCCGACGGCCATGCTGCGCAGCGTTATCGATTTTCTCGTCGCTCGCTTCGGTTGACATTTTCACCTCTTTTATCCGCCACGGATCCATGATCAAATCTGATCATCGGGTTGGCAAGTGAGGGACGCGTGGCCAAGATTACGTTGAAGGATGTGGCGGCGGCCGCGGGTGTAGGAGCAGCCACCGTCGAGCGTGCACTCAACGGCCGCGGCAATGTGTTGCCGGAGACGGCGGAAAAGGTATTCATCGCCGCAAAGCGGCTCGGCTACCGTATGCCGCTCGCCGGCACTAGGCATGGTCTGGTGCGCATCGAAGTCGTGCTGCTCCGGCCTGAGACCTATTTCTATTCAAGGCTCAATCGCGCATTCGAGCGCATCGCCGCGTTGCTCGACAAGGATATCCAGATCCAGCGGACTTTCGCCAGGGAAGACGATCCTGCCGATTTTTCGCGCCATATCGCCAATCCGCAAGCGCGGCGTTCCGCCTTGATCGTCGTCGCGCCCGATCATCCCGATGTGGTCGGCAGCATCCGCAAGGCTGCCAGCGGCGGCATTCCTGTCGTGCAGATCATGACGCGGCCAGCGCTGGAGCTGCCATACGTCGGCATCGACAACGAAGCTGCCGGGCGCGCCGCTGCCTTCTATATGGCGCGCATGCAGGCTGGCATCTCAGGCACTTTCGTCGCGCTCTGCCACAGCGGCGCTTACGAGAACCACAAGGCACGCATCCGCGGCTTTTCCAACTATTTGCTTGATCATGCGAACCCATCGCATCGCTTCGTCGAAGTCATGTTCGATGAGGATGATGAAATGAAGACAGTCGAGCTGCTGACGAGTGCTTTTGCCAGATATCCCGACATTATCGGCCTTTACAGTGCCGGCGGCGACAATGCAGCGATCGCGACGGTTCTGCGCCGGTATCGCCAGCAGCCGATCTTCTGGGTCGGGCACGAATTGTCCGACGCGACGCGCGGCTATCTGAAAGAGGGATTGATGACGATCGTTCTCGATCAGGCTCCGGAGGTTCAGGCTCGGCGTGCCATCGATCTGACGCTGAAGCGACTGGGCCTGATTGATACCGACGTGGATCTCGAACCGGTGCGGTTTCTAACCATTACTCCTGAAAGCCTCTGAAGACATTGGTGCGTTGGCTCAGATATCTCGCGCCAACCGGCGCTTGTTGGCTTTAAACCGCATAGGCGCCTAGGGGAGCGGAGTCTTGATTTTTCAAGCCTGTAGAATTAAGTATATCCCAATTGCATATCCCAAAATCAGGAGCCGAACATGACGAGTTCGACTGTATTCACCAGCAATCGAAGCCAGGCTGTGCGTCTGCCCAAGGCCGTAGCATTCCCTGAGGACGTACATCAGGTCGATATCCTGAAGATCGGTCGCAGCCGCTTGATCGTGCCGCAAGGTAAACGATGGGATGATCTCTTCCTTCATGGCCCCCGTGTCAGTGACGACTTTCTGGGCGAGCGTGAACAGCCAGCGGTGGAAGAACGCGAGTCCTTCTGATGCTGACCTATATGCTCGATACGAATATTTGCATTTATGTGATGAAGACCTATCCGCCTGCCGTGAGGGAAAAATTCAACGCGCTGGCGGAGCAGCTTTGCATATCGAGCATAACGCTTGGCGAGTTGTACTATGGTGCGGAGAAGTCGACTCGGCGCGTGGAAAACTTGACTGCCGTCGAGCATTTCCTGGCTCGGCTGGAGGTTCTGTCGTTCGGCGACAAGGCGGCTGCACATTACGGACAAGTGCGAGCCGAGTTGGAGCGCGCAGGGACCCCATGTGGCCCGCATGACATGCAGATCGGCGCACATGCCCGCAGCGAGGGGCTGATCGTGGTGACGAACAACATGAAGGAATTCATCCGCATACCTGGCATTCGCGTGGAAAACTGGGTCTAGCGGTCGTGATCGTCGGCGTCGGGCTCGAGTCGTCCAGCTTGACGCCTAAGCGATTGCGGCGCTGGCAGCAATCAGCCAGTCGCGGAACGTTTCCGCATCGTCGGAAAGATGGTCGGCTTCGATCAGCCAATAGGATTTGTCGGTATCCAACGCCGTATCGAACAGGGCAACCAGCGTTCCATTGCCCAATTCTTCTGCAATCAAGGCCGTTGGGCAGAGGCCCACACCTTGCCCGCCGATGACGGAGCCGATCATCAATCCGAAATCGGCAAAGATCGGTCCGGGTTTAGGAGGCTCGTGGACGCCTTCAAGGGTGAACCAGCGTGTCCAGGCGGCCGTCGTTTCATCGTGCAGGAGGTCGACATTAAGGAGATCGGCTGGCGTCCTGATCGGTCCGTGACGGCGCTCATATTCCCTCGAACAGGTTGGCCGCGTTTCGGCGGGCAATAGGGAAACCGCATTGACCGCTGGCCTTGGTCCATGGCGGATCAACAGATCGGCGTTTGCCGCCTCCGGCGTCCTCGCATCGAGCGCGTAGACGATATTGACCTGAATTTCAGGGTATTCCCTCTTGAATGCCTGCAATCGCGGTATCAGCCAGCGCGTGGCGACAGAAGCAATACAGGCCACGCTGACCGGCCTGTTGTTTCCGGCAAGCCGCAGCTGCCGGGCGGCGATGTCGATATGTCCGAGACCGTTTGCCACCGCTGCCCCGAAACTGCGGCCGGCCATGGTTGCCATTACGCCGCGGGCATGGCGCGTAAACAGCTTGACGCCGAGCCATTCCTCCAGGGCGCGCACATGTTGGCTGACACCCGCGGCCGTGAGATTGAGTTCAGCCGCCGCCTTGGCAAAACTCTCATGGCGAACGGCTGCCTCGAAGGCGCGAAGGGAGGCAAGCGGAACATGTTGCATCCGGTGAGGCTAAGTAAAACTTAGTCACAGCGCAAGGAGAATCGCTGTTGCGCAGGCGCCGTGTATTCTTAGAGTGATGCCTATGTTTCAGCGCCAAATCGGTGAGGAATGTGAAGTCGCCATGAACAGTATTTTCGATACGCCCGCTCCCGCCGATGCAGCCGAGCGGCGCGACAAGCCTCCTGTCATCGTCTATCCGAACGGCACGCTGCCGCCTGCCGATATGGATGTGCTGCGATCGGCGCGGCAAACCATGACCAAGATGGCCGAAATCGTCGTCCCCCCGCGCGAGGGCGGCAGTTTTCGCGTGCCGAAGGGACATTTCTTTCGGATCGTCAGCGTGGAGGGAGCGCAGGTCGGCGATCTCAATCTGTGGAATGCCGCCGATCTTTCCGAGCGTTTCTTCAGCGGCAAGACGCGAGCGTTGCATACCACCCATGTCGGTCTCGGCGATCGCCTGTGGAGCACGTTGCCCTATCTGCGCCCCATGGCGACGATCACACATGATACGCTTGGCTGGTATGGCTGGGATGCGGATGGAGCCGGCGTTCATGACGTCATCGGCACGCGCTGCGATCCCTATACGAACCGGCTGCTGAAGGGCGACGACTATCACCATTGCTGCCATTCGAACCTGTCACGCGCGCTCGCCAAAGAAATGAACATCTCTGCCCAGGAGGCAGAATTTCACGTTCACGACGTGCTGAACGTGTTCATGTGTACGGGCTTTACGCATGACACCCATCAGTATTTCATGAAGGCGAGCCCGGTGCGGCCGGGCGACTTCATCGAGTTCTTCGCGGAAATCGATCTGCTCGGCGCGCTCTCAGCCTGCCCTGGCGGTGACTGCGGCAGCGAACATTCGAGCGATACGGTGCCCTGCTATCCATTGCTGGTCGAAATCTGGCGACCCGAACCTGAAAGCCTTGCTGGGCGAATATACCCGGAGCGTAACCCCTATCCGAGGACGCACGGCCTATAATTCGCCGGCCTCAAACAGTTTTGCCGGCGGTTTTGGCCGCCGGCAAACCCAAATCATCCATGAAACGATGCATCCATTCAGGGCAGATGCATCGCTTATCGCTTAGTTACAAACGCGAATGCGCTCGTAGTGCCAGCCATAGTCATACTCGTTCTGGACGCGGCGATCCTCGTACCAGCATCTCGGCGGCGGGGGGGCGACTTCGTAAACCGGGCCTCTATTGGCAAGGGCGCCGCCGACAATCAGTCCGCCGAGAAGACCGGCAGCAACACCGCCGGCGATCGCGCCGCCATTGCCATGGTGGTGATGGCGACGCCAATCATCGTGGCCGCGCCAATCGCCGCGATAGCCGTCGTAATACTGCGCCTGTGCGCTGCTGACGGGCGCCAATGCGCCGCCTACGACCGTAGCGGCCAGCAAAACCGTAAGAACCGTCTTCTTTATCATGACCACCTCCAAAGCAGTCTTTGTGCTCAGCGAATGCGCGAGTCATCTAATTAACGTCTTCAGCATGATTATGTTCAGCTGAATATTCAATGAATGGCCCGTTCATCGGGCAAAGCGGCTGAAAATAACCCCTCCCACGGGCTCTGAGGCGCGAACTTGTCAATTTGGAGGCAGCCGCCGCGTCGCGTTCAGCCATTCGAGCGTCCGCGATTCGGGGTCTGGATTGCGAGTAATATCTGTCACGACTGCCGCGACATCGGCGCCGTGCTCAAATACGCTCGCAAGACGCTCGACCGTCAGGCCCCCTATTGCGACAAGCGGCCGATCGCCGATGCGAGCCTTCCACTCGCCGATCCGCTCAAGGCCCTGGGGCGCCCAGGGCATCGCCTTGAGGACGGTCGGATAGATCGGTCCAAGCGCTATATAATCGGGTTCGGCGGCAAGTGCCGTCTCCAATTCCGCCTCATCATGCGTCGAAAGCCCCAGCTTCAATCCGGCATTCCGTATGGCGGAGAGATCGGCGGAAGCGAGATCCTCCTGGCCGAGATGGATGAAATCGCAGCGCTCCTCGATCGCGAGCTGCCAATAATCATTGATGATCAGCTGGCATCCATGCGCGGCACAGATTGCCTTCGATTGGCGAATTTCGGCGCGAAGCTCTGCCTCGGTGCGGTCCTTGATCCGCAACTGCACCAGTCTGACGCCGAGCGGCGCCAGCCTCTGTATCCAGGCGGCGCTATCGACAATGAGGTAGAAGGGATCGAGCCTCACGAGAAAACCGCCTTTCCGATGACGGGTGTCGATGGCACGGCCATGTCGCGCGGCTCCAGCATGCCGGCGCCAAATGCCTGCCTGCCGGCATCGATTGCCTTGGCGAAGGCTTCCGCCATCGCGGCCGGATCGCCAGCCCCAGCAACCGCTGTATTCAGCAGCACGGCATCGAAGCCAAGTTCCATGACGGTCGCCGCATGCGACGGCCTGCCGATGCCGGCGTCCACGATCAGCGGTACCTCGGGAAAATGTGCCCGCATCGAGCGCAGGGCGGAGACGTTGAGTGGTCCCGCCGCCGTTCCGATTGGCGCGCACCAGGGCATCAGCACCTTGCATCCAGCTTCCAGCAGCCGCTCGGCGACGATGAGATCGTCCGTCGTATAGGGAAAGACCTCGAATCCCTCTCCGGTGAGGATTTTTGCCGCTTCCACCAGCGCGAAGACGTCTGGCTGCAGCGTATCGTGGTTGCCGATCACCTCGAGCTTGATCCAGTTGGTCCGAAAAACCTCGCGTGCCATTTTCGCCGTTAGCACCGCTTCGGATACGCCGTGGCAGCCTGCGGTATTGGGAAGGACGCGAACGCCGAGTTCACGAATCATCTCGAAGAATGCACCGCCATTGCGCCCGCCTGCCGTTTCCCTGCGCAGCGACACGGTGACGATCCCGGTTTGCGAACGTTTGGCGGCTTCCGCCAGTACGGCCGGGGAGGGGTAGCGCGCCGTACCGAGAAGAAGGCGCGATGCGAGTTGGGTTCCGTAGAGTTCAAGCATGATCAGCCTCCCTGCATTGGTGTCAGGATTTCGATCCTGTCGTCGTCGGTTAGGGTATGGTCATCGCGCTCGTCGCTATGGACAAGCTCGCCGTTGACGGCGGTTGCCAGCCATTCCCCCTCATATTCGAGCGCAGTGAGAAGCTGCGAGAGCGTGGTTGCTTCGATAATCTGGGTTTCGCCGTTGATGATCAGGCGCATTGGCGACTCCTTTCGTTGTGTCCGGAAAAGACGAGATCGGCGGCTTTCTCGGCCATCGCCGGTGCCAGCAAGAAGCCGTGACGATAGAGGCCGTTGACGAATACCGTCCCTTCCTCGCGCGTTACGCGGGGAAGATTGTCAGGAAAGGCAGGTCGGATGCCGGCGTTTGTTTCCATCACGGCGGCTTCGGCAAAGGCCGGGTGCAGCGCATAGGCTGCATTCAGGAGCTCCATCAGCGAACGGGCGCTGATCGGCCCTTTGAAATCGGTCTCGATCATCGTCGCGCCGACCATGAACAGGCCGTTGCCGCGCGGCACGATATAGACGGGAAAACGCGGATGCAGCAGGCGGACGGGGCGCGAAAGCGAGATCTCGTCGCTTTGCAGATAGAGCATTTCGCCGCGCACGCCGCGCAAATCGCGGATGCGGCCGATGCTGGCAGCCCCCGTGCAGTCGACGATGTCGGAGAAGCCATCGTCATCCAGGTGTCCGTCGACAAAGGTGACGCCTTTTGCAGATAGATCGTCCTTCAATGATTGCAGGATCTCGCGGGGATCGAGATGCGCCTCCTGCGGAAAGAACAGGCCCAGGCGGAACCGGCCGGCAAGCGAAGGCTCAAGGGCGGCGATTTCGTCTTCGCCCACCCAGCGATGGCCTGTCGTGCGGCTGGCGAATCGCTTCAGCTCGTTTTGATCGCGGTTCGGCGCAACGACGAGCGTTCCGTTGCGGACGACCTTGCCCGGCAGAATCGCGTCCCATCGATCGGCGGAATCACGACCGCGCTCGAGCACAGCCTCATCAGCGCTTTCCCGCTCGCACCATGGCGCCAGCATGCCGCCGGCAAGCCAGGAGGCGGCGCGATGAAAATTCCGGCTTGGATCCGAGATCGTGACCTCTGCTCCGCGCCGGATCAGCTCGTGAGCGACTGTGAGGCCGGCAACGCCGGCCCCTTTGATGAGGATGCGCATGTCACTCGGCCGGCTGAGCGGGGGCTTCGACCGGCATATAGAGATCGCCGCCCTCCCGATATTTCGCCGCCATCGCTTCCAGCCCTTCCTTCTGTGCCTCCGCGCGGATGTCATGTGAAATCCGCATCGAGCAGAATTTCGGGCCGCACATCGAGCAGAAATGCGCGACCTTGTGAGCTTCCTTCGGCAAGGTTTCGTCATGGAAGCTGCGGGCGGTATCCGGATCGAGCGACAGGTTGAACTGATCCTCCCAGCGGAATTCGAATCTTGCACGCGACAATGCATCGTCGCGGACCTGAGCGGCCGGATGACCCTTGGCGAGATCGGCGGCGTGGGCGGCAATCTTGTAGGTGATGACGCCGGTCTTGACGTCGTTGCGGTCGGGCAGGCCGAGATGCTCCTTCGGAGTGACGTAGCACAGCATCGCCGTGCCGAACCAGCCGATCATCGCAGCGCCGATCCCGGAAGTGATGTGATCGTAGCCCGGGGCGATATCCGTCGTCAGCGGCCCAAGCGTGTAGAAGGGCGCCTCGCCGCAGACGGCGAGCTGCTTGTCCATGTTCTCCTTGATCTTGTGCATCGGAACATGGCCGGGGCCTTCGATCATTACCTGACAATCCCTGGCCCAGGCGATCTTCGTCAGTTCGCCGAGCGTTTCGAGCTCGGCAAACTGCGCGGCATCGTTGGCATCGGCGATCGAACCGGGCCGCAAGCCGTCGCCGAGCGAGAAGGAGACGTCATAGGCCCGGCAGATGTCGCAGATTTCCTCGAAATGCTCGTAGAGGAAGCTCTCCTTGTGGTGATGGAGACACCACTTGGCCATGATCGAGCCGCCGCGCGAGACAATGCCGGTGACGCGGTTGACGGTGAGCGGGATGTAGTGCAGCCGCACGCCGGCATGGATGGTGAAATAGTCGACGCCCTGTTCGGCCTGCTCGATCAGCGTGTCGCGATAGATCTCCCAGGTCAGTTCCTCCGCGATGCCGCCGACCTTTTCCAGCGCCTGATAGAGCGGCACCGTGCCGATCGGCAGCGGCGAATTGCGGATGATCCATTCGCGGATATTGTGAATGTTGCGGCCGGTCGAAAGATCCATGACGGTATCGGCACCCCAGCGCGCTGCCCAGACCATCTTCTCGACCTCCTCCGCCATGGAGGAGGTGACTGCGGAATTGCCGATATTGGCGTTGATCTTCACCAGAAAATTCCGGCCGATGATCATCGGCTCGCTTTCGGGGTGATTGATGTTGGCCGGGATGATAGCGCGGCCGGCTGCGACCTCCTGGCGAACGAATTCAGGCGTGACGTGATCGGGAATATGCGCGCCGAAGCTCTCGCCGTCACGGACCAGCGCTTCGGTCTTGGCCTTGCGGCCGAGGTTCTCGCGGATGGCGATGAATTCCATTTCCGGGGTGATGATGCCGGCGCGCGCATAGGCGAGCTGAGTGACGGCCTTGGCATCCTTGGCGCGCAGCGGCTGGCGTTTGGCCGGAAATTCCGGTGTCAGCCGTTCGCCGGTGACGAAACCGTTGTCTTCGGGACGCACATGGCGGCCCTCATAGGCCTCGACATCGCCGCGGGCGAGCACCCAGTCGCGGCGCAACTGCGGAAGGCCCTCTTCGATGCGGATATCTGCACCTTCGACAGTATAGGGGCCGGACGAATCGTAGACGATAACTGGCGGCTCGCCCGATGTCGGATGGACGCTGATTTCGCGCATCGGCACGCGGATATCGGCATGGATATCCCCGGTGATATGGATTTTCCGAGAGGCCGGCAGCGGGCCGGTGGTGACGGTCGGAGTGAGGTTTTTTGCGGCAATGTTCATGGTGTGAGGCTCCAAGTTGCAGTTGGAGACCCAGTCAATCAGCCGGAATGATGAAAAGACGCCGGCATGGAATCCAGGCGGGAATCCGAAGCCTCGAGCGCTTGCACCGTCCCTACGCCAGTATGAACTGGATCAGGTTCAACGGGTCACTGCGCCCACAACCGGCAGAGCCGTATTGTTCAGCAGTATCTCAGCCCCTTGCCGGGACCCCCCTGGTGAATGTCAAAAGGCTATGCCTTACTCTTGTCCTCTGTCAACCCCGCAGCGGCGGTCGCATTTTTCGGGAGATTGACCATTGCCGCGCCCATCGAACTGCAACTTTATCGCGCAGATCATCGTGCGGACTTGTCGCTCCTTAGTAACGTGGTGTGGTATTGCCGACGAAGCGATGGGGGCCGGTATGGGACAGCTTGCTCGCGGTATCGAGCCAGATCTTGCCGCCGAGTGCGCGCCAGCGGTGACAGAAGGCGAAGTCCTCGCTGAGATAGATCCCCGTTCCCTCCTCGACCATGCATTCAAACAGGGCGTATTGGGTGCTGGGCGAGCGTTTGGTGCTGGGATAGGCGTGGATTGCGTTGTAGCGCAGCTCCGGATAGGCCGCGATCATTCTTTCTATGACGTTGCGCTTGATCAAAAGCATGCCCGTACCTGCATAGATGGCGCTGACGAAATCGCCATCACGCTCTGCAACCTGGCCGATAAGTGGTGTACCGACATAGTGAAGTGCGGCCGCCGCAAGTGTTTCGCCGTCTGCTGAATTGATGCGGGCCGCCGTCTGCCAATCATAATCCTTGATCGGATACATGGCGGCGACCACATCCTTATCGGCTTCCAGAAGTCTCATGACCTGATCGGGCTCGAAGCTGATGTCGGCGTCGATGAAGAGCATATGGGTCGCCGTTGTATCGTTCAAGAAGGACGAGACAAGCGTGTTTCGGCTGCGGGTAATCAGGGCGTCATTGCCGAGCAGAGCCAGCGTCAGCTGTATGCCCGCGTGCGCTCCCGTCTGCATCAGTGAGAAAATGGACTGCATGTAGTCCTTGGTAACGAGGCCGCCGAAGCAGGGGGTCGCTATGAAGATCAGCCGGTTCTCATTCATTCGCGATTTTCCCTCTCCGATGGCGCGAGTCGCCGGAATCTAGGAAAATTCAATATTTCTGTGTGTAGCGAATTATTGAATTTCATTGCTGATCTTTGCTCAAACCGACCGGTCATTGTGCCGTGGAATTCCCGATGGCCATATCATGACCAGATCGGGCAGCCACGGTCGTCATCGACCGCCGACATCGCGGTGGCCTTAAATGCGGTGACGGCCCTGACTGGCAGGCGTTCTCGTGAACAGGGACATCTTTGCGATCTCTGCCGGTGCCGCCATGACCTGCGGTCGCCAGTTGCATTTAAGCAACAGAGGCCAAGACTAACGTCCCAGCGCCCTTCATATAATTGACAAACATACGGGCTGTTTGTAAATCCAATACAGGACATAAGTTGTCTTACGGTCGAGCAATCGGCCGGATCGGTAGAGGCATTTCAAAACCTTTTACCGCGGGGGTAATCATGAAGGTTCGAGGGGACTCAAGCCAACATCAGGTGCGTATTTGCCGGGCTGCCCGGTCGTGTTTAGACCAAACCGATCCCCAGGGCAGTGTTCCAGTTCTACGCTCGCGGTAAAATAGAAGTGCATAATACAACCAGGAGTTTAAAATGAACATCAAGAGCCTTCTTCTCGGCTCCGCTGCTGCTCTGGCAGCAGTATCCGGTGCCCACGCAGCAGACGCGATCGTCGCCGCTGAGCCGGAGCCGCTGGAATACGTTCGCATCTGCGACGCATACGGTGCTGGCTACTTCTTCATTCCGGGCACGGAAACCTGCCTCAAGATCGGCGGCCGCGTCCGTACCGAAGGCGAATGGTACGATGCCTACAACCCGAACAGCAAGAACGGTACGCTTTGGCATACCCGCGCCGAGCTGAGCCTCGACACCGCGACCGACACCGAGTACGGCCCGCTGAAGACCAACACGGTCATCCGTTGGGACTGGAACGACGGCAACTCGACCTCAACCAAGCTGCTGTTCGCCAACATCAGCCTCGGCGGTTTCCTGGTCGGTAAGGCCGATTCGCAGTATAACTACTACATCGGCTACGCCGGCGACGTCATCAACGACGACGTGATCTATGACGGTCCGTACGAACTCAACCAGTTGACCTACACCTACGATGCCGGCAACGGCTTCACGGCTGTCGTCTCGGTTGAAGACTCGAACTCCAGCGGCTCCGGCGCCTCCTACGGCTCAAGCTGGTGGTCTGACGACAAGGGCAACCACTACGCTCCTGACGTCGTTGCCGGTGCTGGCTTCAAGTCCGGCGCATGGGGCTTCAAGGTCGTCGGCGGTTATGACTCCATCGTCGAAGAAGGCGCCATCAAGGCTCGTGTCGATGCCGACTTCGGTACCTTCTCGGCCTTCTTGATGGGCGGCTGGAACACGGACGGCGACAAGCTGAACAAGTACGCCGGCACCAACCTCGATCGTTCGGCTTGCCCGGCTAACGATGCATCGAAGTGCGGCTGGGGTGACTGGGCTGTTTGGGGCGGCGTTGGCGTTCCGATCAACGAAAAGCTGAAGTGGAACCTCCAGCTCGCCTACACCGACTCGAAGATCTTCGCCGCGACCACGAACGTCAAGTGGAACCCGGTCAAGAACCTGCTCATCGAGCCGGAAGTCTCCTACACCAACTTCGATTCTGTGAACCAGGATCAGTGGGCTGGTATCCTGCGCTTCGAGCGTAGCTTCTAATATTGAATTACCCGGCTTAGCGCTGGGTATGAGAAGCCTGACGTTCCAATCCGTCAGGCTTCTTCCATCGATCGGTTGACCTCCGATCAAAGCAAAGGATCTGGCTTTCCCTCCGGATCCTTTTTTATTTCCAGCTTTTGGCAACCGATTTAGCGCCCAGCAGAAGCTTAAGGCCGTTATCGTTGGTTCTCTTCACTTCAGAAGGGAAAACCGCTGTCTGCTTTTTCCGATATCGTCACATCGCGGTAATTGCCAGTTCCTGCGTCTGTGCCAGCGGGAACCAGGTCTTCAGCACCATCCTTATGAACATCTGTCCACACGGGACCAGTTCGAAACTGCCCCGGTCGAGCGTCCATTCGGTGATCAGGCCGCCGATGACCGCTGTCAGAGCGGAAGCAGCCGTATCCGGCGTCCACGGAGCCGGAAGCTTCGTCTTTTCATCCATCAGGGTGAAAATGCGTTCGAAATTTTCATGCATGTCATGCCGGAACGAGCTCGCCCGGCTTGTCGTCCCGTCGCAAAATGCCATGTCGAGATGCATCATCACCTTCAACATGCTGCGCTTGCGCGGATCACCGTGAACGTCGTCGAATATCGCAGCTATCGTATCGGCAATGAGGTCGAGTGGATTGGGCGGCAGCTCCTTGGACATTCGCTCCGCCAATTCCTGAAACGGTTGCTGGGCCTCGTCGCGAATCGCGAACATCAACCCCTGCTTGTTCTTGAAATGCCAGTGTACTGCCCCCCGCGTGACCCCAGCGGCTGCGGCTATCTCTTCCAGGCTGACATTCTCGTAGCCTTTGTCGAGGAACAAAGCCTTTGCAGACTGCAAAATCTCGCTCCTCGTTTCCGCCGCCTCCTCCTTAGTTCGCCTCATTCACCTCTCCACAGAAACCGATGTTCAAGCTGTGCCCCTCTTCTTGATATTCTTTATCCATCAATGCCGCTCAGTGCTGGAGCCCATATACCAGCAATGCGCAACAGAGTGGCGGAATTTATATATTCCCTAAAAATCGAGGAAGGAAATCGCAACAGGATGTTTTCGTCAAGCGTCTATAAGCCACGCGCAAGTTTCCTTGTGCAATTTCCCCGCGTTGGGAAGTGAAAATCGAAATGTGCAGATGCCGATATAGCCATGATGGCGACATACATATTGCTGGGGTGATCCCGGGTACGCCTGCTCTGGAAAAGATGCATCGGTCAAGTTGGAGCGCTAGATGCGTTTGATCGGCGGCGTTCGCAAGTCCATCCGCACATATCGATTGTGTTCAAGTCGCGTATGCATAAGCCATCTGAGTTCCTCTCAACGCTCGTATCTGGAGGCCCCCAATGACGAGCATCTACTCGATCTCATCGAGCAATTATTATCAATACCAGACCTCGCGCTCGACAGCGTCGACGGCTGACGATTCTATCGCATCCCTGCTGTCCGACAGCTCCTCCGGTAATTCGTCGGGCAGTTCTTCCGGCACGAATTCCTCTTCGTCTTCGGACGATCAGTCTCAGATCGCTTCGGCAGAACAGCTCGTCGCGCAGCTGATGAACATGATTCTCAATCTGCAGGCCGGCATCGGCAGCGATAGTTCGACATCGGATTCCGACAGCAACTCCACCAGTTCGACGTCAAGTACTCAGCAGACTTCCGCAACCGGCAGCCAGGATGGCAGCCAAAGCGACATGATCAGCGCTATGGACACCAATGGCGACGGCAATATCAGCGAAGCGGAATTCGTGGCCGCACGCCCGTCGGACGTCAGCGAAACCCAGGCGCAACAATTGTTCCAGAGCTTCGACACCGACAATACAGGTTCTCTCACCGAGGCGCAGCTCGCAAAAGCCATGCAGGCAGGCCATCACGGCCGTCCCGCACCGGGCGGCGGGCAGATGAGCGAGGACGATCTCTCCGCCGCATTTTCCTCCATGGACACGGACGGCGACGGCAGCGTCAGCGAATCCGAATTCGTGGCCGCCCGTCCTTCCGATGTAAGCGAAGACCAGGCAACATCGCTGTTCAAGAGCCTCGACACGTCGGGCTCCGAATCCTTGACGCAGAGCCAGCTCGAGCAGGCCATGAAGGCGCAGCAACCGCAGATGCCGGATTTCGGAAGCTTCTACGCGAACAGTGAACAGGATCTGACGACGAGCGACTTATTGACGCTCTGATCGAGCCTGAACTTTCGCATTTCATCATGCGAAGTGCCGGCAAGCCCGGGCAGGGAAGGTTGAAACTCCCGCCTCCGGGTGAGCCGGCTCTTTGTTTTTGCCTGATATTTTACCCGATAGATGCCTTTGGGGCTCGAAAAGAAAATTCGAAAACCTTCGACATGAAAGCGACGGAATTCGGCAAGTGCGGCGTTCAATCCTTGTGAGCCTGTGTTTGATGTCGAAGGATGATACGCTGACCGAGATGCTGCGATCTAAGTGGCGCCGCTTGCCGAAGTTGACGGCGAGGCGGGATTTGCCGGCCGAGAGTCCCGAGGCCCCGGTGTCATGGCGGTATCGCAGGAAACTGGAGCGGTAGCGATTGTCGATGAAGTGGGATCGCGCGCCCAAGAGTGGCGACCCTGATGAGGACCTGCTCGGTCGCATCGCTGCGGGCGATGTTCCGGCGATGCGCATGATGATAACACGGCAGTTGCCGCGCATCGTTGCTGTGGCAACCCGCATGCTTGGTGATGCGACCGAGGCCGAGGATGTGGCGCAGGAAACATTCCTGCGCGTCTGGCGCAATGCCGGCGGCTGGCGCCAGGGCAATGCCCGCTTCAGCACCTGGGTGCACCGCGTAGCGACCAACCTTTGTTATGATCGCCTGCGGCGTCGCAAGGACGTTCTTGCCGAGCATCCACCCGATGTCGAGTATGAAGGGCCGACGCCGGATGCGGGCTTGATGAGCGAGGACGATCCGTCCAGGCGCGTGGAACGGGCCATGCAGATGATCGCGCCCAGGCAGCGCGAAGCGATCATTCTGGTTTACTATCAGGCGCTGTCGAATGCCGAGGCAGCTGAGATCATGGACGTCAGCGTCGACGCACTGGAAAGCCTGCTTGCGCGTGGACGGCGCTCCTTGCAGGCGCTTTTGTTGAAGGATGAGGGCGATGGTTGAGAATATCGCGGGTCCGATGAATGCCGATCGCTTTGAAGCGCTGACCGCGGCCTATGGCGGCGATATCGGCCGATGGCCGCAGGCTGAGCGGGCGGCCGCTCGGGATTTTGCCAAGAGCTCCACCGCCGCCGAAACGCTTGCGCGCGGGGCCGATCTGGATGCGTTGCTCGATACCTACGTCGTCAAGCCTCGCCACGCCGGCCTTGAAGAGCGAATTCTCGCAAAGCTCGTTCGCCGCCTGACGATAAGAAACTGGTTCCGCTTCGGCTCGGCCGGCATCGGCCTCGTGGGTGTCGGCATAGCCGGCGCGCTTGCCGGCAGCATCGCCATCGCCGTCCTGGCCCCGAGCTTGACGTCCGATACCTCAGTCGTCTCCGACGGAACCGCAACCATGTTCGGCGATATAGGGCCGGACGCGGGTGCAGCACAGCAGGACAGCCAATGACGGAACGCAGCTTTCGAATAGTGGTCATTTTTCTTTTGGTGCTGAATACGTTCCTGGTCGGAGCGTTGGCCGGTGGCGGGCTGACATGGATCCGCAAGACGCAGGCGCGGGCCGGAATGATGCCGCTCGCCGGCGAGCAATTGCCTTCGGCGCAGAAGAAGGCTCTGCGGGCTGCGCTCAACGAAGCCCGCAAGGACGAACGTCAGATCATTCTCGAGGCACAGCAGGCCAAGGTCGACGCCGCCTCCATTCTTGGGCAGCCGACGTTGGATAAAGAGGCGCTCTCGGCCGCGTTGGCGAGGGCGCGCGATGCCGATATCGCCTTGAGGGCGAAGCTGGAGCAGCGTGCCGTCGATTTTGCGGCAGGGCTTTCCTACGACGAGCGTCGGGCGCTGGCGGAAAGCCTGGTCCGCCGCAGCATGCCTAAAGCCGCTGCCACAAAATGATCATACTTGCCGAGCGACGGATCGAAACCAGGCCTGCGTTAAAGGAGCATGTTTGATGCAGGAGTTGGCAAGGCCATGGCCCAGCAGTCCAATGATGTTTATGCCGCGCTCGCTCTTTCCCGTTTTGGGTTAGGGGCGGACCACAACGGCACCGCTTCGATCGCATCGGATCCGCGCGGCGCGTTGCTGGAAGAAGTCACCGAGCGCTTCGTCCCGGTTCCGGTCGGGCCGCAGCTGCAATCGACGGCCGATCTTCTCGTTTCTCTCTACGCATTCCAGGAACAGCGCAAGGAGGCCAGACAGCAGGCCGCAGCCGCTGTCGCCGCCGTGCCGCAGGACAAGCAGATACAAGGCCCGCAGCCGCCGCAGAAGCCGCAGCTACAGCCTTCCGGCGCCACGGCAGGGCAGCCGAACAATCAGGTCCAGCCGAGTAACCAGGCCATGGCGGCTGTCATCGGCAAGGCAGTCGAGAAGTTGGAAAAGCCCGCAATGCCCTACCTTCCGCAGCAGGTCCTGCTGGCCGAAGTGGATGCCCGCTTCAACGGCACGATCCGGCAGCCATTGATCGGCTTTGGCGAGCGGCTTGCCATGTTCTGGGCAAACCATTTCGCTGTCGCCGTGTCGAAGAGCGAGGAGGTGCATATGATTGCCGGCGCCTTCGAGCGCGAGGCGATCCGACCGCATGTCTTCGGGCGCTTCGCCGACATGCTGGTCGCTGTCGAGACCCATCCGGCTATGCTCGGTTATCTCGACAACCAGCAATCGATCGGGCCGAATTCCAAGGCCAATGCCAACAAGAAACGTGGTCTCAATGAAAACCTTGCCCGGGAAACGCTGGAGCTCCACACGCTTGGTGTCAACGGCGGCTACACGCAGGCCGACGTGACGACGCTCGCCAAGATCATCACAGGCTGGACGGTGGCGCGCGCCGAGGGCAAGCTCGGGACACCCGGCACCTTCGTCTTCAATGCCGGTGCCCACGAGCCCGGCGATCAGACGCTGCTCGGTCTCACCTATGCCGACAATGGCGTGGGGCAGGGGCGGGAAGCGCTGCGCGATCTCGCCCGCCATCCGGCAACAGCGCAGCATATCGCCACCAAGCTTGTCCGGCATTTCGTCGCCGATACGCCGCCACCAGGACTTGTGCAAACCGTTGCGGCGACCTTCAGCAAGACGGATGGCGATCTTTCCGCCGTCTATCGGGCGCTCGTCGGCTCCGAGGATGCATGGAACCCGACCCTGTCGAAAGTTCGCTCGCCAATCGAATTCATGACCGCGCTCTTGCGGGCAAGCGGCGAGACGCCGAAGCCGAATGTCATCCTCGGCGCCTTGACCGCGATGGGGCAGCCCTTCTGGGCGCCGGCCGGCCCCAACGGTTTTGCCGATACCGTCGATGTCTGGGCCTCCAGCGAGAGCCTCAGCATGCGCATGGATGTCGCCAATATGATCGCGAATGCGGTGCCGCCTCAGGTCGATCCTCGCAGTTTCGTGTCCGACAGCCTGGGGCCGCTTCTTTCGAATGAAACGCTGCAGGCGGTATCGCGCGCGGAAACCCGCAAGCAGGGCCTGATGATCGCTTATCTTTCCCCCGAATTTCAAAGGCGCTGACCATGACCTGCGAACTCATGACCCCCACCCGTCGTGCCGTGCTTGGCGCCTCCGGCGCCTTGTTTGCCTGGGCCTTCATCCCGCGCTTCGCTCACGCCGCCGGCGGACGGGACCCGCGCTTCATCACCATCATCCTGCGCGGTGCGCTTGACGGTCTGACGGCTGTCCCACCCGTTGGCGATCCCGATTATCAGGCCCTGCGGCAGTCGATCGCCATGACGACGAGCGGCCCTGAGGCGGCTCTTCCGCTCGACAGCTTCTTTGCGCTGCATCCGTCGATGCCGAATTTCAATCGGCTCTATCGCGCGGGGCAGGCGGCCGTCGTGCATGCCAGTGCGACGCCCTATCGCGACCGGTCGCATTTCGATGGTCAGGACGTGCTGGAGTCCGGTTACGAAATGCCCGGCCGCGTCGAATCCGGATGGCTGAACCGGATGCTCGAAGGACTGCCGAAGGGTGACAAGGTTTCACCGGGAGTTTCGGAGATCCGAGGTCTCTCGGTCGGAGCCAATGCGCCACTCGTCATTCGCGGCAAGGCGCCAGTACTCGGCTGGTCGCCATCAACCCTCCAGCCGGTGAGCGACGACCTGCCGCCGCGGCTGATGGATCTCTACAACCACACCGACCCGCTCTTTGCGAAAATCCTTGCTGAAGGCATTTCAACCGGCAAGATCGCCGCCGGCCTTGATGTCAAGGCGAAGGGAGGTCCCGGCGATCCTACCGGCATGGAACAGATGGCGAGAGGGGCCGCGCGCCTGCTGGCTCAAGACGATGGCCCGCGCGTTGCAGCACTGGCTTTCGAAGGATGGGATACTCATGCCGGAGAGGTCGATCGGCTGAACAAGCTGCTCGTCGGGCTCGATAATTCGTTTGCCGCCTTCCAGCAGGAGCTTGGTCCGGCCTGGAAAGATACGGCCATTCTTGTCGCAACCGAATTCGGCCGCACTGCGCAGGTCAATGGTACCCAGGGCACCGACCACGGCACCGGAACGGCGGCCTTTCTCGCCGGCGGCGCGATCACGGGCGGCCGCGTGATCGCCGACTGGCCCGGTCTTAAACAGGCGCAACTGCGCGACGGCCGTGACCTTGCCGCAACGACGGATCTGCGTGCTGTGGTCAAGGGGATCGCGGTCGATCTGCTTGGGGCGTCACCGACCCTGTTGACGCGCGATGTCTTTCCGGGCTCCGATCATGTCCTGCCCATGAAAGGGCTGATTGCCTGATTTGCGCGCTGGCGGCCTGGGTTAAGGGCCGCCGTCTTCCAATAGAAATTACGTGAGGGCCGCATTGGGAGGAACGGCGCCGCTGCGCCTTTCGCGCGCTGCGGAGAGGATGGCAACCACGCAGGCCAAGGCAAGCGTGATCGCGCCAAGCACTGGCAAGCTGCGATAGCCATAGCCGCTCTCGAGCAGCGCCGCACCGACACTGGCTGCGATCGCAATGCCGATATTGAACCCTGACGGAATGAGCGAGGAGGCAAGGCCCGGCGCATCGGCGGTCCACATCAGGATGCGAGCCTGGATAGGGGTGCCGATTGCAAAATTGAGCGCGCCCCAAACGAAGATCGCCACGCTCATCGGTATGGGGTAGGGGCTGACCAGGTAGAGAATGACGAGTATCGCGGACTGGATGGCAAGCATCGCGATAAGTGAGGGCATCAGCTTCCAGTCCGACAGCCTGCCACCGATCACAACACCCAATGTCGCTCCGACGCCATTGAGCAGAAGAACCCAGGGAATAAGCATGGCGTCAAGGCCTGTCACCTCCCGCAAAAGCGGCGTTATGTAGGTGAACGGCACCATTTGTCCGATCATCAATGCGAGCATCATGATGAGGGACGTCCAGACCTGCTGGCGGCCGAGCACGCGGACTTCGCCGCTCAAATGACCAGATTGCTGGGATTCCGCCTTCGTCTGCGGGATCAAGACCCATATTGCGACCAATGCGAGGACACCGACCAAGGTCATTGCCCAAAACGTCATTCGCCATCCCCACAATCCACCGATTGCCGCGCCCAGAGGAACGCCGACAATATTGGAGACCGTCAGGCCTGCGAGGATCACGGAGACTGCACGCCCTCGAAACGCTTGCGGAACGAGGCCGACGGCAACCACCATGGCAATGCCGAAATAGGCGCCGTGGGCGACGGCAGTCGCAACACGGAAGAGGAGCATGGCGGCGAAGTCAGGTGCAAGCGCGCAGGCGATCTGACCCAGGCAAAAGGCGATCGTCAGAGCGATCAGAATGGTTCGGCGCGAAATCTGTCGTGTCGCCATGGTCAGGAGCGGCCCGCCGAGTGCAATCCCCAGCGCATAGCCGGAAACCAGATAGCCGGCAAAGGGAATCGAGATATCCAGACCCTGAGCTACGTCCGGAAGGATGCCGGCGATGACAAACTCGGTCGTGCCGAAAGCAAACGCAGCCAGAAACAAGGCGAAGAGGGGTAAGGGCACGTCCAGCTCCGATATAAAGGAATAAGGATTTCTTTATATTGCCATGAAGGAGACATCAAGCACGAGTTATCGTCGGTGACATTCTCCACATAATGCCAGTCCTTTCGGCGGGCTTTCAGCCGGAGAGACATGCACCAATTCGGGGTGCGATCGCTTGACAAGCGAAGAATGTTTGTGAAGTTTGACTGTTATGAGTGAGGTGGCTGATTGGTTATCTTATACAAGTCCGATCAGTCGGAAAAACGCTGCCGAGGCAGTGTTTGAGGATATTCGTTCGGCAATAACATCGGGACGGTTGGCGGTCGGGACACGGCTGCCCGCCGAGTCGCAGCTTGCGACGCGTTATGGTGTCAGCCGTCCGATCATCCGCGAAGCGCTCCGCTCGCTTCAGACGCTCGGCCTCACCCAGACGCGCACCGGAAGTGGTACCTACGTTCTGACCTCCACTCCCGGTCCGGAGCTCCGTTATGGCGGTTATTCCGCTCGCGACCTGATCGAGGCGCGTCCGTTCATCGAGGTCCCGGCCGCAGGCTGGGCGGCGCTACGGCGTACGGAACAGCAGCTGGCGCGCCTGCTTGAACTTTGTGATGAGATGGATCGAGAAGAAGACCCATTGAAGTGGGTAACTCTGGACTCGGAATTCCATTCCATGATTGCCGAATCCTCTGGAAATGCCGTCTTTGCCAAAATCGTTTCCGACGCCCGCGACGCGCTGATGCGCCAATCGGAGCTGGTCAACATGATGGCGCAGCGCCGCGTGGCCTCGAATGTCGAGCACCGCCGCATCGTCGAGGCGATTGCGGCGGCGTCGGAGGAGGAGGCCATCGCGGCGATGGAGGCCCATCTCGGTCAGGTCAAGCGCGTGGTGACCACGATCATTGGCGAGGGGCAACAGCCTCATTAAGAGCAACAGGCAGGTTGGCGAGCCGTTCCGGCCGTAGCGCCTCGAAAAGCTCTTCCGCGGTCAGATATCCATGATCCAGCACGATTTCCGGCACTGTGCGTCCTGTTGCCAGCGCCTCGCGAGCGACTTTGGTCGCCGCCTGGTAGCCGATCAAAGGATTGAGCGCTGTCGCAAGGCCGATCGATTCCTGCAGGCGTTGTGCCATCAGAGCCGGATTGGCCGTGATGCCGTCAACGCAGCGTTCGGCTAGGATATGGCAGGCGGCGGTCAGATGCATGATGCTCTCCGACAGCGAGCGCACGATGATCGGCTCGAAGGCATTGAGCTGCAGTTGGCCTGCTTCCGCCGCCATGGTCACGGTGATGTCGTTGCCGATGACGGAGAACGCCACCTGGTTGACCATTTCCGGGATCACCGGATTGACCTTGCCGGGCATGATGCTCGAACCCGCCTGCATGGCCGGCAGCGTGATCTCGCCGATGCCGGCGCGAGGGCCGGATGATAGAAGGCGCAGGTCGTTGCAGGTCTTGGATAGCTTGACTGCGACGCGCTTGAGTACACCGGAGAGATGGACGAAGGCGCCAGGGTCCTGCGTTGCTTCGATGAGGTCGCTTGCGGTGACCAGCGGGCGGCCCGTCAGTCGGGCGAGGTGGGAACAGGCAAGGGCGGCATAGCCGACTGGCGCATTGAGCCCGGTGCCGATGGCGGTGGCGCCGAGATTGACCTCATGCAGAAGGGCTGCCGATTCGATCAAGCGGGATCGATCTTCCCCAAGCATGACGGCAAAGGTCCTGAATTCCTGGCCGAGCGTCATCGGCACGGCATCCTGTAGCTGCGTGCGGCCGATCTTCAGAATGCCATCGAATTCCTTGGCCTTGCGTTCGAAGGCTTGCTGCAGCGTCTCCATTGCCGCCGCCAGATTGTCGATCGCTTCGATCAGCGCGACATTGACGGCTGTCGGATAAGCATCGTTGGTGGACTGGCTGAGATTGACGTGGTCGTTCGGATGAAGGTGGGCATAGTCACCCTTGGCATGGCCGAGCAGTTCGAGCGCGCGGTTGGCGATGACCTCATTGGCGTTCATATTGGTGGAAGTGCCGGCGCCGCCTTGAATCACATCGACGACGAACTGGTCGTGAAGCTCGCCGGCGCGGATTTCGCGGCAGGCGCGCACGATGGCGTCGAGCCTTTCCTTGCTGAGCAAGCCAAGTTCGTGATTGGCAAGAGCCGCTGCTTCCTTGACGAAGGCTAGGCCTCGAATGAGATGTGCATAGCGGCCGATCGGCGTTCCCGTGACCTGGAAATTCTCGACGGCTCTTGCCGTATGTACCCCCCAATAAACCTCAGCCGGAATATCCTTTTCGCCCAGCAGGTCATACTCGCTTCGCGTCTTGACCACATTATCCTCCTATGGTCGAAATCAAGCTATATCTGTCAAGCTGTATGACAGATTTTGAAATCTGTTATCCGTTCGCTCCTGCCGCGTCAATAAGTGCTGCCCGGCTTGACCTGCGGACTTTTCTATGTCTAAGAGAAAATCTGTCATACAGCATTACAGCATGACCGGCGATCACTAGACTTGATCGGCGACCAGATTAAGGCAGCGGCATCCGGTCGGGTGCGAAATCAGCACCCCGGATCCGCCCATGGACAAACGGCTCGAGGGAGGAGCAATGTCAGTCGAACCTATTCAGAATATTCCGGCGGATCGCCGGCCGCCGGTCAATGAGGATCTTGGCTACCACAAGGCGTTGAAGCCACGGCAGATCCAGATGATCGCGATCGGTGGCGCAATCGGCACCGGTCTCTTCCTCGGTGCGGGCGGACGCCTTGCCACAGCCGGGCCAGCGCTCATCTTCGTCTACGCGCTCTGCGGCTTCTTTGCCTTTTTGGTGCTGCGCGCGCTCGGCGAACTTATTATGCACCGCCCGAGCTCCGGCTCTTTCGTTTCTTATGCCCGCGAGTTCTATGGTGAGAAGATGGCCTTTGCCGTCGGCTGGATGTACTGGCTGAACTGGGCCATGACCTCGGTTGCCGATGTGACGGCTGTCGCCCTCTACATGAATTTCTTCAAGCATTACGTGCCCTGGCTTGCGGGCATCGATCAATGGGTCTTCGCGCTGATCGCGCTGATGGTCGTGCTGGCCATGAACCTCCTGTCGGTGAAGGTCTTCGGCGAACTCGAATTCTGGTTCAGTCTGGTGAAGGTTCTGGCGCTGGTCAGCTTCCTCGTCATCGGCATCTATTTCGTCGTTTCCGGCACGCCGATTGCCGGTCATTCGGCGGGCTTCAGTATCATCAGCGATAGCGGCGGTTTCTTCCCCAATGGCATCTTGCCCGCCTTCGTCATCATACAAGGCGTGGTCTTTGCCTATGCGTCGATCGAGCTGATCGGCACGACTGCGGGTGAAACAGAAGATCCGCGCAAGGTCATGCCTGGCGCGATCCGCACGGTGGTCGCCCGCCTGTTGGTCTTCTATGTCGGCTCGGTCCTGCTTCTGTCGCTGCTTCTGCCCTATACGGCCTACAAGGCAGGCGAGAGCCCGTTCGTCACCTTCTTCGGGACGATCGGTATTCAAGGCGCCGATATCATCATGAACCTCGTCGTGCTGACGGCCGTGCTGTCCTCACTCAATGCCGGCCTCTACTCCACCGGCCGCATCCTGCATTCGATGGCGGTTTCGGGCTCGGCACCGGCCGCGCTGGCCAAGATGAACAAGGCAGGCGTCCCCTATGGCGGCATTGCGGTGACGGCCGTCGTGACCGTCATCGGCGTGGCGCTGAACGCCGTCGTTCCGTCGGCCGCTTTCGAGATTGCCCTCAATATCTCGGCACTCGGCATCATCTCGGCCTGGGGCGTGATTGTATTGTGCCAGCTGAAGCTCTGGAAGTTGTCGCAACGGGGCGAGATGGCCCGGCCGGATTTCCGCATGTTCGGTGCGCCCTATACCGGCATCCTGACGCTCGTCTTCCTGTTTGCGGTGCTGGTGCTGATGGCGCTCGATTATCCGGTGGGCACGTGGACGATCGCCTCACTGATCCTGATCGCGCCGGCTCTTGTGATCGGCTGGTACCTGTTGCGGGATCGAATCTATCGGCTGGCAGCCGAGCGGGGCCAATCGTGACGGCTGGGCAAGTCAATCCGCTGGTGGCAGTCATTGCCACCGGCGGCACCATTGCGAGCGAGCGCACCGATAGCGGCGCCAGCATACCGTCGCGGACGGGAGAGAGCCTGTTGGCACTGCTCCCGGACATGCCTGTCGATCTCAGGCCCGTCGAGCTGATGGCAAAGGATTCGGCGAGCCTGACGCTCGCCGATATGCAGGGGATCAGCGACAAGGTCGGCGAATTGCTTGCCGATGACGCCATCAACGGCATCGTCATCCTGCATGGCACGGACGCTATGGAAGAGACGGCGTTGCTCGTCCATCTGCAGCACTGCCTGAGCAAGCCCGTCGTATTTACCGGCGCGCAATTTACCGCAGATCACCCCATGGCCGACGGGCCGGCCAACCTTGCTGCTGCCGTTGCCGCAGCCGTCGATCCTGCAAACGCGAGGCGTGGCGTGCTCGTCTGTTTCGGCGGCCGCCTGCTGCCGGCTTGGGGCCTCTATAAGCATTCTTCGGATAGTGCTGATGCGTTCCGTCAATCGCGGCCGCTCGAAAATCCGCCAAGTCCGCGGCTTGCGGCGGCGCTCGATAACGTGAGGATTGATGTCGTCGCAATCTACCCTGGCTGTGACTCGGTGCATGTGGATGCAAGCCTGAGGGCAGACGCCCATGGCATCGTTCTGGCTGCCCTCGGTTCCGGCAATGCCAATCCGCGTCTGGTCGAGGCTGTCAGGCGCTGTGCCGATGTCGGCGTACCCGTCGTGGTTTCCAGCCGCGTACCGGAAGGCTTGCTCGTTTCCAGCTATGGCGGTGGCGGTGGCGGCCATGATCTTGCGGCGGCCGGTGCAATACACTCCTCCACACTGCGACCGGGGCAGGCGAGAGTTGTGCTGGCAGCCCTGGTTGCCTCTGGAGCCACTGCGGACGTCGTCAAGCAGGTATTCTCTGATTTCGCAGACGTGAAGTCCTGAGCAAGGGCTTTCGTGGAAAAGTAATCTTGTGTCGTTGGGTCCAGCGGGCTTGAAATCAGGTCTGTTATCTTGCATATACATATGGATATGCAAGGAGGGAGGTTAGCATGCGCCATCTCCGACATAACGAACCTAGTCCGCCACGAGAAGCCAAGCTGTTTCGCAACAACAAGAGCCAGGCTGTACGTATCCCAGCTGACTTCGAACTTCCTGGCGATCGGGTGATGATCCACCGGGAAGGAGACCGGCTTATTATCGAGCCGGTGCGCCGCAAGAGCTTGCTTGACGTTTTGGCAAGTTTGGAGCCACTCGAGCCAGAGGATCAGTTTCCCGATATCGACGATACTTTGCTGCCAGCGAGGGAAATCGAGCTTTGAGCAGGCTCTATATGCTGGATACGAATATCGTATCCGAACTTGCGCGAAACCCACAGGGCGCCGTTGCCAGGCGCATCGCCGATGTCGGGCCGGATGCAATTTGCGTCAGCATCGTTACAGCCGCAGAGTTGCGCTACGGCTGCGCTAAAAAGGGATCGCCGAAATTGCTGGCACAGATCGAGGCCATCCTGGGAAGCATACCGGTGCTCGCGCTCGATGTCCCTGCCGATGCCGAATACGGAGCCATTAGGGCTGAGCTGGAAGTTGCTGGCAAATCCATCGGCCCAAACGACCTGCTGATTGCTGCCCATGCTCGTGCGCTGGAGGCGGTCCTGGTAACAGCTAATATCGGCGAGTTTAAGCGCGTCCGCGATCTCCGTGTCGAAAACTGGCTGGATTGAGCGTCGGGCCGGCCGTTAATGACGGCGCGGCCCGAACATCGTTGTATCTATCTTCGTCAAGCCTGATGCGCAGCCTTGGCGACGACGACGGGGATCAAGAGGTCGCCCCAATTGCCGTTACCGCCATGGTGGCGGGCCGAGCGGACGAGCTCGACGGAAACGCCGGCTTCGACCGCATTCATGACCGCCTGGTTGAGGCGATGCAGCTCATTGGCCAGCATGCGGATGACCGCCTGCTGATCGGCATTCATGGTGAGAGATTGCTCCTCAGCTCTCTCGCGAACGCGTGCTATCGATGCCATGTCATTCTCCTCCTAAGATCCTGATATCACTCTGCTGCCGGTTTGAACTGGGCATGCTCCGTCGATCCGTGCATGGCGGTGGTGGACGACTGGCCGCCGGTGATCGCCAGCGAAACGGCATCGAAATAGCCCGTGCCGACTTCACGCTGATGCTTGGTGGCGGTATAGCCATTGGCCTCGGCTGCAAATTCCGCCTGCTGCAGCTCCGAATAGGCGGCCATCTGGCGAGCCTTGTAGCCGCGGGCGAGCTCGAACATGCCGAAATTCAGCTGGTGGAAGCCGGCAAGCGTGATGAACTGGAACTTGTAGCCCATGGCGCCCAGTTCGCGCTGGAACTTGGCGATCGTCGCGTCATCCAGGTTCTTCTTCCAGTTGAAGGACGGCGAGCAATTGTAAGCGAGCAGCTTGCCGGGATGGGCCTGATGCACGCCCTCGGCAAATCTACGCGCCTGCTCCAGATCCGGCTTCGACGTCTCGCACCAGATGAGATCGCAATGCGGTGCATAGGCGACGGCGCGGGCAATACACGGCTCGATGCCGTTTCTGACCTGATAGAAGCCTTCGACCGTGCGGCCGGCGTCGTAGTCGACGAAAGGCTGGTCGCGCTCATCGATGTCCGAGGTCAGAAGCTTAGCGGCCTCGGCGTCGGTACGCGCAACCACGAGCGTCGGCACGCCCATGACGTCGGCCGCAAGCCGTGCCGCGTTGAGATTGCGGATATGAGCCGCCGTCGGGATGAGGACCTTGCCGCCGAGATGGCCGCATTTCTTCTCAGATGCCAGCTGATCCTCGAAGTGGACGCCCGCAGCCCCCGCCTCGATATAGGCCTTCATGATCTCGAAGGCATTGAGGGGACCGCCGAAGCCCGCTTCGGCATCGGCGACGATCGGAGCAAACCACGTGTCGACGGAAAGCCCTTTGCCTTCCGCGGTCTCGATCTGGTCGGCTCTTTGCAGCGTGCGGTTGATGCGCTTGGCCAATTCCGGACCCGCATTGGCAGGGTAGAGCGATTGGTCGGGGTACATGGCCGAAGCCGTATTGGCGTCAGCGGCAACCTGCCATCCCGAGAGATAGATCGCCTTCAGGCCGGCGCGGACCATCTGCATGGCCTGATTGCCCGAGAGCGCACCGAGCGCATTGACGAAATCCTCCTCGTGGATGAGCTGCCAGAGGCGGTTCGCGCCCATCTCGGCCAGTGAATGGCGGATGCTGACCGATCCGCGCAGCCGCTCCACATCCGCGGCCTTGTAGGGGCGCTCGATGCCATCGAAACGCCCAGTGGGTGCGCTGGGAACCAGTTTGTAAAAATCTGTCATGCTATTCTCCCGGTACTTCCTCTAGATCCTTCGATCGATCTCCGTTGCACGACTATTTTTACAATATCTGCGCTGGGGGCGCGAGAAAAACCGGAATACAGCGTTAGATAAAAGGGTTATGATGTGCTATTGTTAACTTTGGTTTTTGGTAAAATTGTAAATCTTGTAAAATTCTGTGAACCGAAGAATTGTAAAAGGTGTGACACATGGTTGAGCGCAAGATCTTTGCAGGCCCGAAGGTTCGGCGCATCCGCATGGGCCTCGGTCTGACACAGACGACGATGGCACAGGCGCTCGATATCTCGCCGTCTTATCTCAACCTCATCGAGCGCAACCAGCGGCCGCTGACCGTGCAACTGCTGTTGAAGCTGTCGGCGGTCTATAAGGTCGATCTTGATGAGCTTCAGAGCGGTGAGGCAGGTAGTGCAGGGCAATTGCGTGAAGTTTTTGCCGATCCACTGCTGTCAGGCGAGATCCCTGGGGATCAGGAGCTGATCGAGCTCGCCGAGGCCGCGCCGAATGCGGCAAACGGCATGATCCGGCTTTATCGCGCCTATCGCGAGCAGGCGGCAAGGTTGTCCGATCTCGCCGAGCTTCTGGGCCGCGAGGGCCAGGTTGCCGAGGTTGCCGGACCACGCCTGCCGCTCGATGAGGTTCACGATCGCTTGCAGTCGCGTCCGAATTTCTTTGCCCGCATCGAAGATGCTGCGGAGACCTTCCATGAACGCCTGTCGCCCGGGGACGACCTGGCGGGCGCATTGAAGGCATGGCTGAAGGCCGAGCATGGTATCGCGGTACGCCCTTTGCCGGTGCACGCTATGCCCGGCTTGCGTCGGCGTTATGACCGGCATTCGATGCGGCTTTTCCTGTCGGAGCGTCTTTCGCCCTTCGATCAGATCCGGGAGATTGCGACTGAAGTCTCTCTTTTGGCCCTGCGTCAAGAGATCGCCGCCGAACTCGATGCTCTCGCGCTTTCGACGCCTGAGGCCAATCGCATCGCCCGTTTCGAGCTGGCGCGCTACGCTTCTCATGCGCTTCTGATGCCGTATGGCGCCTATCTCTCGGCAGCACAGCGACTGCATTATGATATCGATGGTCTGAGTGCCCGTTTCGGCGTTTCTTACGAGCAGGCCGCCACGCGGCTGACCAGCCTGCAACGCCCCGGCGCATCCGGCATTCCGTTTTTCCTGACGGAGATCGATAATGCCGGCCATCGTCTGCGCAAGGCTGGCGCCCAAGGCTTTCCACAGGCCCGTTTCGGCGGCGCCTGTCCGAAGCTCAATATCCATGCCGCTTTCAGTGAGCCCGGACAGATATTGGTGGACGCTGCCCAAATGCCTGACGGGGCCGGCTTTCTGACCATATCGCGAACGATCGAGGGGCCGCGGGCCGAATTCGGCGAAAGGGTGCGCCGCACCGCACTTCTGATCGGCTGCGATATCTCCCATCGCGACGAGGTGGTCTATGGGAAGGCGCTGGGTAGCAATCAGGTCATGATTGGCCCTGCCTGCCGCCTATGCGAACGGCAGGGCTGTCTGGCGAGAGCCGAACCGCCGGTCACGCGCCCGCTTGGCCTCGATGAAATGGCGGCCGGTCTGAGTGTGTTCGATTTTCAGTAACGGCATTGATTATCGCTGGTTAGAAGAAGGCCGGGCCGCCGAGCCCGGCTCCTGTTTTTTTTGATGTTTCAGCCAAAATCAGGCATAAAGCCCGAACTGTGCATCATATAGCCGCGCATAAGCGCCGCGCCCGGCGAGCAGCTCGTCATGCGATCCCTCTTCGACAATGCCCTTGTCGCCCATAACGATGATGCGGTCGGCATTGCGGATGGTCGACAGTCGATGAGCGACGACCAGTGTCGTGCGTCCCTTCGCAAGCTCGAGCAGTGCCTGCTGGATGGCGTATTCGGTGGCCGTATCGAGCGCCGAGGTGGCCTCGTCAAGGATGAGGATCGGCGGGTCTTTCAAGAAGATGCGGGCGATCGCAAGGCGTTGTTTCTGTCCGCCCGAAAGCTTGACGCCGCGCTCGCCTGTCGGCGTATCGAGGCCGGCGGGCAGGGAGCGGACGAATTCGTCAAGCGAGGCGCGCCGCAGCGCCTTCATGATATCGTCGTCCGTCGCGCCGAGCTTTCCATAGGCGATGTTCTCGCGGATGGTCGAACCGAACAGGAAGACGTCCTGCTGCACGATGCCGATCTGGCTGCGTAGCGAGGTCTGCGTCATATCGCGAATGTCGGTGCCGTCGATGGTAATGCTGCCAGCCGTCACATCGTAGAAGCGCGGCAGCAACGAGCAGATCGTTGTCTTGCCGGTGCCGGAGGCGCCCACGAAGGCCACCGTCTCGCCCGATGCGATAGTCAGGTTCAGATCCTTGAAGATCGTCGCCTGATCGGAATAGCCGAAGGTAACGCCCTGGTAGGCGATATCGCCTTTCAGGTGATCGATCGCGACAGCATTCGGCCGATCGGCAAGATCCGGTTCCGTGTCGATCAATGATAGGAAGCGTTTGAAGCCGGCAATACCTTGGGATAGGTCTCGATGACCGATGTGATCTTGTCGATCGGCCGGAAGAAGACGTTGATGAGCAGCAGGAAGCTGATGAAGCCGCCATAGCTCAGCTCCCCCGATATGACGAACCAGGTACCCGCCATCATCACGATCAGCTGGACGAGGCGCGTGCTGAAATAGCTGAGTGCGATGCTTGCCGTCATATAGGCATAGCCGTCGAGCTTGGACGCCTTGTAATCCTCGTTGTCGCTGGCAAACAGCTGGCTTTCGTATCGTTCATTGGCAAAAGCCTTGACCACACGGATGCCGCCGACTGTTTCCTGCATGCGCGTGTTGAAGTTGCCGACCTTGCCGAACAGGCTGCGCGAATTCAGCGTCATTTTCGAGCCGTAGCGGCTGACGAGCCAGGTCATGAACGGCACGATGATCGTCGTCAGCAGCGCCAGCTTCCAATGGACGCTGAACATCAGCAGGAAGGCCCCGACGAAGGTCATGATCGCGATGAACAGGTCCTCGGGGCCATGGTGGGCGATCTCGCCCACTTCCTCGAGATCCTTGGTGACGTGGGTAATCAGATGGCCGGTGCGGTTGTTGTCGAAATAACGGAAGGAAAGCTTCTGGATATGATCGAAGGCCTGGCGGCGCATGTCGGATTCGATCGAGATACCAAGCGCATGGCCCCAATAGTTGACGATCGCCGAAAGGCCGGTCGCCACCGCGTAGACGACGAGGAGCAGCACCACCGTCGTAAAGATCAGGCTCCAGTCGCGGCTTGGAAGCAGTTCATCAACGAAAAGCTTGACTGCCAGAGGGAAGCCGAGTTCCAGCAGGCCGGCGAGCACGGCGCAGCCGAAATCCAGGAAAAACAGCGTCTTGTAACGCGCGTAATAAGAAACGAAACGACGAAGCATGAATGCCCTCCATGGGCACTGAAGAGGATATGGGAGACAAGAACGGACTGAGCGGCAGCCCGAATTCGGCATCGCCGTTCAGCGTTAATTGGTGCCGAAATTTCTCATCTGGCGATCCTCCTGCTTCGGTCGCGCGTTTGGTATAGCCGACGCATGCAGGCATGTCACCCCCATAAAGGAGGGGTGACGACCGTTGCAGATGGCCTGCCGTACCGATGTAGAAAACGCTCGCTTAGGACGAACAACGGCTGGAGGTAAATGCCTCCAGCGGGTCATGAATTCGCGACAGGTTTCGACGGCATCCTCATGCCGTCAGAGCCTATGAAGCAGCCCGGAACGTTTGATCACATCGACACGCCTCGGCGCACCGGTACGCCCTCCGAAGAATTCGCATTTGATCGCCGCGGCGATAGAGGAGAAGCGGATGGCATCTTCCGCCGCCATGCCCTCGGCAATCGCAAGAGCGAAGGCGCCGTGGAAGATGTCTCCGGCGGCAAGCGTATCGACGGTCTTGATGGATATGGTCGGGCAATGCTCGACCTTGCCGGTATCGTCATTGAACCAGTGACTGCCCGCTGCACCCGCCGTTACGCAGATGAAGGCATGGTCGAACCGTTGTTTCAGACGCCGCGCCATCTCGGGCACATCGCTTGTTCCCGCGATACGCTGTGCGGCTGGCTCCGAAAAGATGATATGGGTCGCTTCCGGCGCCAGCTCCTCGATGACGCCGTCAGGAGCCACGTCGCCGTCTAGAATGGCTGGCCTGCCCATGGCTCTTGCGGTCTTGAGAACTTGCAGCGCCAACGCCGGCCAGCGGACGTCGACGAGTACGGCATCGAAGGCGGCGATCTCGTCGGCCGAGAATGCCTTGACGGTGTGGTGCAGTTCCGGATCGTAGAAGGGAACGATCAGTCTTTCGCCGTCATCGTCCACCAGGATGGTCGAGACGGCAGAGCGTGCGCCCTCTATGCGCGACATGCCTCCGACGTCGATGCCGGCGGCGTCCAGATCGCGGATAATGCGCTCGCCGGTATCGTCGCGGCCAACGGCACCCCACAGGCTTGCCTTGCCGCCGAGCCGGATAATGGCATAGGCTGCGCTGGAGGCCATGCCTTCCGCGATCTGCAGCATGTCGTAAGGCAGAACCTTTCCCTGACCCTGCGGAAGGGTGCGGACGCGAAAAAGCGTATCGAGAACGGCAGCGCCGACACAAAGGACGTGCTTGGCCCTACCGGCCGGTGGATCGAAGATGGACAGAGCGCTCAAAGCCGCCTTCCGCTCGCCTTGTCGAAAAGATGGATGCTGGCCGGGTCGATGCCGATTTCGATCTTGTCGCCGAAGCGGATGTTGAGCCGCTCGCGGAACAGACAGGAGATGTCTTCTCCGCCGCAGTCGAGTTTGGCGTAGATCTCGGAACCTGTGCCTTCGACGATGCCGACCTTGGCCGACAGGCCGCTTGCCACAGCGCGGATGTGTTCGGGCCGGATGCCGTAGACGAGCGGACGTCCACCGTGCTCAACAATAGGAAAGCCTTCCGGTAAGGGCAGGATCAGACCTTTGTCGCTGCGGAAGACGCCCTCCTCAATCCTGCCGTCGATGAAGTTCATTGAGGGCGAGCCGATGAAACCGGCGACGAAGAGGTTGGCCGGACGATCGTAGAGATCGAGCGGCGCGCCAACCTGTTCGATGAGGCCGCCATGCAGCACGACGATCTTGTCGGCCATGGTCATCGCCTCGACCTGGTCATGCGTCACGTAGATCGTCGTCGTGCCAATGCGCTGATGCATGGATTTGATCTCGCCGCGCATCTGGACGCGCAGCTTTGCATCGAGATTGGAGAGCGGTTCGTCGAACAGGAAAACTTGAGGATCGCGGACCAGTGCGCGGCCCATGGCGACGCGCTGGCGCTGGCCGCCGGAAAGCTGACGAGGCAGGCGGTCCAGCAGATTTTCCAGGCCAAGGACGGCAGCCGCCTTCTGCACTTTAGCGGCGATTTCCGAAGCCTCTGCCTTTTTCAGCTTTAGCGCAAAGCCCATGTTTTCGGCGACCGTCATATGCGGATAGAGCGCGTAGTTCTGGAAGACCATCGCAATGTCGCGGTCGCGCGCCGGCAGATGGCTGACTTCGCGCCGACCGATATGGATCTCGCCGTCGCTCACCTCTTCAAGCCCGGCAATCATGCGCAGCAGCGTGGACTTGCCGCAGCCCGAAGGGCCGACGAGGACGACGAATTCGCCGTCGGCGATATCGACGCTGATATCGTGAATGACCTTTACCTGGCCGTAGCGCTTCTGGATGCTCTGTATATTGACGGGTGCCATGAATGTGATCCTGTCCAAAAGATAAAGGCTGCGTCACTTGACGGCGCCGGCTGTTAGACCGGCGATGATCTGTCGTTGTGCGAACATCGTCAGCACGAGCACCGGCAGCGTCACGATCAGGGCGGCAGCAGCAAGCGGTCCCCAGCTCACCTGCTCGAAGGAGAGCATGTTATAGACGGCCACCGGCAGCGTGCGGGTCTCGCGGCTCGCAAGCACAATGCCGAAGACGAAATTGTTCCACGAGAAGATCACCGACAAAATGAAGGCGACGACGATGCCGGGCCGGGCGATGGGCAGAGCGACGAGCCGGAAGACCTGCCACGGTGTGGCGCCGTCGATGCTTGCTGCCTCCTCCAATTCCATCGGGGTCGTCTCGAAATAGCCGATCATGATCCAGACGACGATCGGGACGGTGACGACGAGGTGGATAATGATCTGCGGCCAGAGCGTTCCCAGCAGATTGAGCCATTGGAACAGCAGGAATAGCGGGATGAGGAAGGAAAGACCGGGCGTCATGCGGGCAATCATGATGATGACGGCAGACTTCTCAGCCTTCAGCCGTGCAATGCCATAACCGGCCGGCACGCCGATGATGAGTGCGAGCAGGGTCGCTGCGCCCGTCACGAGAATGGAGTTCCAGAAATAGAGAAAGAAGTTGTTTTCCTGGAAGACATTGACGTAGTTCGTCCAGGCGAAACGATCCGGAATAAGGATCGGCGGATAGGCGCCGTTGTCGATCTCGTATTTCAGCGACAGCGAGATCATCCAGAGGAAAAACAGAATAACGGGCGAGACGATGACCAGGGCCACGAAGAATAGGCCGATACGGTTGAGTGTCGAACGCTTCATCTCAATGTCCCTCCGCGTCGGTCCATTTCGTCCGCTGCCGCATCATCAGGAGGATGAAGGAAAGCGCGACGATGATGATGAAGAACACCACTGCCATGGCCGAGCCATAACCGATGTCGTAATAGGAAAAGGCGGTGTTGTAGAGATAGATGTTGATCGTTTCAGATGCCGTTCCCGGGCCGCCCTGCGTCATCGCATAGATGATGTCGAAGCTCTTGATCGCGTCGATACCGCGGATGATGACGGCGATCATCAGGAAAGGCGAGATCATCGGCAGCGTCAGATAGCGGAACTTCTGCCAGGCATTCGCACCGTCGATTTCGGCGCTTTCATAGGGTTCGCGCGGCACGGAGGCGAGACCGCCGAGCACGATCAGCATGACCAGCGGCGTCCATTGCCACACCTCGACGAGGACAAGCGAGGGGATGACGCTCGCTTGATTGTAGATCCACTCCTGCGGTCCGATACCCACAAGCGAGAGCAGGTAATTGAGCACGCCAAGCTGCGGGTGGAACATCATGGTCCAAACGAGCGCCACCGCGACGGGAGTTGCCATCATCGGCATGACGAAGATGCCGCGCAGGAATCCGCGTAGAGGAAAGTTTGCATCGAAGATCAGTGCCGCCAGCGTTCCGAAGATCAAGGGGCCGACGACGGAGAGCACGGTATAGAGAACCGTGTGCCAAAGGGATTCCCAAAATCGTACGTCGGTCGCCAGCCGGACATAATTGTCCCAGCCGACGAAACTCTGCGATTGACCGAGCGTCCACTTGTTCACGCTCATCCAGAGGGTGAAGACCCAGGGGAAGACGATGACAGCGGCAATGACGATCAATGCAGGAATGACAAAGGGCCAGTAGTTGGTAGCAAGCCGTTGCGGCTTGCTCCTTCCTTTGGTTGCCTTCGCGGCGGTATCTTCAATGCTCACGGAAGCCATCACCCCTCGCTTCGTGCCAGAACAGGCTCGAACTGGGCGGTTGCTGTCTTCAGTTCGGCTGCGGGATCGGCGCCGCCGATCATGTTTGTCAACGCGACACCATAGATGTCGCGGAACTCGGTGACCGGGATAATAACGGGTAGCGCCAGCTGGGAGACCTTCGCGGAGCCGGCGACGGCATCGAGCCAGGCGCCTGGCATCTTCACGCCCTCGCGGACCTTCTGGTCCTCCAGGATGGACTGGCGGAAGGGAACACCGGCGCCGGCCTGCAGAAGACGCGCGCCCATGTCATGCGAGATAGCCCATTGGCAGAAGAGATAGGCGGCTTCCTTTTTCTGGCTGGCAGCAGTCACGCCGAGGCCGTCGCCGGTCGTCGCAGCTGCCTGCGCGTTCGGCCCCTTCGGCATGACGCCGTAGCCGACCTGGCCGACGACGCGGGATTTTTCCGGGTTTTCGATCGGCGGCGCAAAGCCGACGCCATCCACCCACATGCCGATCTTGCCCTGCAGGAAGGCCGATTGCGCTTCCGCCCAGTTGAAGCCGGAAACACCGGGAGGTGCCGATTTCGTCATCAGGCGCTGATAGAGCTTGGCGGCGTCGACGGCGCCCTGCGATTCCGTCTGCAGCTTGCCGTCGGCCGAAAGCGGTGTCGTACCGTAGCCGAGCATGAAGGTCGTCCAAACCGGCGCGTTGGCATTCTTCAGGCCGCGGGCGACAAAGCCGTAAGTGTTGGTCGATTTGTCCGTCAGCGCCTCGGCGGCTTTCGCCATATCTTCGAAGGTTTCGGGATAGGCCAGGCCCTTCTTCTCAAACAGGGCCTTGTTCCAGTAGACGATCCAGTAGTCCACCGAGAAGGGCAGGGAGCGCATGACGCCTGCGGAATCCTTGGCGAACTTCAGCCCGGCCTCGGCGAAATCGCTTTCCGTCAGCGAGGGATCGGTGAGCGACGGGTCCTTCATGAAGCCGCTGATATCGGCGAGCCAGCCACCCTTTTCGAACTGGCGCTTCTGAACGTGGTAACTCAGGTGCACGACGTCGAAGCTCGGCTTGCCGGAACTGAGCTCGATCGTGGTTTTCTGGCGCTGCTGCTGCTCGGGGGTCGCCTCGGCATTGACCTTGATGCCGGTCAGAGCCTCGAATTCGCTTAAGTATTTGAGGATCGTTTCGCTGCGCGGGCTCTTGACCAGATTGACTTCGAGCGTCGTGCCGGCAAAGCGCTTCCAGTCGACGGCTGCCGAAGCGGTGCGGACACCGAGAAGGCTTGCTGCGCCGAGTGCAGCCGTGCCGGCCATGAAGCCGCGACGTGTCGGATTGAAAAGTGACGATGACATCGGTTCCTCCTCCTTTTGGCCGAAAATCTCCTCATTCGCGGCCTGTTATCCAAAGCTATTTACATCTTTAATGCGCGATCCCGGGCTCCGCCGATGTGGGCGACCAGCGCGGTAACCGCCTCTTCGGCGGATCGTCGCTCGATGGCCTCAAGCACTTTCAAATGCTCGTCCATGACCGGCCCGACATGGCCGTTGATGCGGAACCTGTCCTGACTGATCAGTCGCATCTTGATCGAATTGACCCGATAGGCGTTCGAGATGATCGTATTGCCAAGCGCATCGATGAAGGCATCATGCATGCCCCAGTCCACCGATTGCGCGTGAAGCTCCAGCTCCGGGGAATTGTCGCCGGAGCGGATGGCATCGGCGATATCGCGATGATCCTTCAGAAGCTTGGCGATCGTCTCGTCCGATGCTGAATGGGTAAACAGCGCAACGGCTTCCTTCTCCAGAAAAAGACGAAGCTGGAACGCTTCGCGGATCAGGTCCAGATCGATATGGGCGATCTGCAATCCACGCTGCGGAACCGTCTTGATCAGACCTTCCGCTTCCAGACGCGGGATCAATTCGCGGATCGCGCCGAGCGTCAGTCCCGTCAGCTCGACCAGCCGCCGCTGCGAGATGAATTGCCCGGGACGAACGTCGCGCGCCAAGAGATGGCGTGTGAAGCTCTCATAGGCTTTCTCTCTCAACGTTGTCTGTTCGCCTGGTCCGTCCATCGGCAGCTCCGGGCTGTTCGGTTAGGCTGCTTTGGCGCGAAACAGTGCGCCGAAAGCAGCAAAGAGCGTGTCGGAATCTTGGCTGTTCAATGCCACGAGCGGCGGGCGCACGGCAAGCCAGCTATCGTCTTCCGTCAACCGGGCGAGAATAGCCTTGATCGAAGGAATGACCGGATAGTTCAGCAGCTGTTCGACGAAACGCTCGACATTGGCGTCGTCGATGCCTTTTTCCGCCATGGCCTGCACTTCGCGAGGAAGAAGATTTGCCATGCCGGAGATTGCTCCCTGTCCGCCGAGCCGAACGCCGCGGGCAAGATGCCGCTCATCGCCGATCAGAATGATGAGATCGCCATGCGTCTTCAGCAGTTCCTCGGTATAGGGCCAGTCACCGGAGGAGTCCTTGACGCCGACAACGACATCCGGAAATGCGGCGCGCAGGCGGCCAACGAGGGAAATGGAGAGCGGCACCATCGTCACCGACGGAATATTATAGACGATCACGTCGCGGGCGTGCGTGCCGAGCATAGTGAAAACGGCCGCGAACCATTTGAAGAGGCCATCGTCGCTGACGTTCTTGAAGTAGGAGGGCGGGGCAAGGAGAATGTTGCGGACACCCTGCGCCAGCGCTTGTCCAGCCTGCGCTGCCGCATCTTCTGCGGCATCGACGAGCACGCCCATGACGATCTGCTTCGGCGCAATGCCGGCGGCGAGCATGGCGGCCAGAACCTGCTGGCGCTCCTGCATGCCGATCGAAGCGCCTTCGCCCGTGGTGCCGAACAGGGTGACGCTCTTGCAGCCATTGGCAAGGCAATGCTTTGCCTGCTCGATCACACCCGGGATTGCAATCTCGCCATCAGCGTCGAAAGGTGTTGCTAGCGCGGCCGACAGGCCAAAATTCTCGTTCATCCGATCCTCCCGATCTTGTGAGATCAGTGCGTAGCATGCTGACATGTTAGTTGTAAAGCGAAGTTTACATCAGTCGCCTATATGTGATTACACGGACGTCGAATTGGCGGCGGTAGCAGTTGATGGTTGGGAATTTTATGGAGCCTCGGCCCCGGCCTCTGTTAGCCCCTTGCAGGCACGTAGTCGAGCCCGCCATCGATTTGTGAAGGCCGGCCATCGAGGAAGAGTTCGCCGATGCGCGGCGCGGAGCGGGCAATGACCTTGCCGCGCTTGATGACCGCGAGACGATTGGGCTTCAGCCGTAGCGCTTCCAGCGTGTCGACGGCCTGCAGCACGACAAAATCGGCATTACAGCCCTTTTCCAGGCCGTAGCCTTCCAGGCCGAGCGTCTTGGCGGAGTTGATGGTGAGCGCATCGAAAATCTTCTTCTTGTCTTCGATGCCGGCCATTTGTGCGACGTGGATAGCCATGTGGCCAACTTCGAGCATGTCACCCGAGCCCATCGAATACCAGGGGTCCATCACGCAATCATGGCCGAAGGAGACGTTGAGCCCGGCATCCATAAGTTCGCGCACGCGCGTCATGCCGCGCCGCTTGGGATAGGTGTCGTGCCGGCCTTGCAGCATGATGTTGATGAGCGGGTTAGGGATCACATTGATCTTCGCCTCTGCCATCAGCGGGATGAGCTTGGAGACGTAGTAATTGTCCATCGAATGCATCGAGGTCAGGTGCGAGCCGGCAACGCGGCCCTCCAGCCCGAAGCGGACCGTCTCTGCCGCCAGCGTTTCGATGTGACGCGACATCGGGTCGTCGGTTTCATCACAATGCATGTCAACGGGAAGACCGCGATCAGCTGCGATCCTGCAGAGCGCCTCGACCGAGGCTCTGCCCTCATCCATCGTGCGCTCGAAATGCGGAATGCCGCCAACGATATCGACGCCCATGTCGAGCGCGCGTGCGAGCGAAGCCACGCCGTCCTTGGCCCGATAGTATCCATCCTGTGGGAAAGCGACGAGCTGCAGATCGATATAGGGCTTGACCCTGTCCTTCACCTCCAGAAGCGCCTCGGCCGTCACCAGCTTCGGATCGGAAGTGTCGACATGGCTGCGGATGAACAGCAGTCCTTGCGTGACGGCGAGATCGCAGTATCGTAGCGCGCGCTCGACAAGCTCCTCCTTCGTCACGATGGGGCGCAATTCTCCCCAGAGGGCGATGCCTTCCAGAAGCGTGCCGGATATATTCATGCGCGGCAGGCCGAGCGAAAGCGTGGCATCCATATGGAAATGCGGGTCGACGAAGGGCGGGCTCACCAGCCGATCGGTCGCATCTATTTCTTCCTTGCTCTCGGCGATAATCGAGGCTTCGATTGCTGCGATCCTGCCATCCTTGGCCGCGATATCGATGCGCTTGCGGCCATCGGGCAGATTGGCATTGCGAATGATCAGATCGAACATGAACGGCTCCTCGGATTATCTTTCGCCACGGCGATAGGGTTGCATCAGCGCCTGCGGCACGCGGGCGCGCCTGCTCATGACGGCAAGGGCAACGATGGACAGGATATAGGGCGTCATCAGGAAGAGCTGATAGGGGACACCCTGGACTGCGGTCTGCAGGCGCAATTGGAACGCGTCGAAGAAGGCGAAGAGCAGCGCACCGAACAGCGCCCGGCCCGGCCGCCAGGACGAAAAGACGACGAGCGCGATGCAGATCCAGCCGCGTCCCTGCACCATCGTCGGAAAGAAGCTGTTGAAGGCGGAAAGTGTCAGGAAGGCGCCGCCCATGCCCATCAATGCGCTGCCGGCGATGATGGCGCCATAGCGGATCCTCATGGGGTTGAGGCCTTGTGCCTCGGCTGCATGCGGATTTTCGCCCGTCATGCGGATCGCAAGCCCGACCGGCGTGCGGAAGATGAGGTACGCCATGACCAGCGCCACCAGGATCGCGAGATAGGTCGGGGCGGTCTGCGTGAAGAGAGCGGGGCCGATGAAGGGCAGGGTCGACAGCCCGGGAATGGCGATCGGCTGAAACGGTGTGATGGTCGGCGGCGTCCCGGCGACGGGAACGATCAACCGGAAGACGTAGTAACTGAAGCTGGACGCAAAAAGCGTCACGCCGAGGCCGGAAACATGCTGCGACAGGCCAAGCGTCACTGTCAGGGCCGAATGCAAAAGCCCGAAAATGCCGCCGGCAATCGCCGCGATGAGAAGGCCGGTCCACAGATCGGCACCGTGATAGACGGAGAGCCAACCGATCATCGCGCCAAAGGTCATGATGCCCTCGATGCCGAGATTGAGAACGCCGGCTCGCTCGCAAAGAAGCGCGCCGAGCGTGCCGAAGATCAAGGGTGTCGCAATCCGCAACACGGCAGCCCAAAGCCCGGCCGAAGCAATGATGTCGATCAACGTGCTCATCGGCGGATCCTGTATTGCGTGAAGAACAAGGCGATCAGCATGGTCAGCAGCGACAGGGCGACCGTGACGTCGGCGATGTAAGTTGGGATGCCAAGACTGCGGCTCATGCCGTCAGCGCCGACAAACATCGTGGCCGTAAAGATCGCCGCAAGAACGACGCCAAGCGGGTTGAGGTTTGCAAGCATGGCGACGACGATGCCCGCATAGCCGAAGCCCGGGGACAGATCGGTCGTGACATAGCCTTTGACACCCATGACTTCGATGGCGCCTGCAAGGCCGGCAAGTCCGCCCGAAAGACAGGCAACTTTGACGAGGGTCGAGCCGAGACGAACGCCTGCAAAAACGGCGCCCGAAGGATTGAGGCCGGCTGCCCGCGACTGCATGCCGAAGACGGTGCGCGACTGGACGAAATAGACGATCGCCGCGATGACGATCGCAATTGCAAAACCGATATGAAGACGCGATCGCGCAATCAGCTTCGGCAGCATGGCATGATCGCCAAGCGCCTGGGATTGTGGCCAGCCGAATGCCGTCGGGTCCTTCAGCACGCCGTCGATCAGCATGGAGACGAAGAGAACGGCGATGAAATTCAGGATAAGGCTGGTGACGACTTCATCGACGGAAAAGCGCAACCGCAGCCATAGTGGCACGAGGATCAGGACCATGCCGGCAATGGCACCGATCACCATCAAGAGCGGAATAAGGATCGGGCCGGGCAGGCCGGCGAGCATTTTTGACCCGAAGGCCGCAACGGCAATGGCGCCGAAATAAAATTGTCCCTCGGCGCCGATATTCCACAGACGGGCGCGAAAGGCGACCGCGGCGGCGAGACCTGTTAGTATCAACGGTGTGGCGCGCGTCAACGTCTCCGTAGCTGAAAGCCGAGAGCCGAAGGCGCCAAGCAGAATCCGCCGATAGGCTTCCAGGACGGGTGCGCCGGCAATCGCGATCAGTATGCCGGCGAGCGCAAGGGCCGCGACGACCGAAAGCACGGGAGCGAGGATCATCATAGACAGTGGACGGTGTTCGCGCCGTTCAAATCGCATGATTGGCCCCACTCTTTTCTTTCCATTCTCCCGCCATCATCAGTCCCAGCAGACGCGCATCGACCTTATCGGCATCGATGGGCGCTGAAAGGCGTCCGCCGACGATTGCCTGGATGCGATCGGCCAATGCAATGACCTCGTCCAGATCCTCCGAGATCAAGAGAACGGCAGTGCCCTGCCGGCGCGCTTCCAGAATGCGTCCGTGAACGGCGGCCACTGCACCTTCGTCCAGCCCGCGCGCTGGCTGGGCGGCGATCAGGATTCGTGGTCGCTCATGGAGATTGCGACCGAGGATCAGCTTCTGCATATTGCCGCCCGATAATAGCCGGGTGCGTGTCGCAGCATTGCCGCCGCGCACGTCGAATGCCTCGATGATCTCCTGCGCAAAGGCCATGCCGGCACCTTTGTCGACCAGACCATGCTTCGAATAGGAAGGCAGGCGCTCGAGCACGGCATTCTCCCAGATCGCCATTTCGCCGATGGCACCATCACGGTTTCGGTCTTCCGGAATGCGCCCGATGCCAGCCTCGATAATCGCGGCAACGTCGAGATCGCCGACGGGCTTGCCGAACAGAAGAAGCTCGCCGGATGAGCGGTTCGACGTGCCGGACAGGATTTGCCCCAAGGTCGCCTGACCGTTGCCCGATACGCCGATGATCCCCAGAACCTCGCCGGCCCGGACATGGAAGCTGATCTTTTTCAACCGTTCGACGCCACCGGTCTTGACGATGATATCGCGAGCTTCGAGCACGATGTCGCCCGGCGTCGACGCTTCGCGGGTCGGGCGTGTGACGCGATGTCCGACCATCAGCTCCGCAAGCTCGGCCTTGCTGGTCTGAGATGCCTGTCTTTCGGCCGCGACCTTGCCGCCGCGCAGGACGACGATACGATCTGCCGTCGCCATGACTTCATCGAGCTTGTGCGAGATGAAGATCAAGGACAGGCCTTGTGCGGCCATCTGCTTCAACGTCGAAAAGAGCTTTTCTGCCTCGATCTGGGTGAGAACGGCGGTCGGTTCGTCGAGGATCAAGATGCGTGCATCATTGTAGAGTGCCTTCAGGATTTCCACCCGCTGCTGCTCGCCAACGGAGAGATCGCCCAGGCGCGCATCCGGATCGACTTTCAAACCGAAGCGTTCGGCAATCGCCAGAAGCTTGTTGCGGGCCGCTGCCGTTTGGGACTTGAGCGACCAAAGTCCCTCCGTGCCCGTCATGATGTTTTCCAGCACAGTCAGGTTCGGCGCGAGCGAGAAATGCTGATGCACCATGCCGACGCCAGCCCGGATCGCCGCGCGCGGCTTGCCCTGCGGCAATTCCACGTTGTCGATCAGGATGCGACCGGCATCGGGCACATAGTGCCCGAAGAGGATGCTCATCAGCGTCGTCTTGCCGGCACCGTTCTCGCCGAGCAGGGCAACGATCTCACCCTTTGCTAGAGACAGCGAAATATTGTCATTGGCAATCGTGCTGCCGAAGCGTTTGCTGACACCTTCGATGGAAAGGACGGGGACGGTCATGCCGGAAAGCCTGCAATCGGGAAGCGGTGTTGCCAACGTTGCTCAGCCTCGAGCGCGGATGCAAGCTGCAGCAACAGCTTATCCTCACCCATTGGTGCCATCAGCTGGACCGGCAGCGGCAATCCTTCCGCATCCTCGCCGAAGGGAAGTGTGATGGCCGGAAAACCGGAAATATTGGCGAGCGCGGCAAGAGGGGCAAAGGACGTCATGCGCTCGAGGTGCAATTGAGTGTCCGAATGATCCGCCGGAAAGGACCCGATGGGTGGCGGTGCCGAGGCGAGCATCGGCATGACGATGACGTCGACCCTGTCGAAGATCTCCCACAGAATGCGGCTAGCCTTCACGGCGCCATTGAGGGAGCTCCAAAGGACTGTTGCCGGCATGGCGCGTCCGCGCATGATGAAGGCTTGCGTCATCGTCTCGGCGAGACGCGTGTCCAGTTCGAGATCGTCAATCAGGTGGGCGATATTGACGGAAATGATATCGCCAAACGCGCGGCTGCTGGCCTGAGCGGCGCTTTCCATCTCATCCCAACGGATGGATATCAGCTCGTTTCCCCGGCCTTCGAGGAAACTGGCCGCTGCTTCCACCGCTTGGGCCCGATCCTGTTCGATTGCGTAACGCTGGCCAGTGTCTGCCAGAAGTCCAATGCGAAGCTTACCCGTCTTGGGCGGGAGTTGAGCGATATCCGCGTATGGCCCTCTTGTCTTTCCCCGGACAACATCGAAGATTTGCGCGGTGTCGCGAACGGAGCGGGTGACCGCAAGTTCGCTGGCGATGCCGCCGAGATGATTGCCGAAGGAGGGGCCGCCGGGCACGGCGCCGCGTGTCGGCTTCAGTCCGACAAGGCCGCAGCAGGCAGCCGGCACGCGGATCGAGCCGCCCGCGTCCGTCGCATGCGCGATCGCAACGATACCGGCGGCGACTGCGGCCGCGGCTCCACCCGACGAGCCGCCGGCAGTTCTGACAGGATTCAACGGGTTTCGGCAGATCGGACCGATTGCCGGTTCGGATGCGAGTGAGAAGCCGAATTCCGGACTGGTGGTCAAGCCGAAGGCGCAGAGACCGGCATCGCGAAAACGCTCTGCCAAATCGCTGTCCGCGCCTTTGCCCGTGCGGGCGAACAGGCGAGAGCCAGCGGTCACCGGCAGCCCCGGGAAGGGACCGCCGAGATCTTTGGCGACCGTCGGTACGCCGGCAAAGGCGCGCTGCGCAAAGCGCTCGGGATACGCCGATGCCTCCTGATCCAGGGCATGTGCTGCCGCGAGCCCGGCTTCAGGATTGACATAGGTAATGGCGCCAAGCTCATCTTTCATGGCGCAGGCGGCAAGTGCCGCCTGCATGGCATCCACACAGGTAAGCTTGCCGGACTTGATCGCGCCGGCCAGCTCCGTGGCGTCAGTGAATGACGGTCTGGTCATGATCGAGCCGAAGGATTACTTCGGCTGATCCGCTATCTTCGGCACTTCGAAGCTGCCGGCTTTGATGTCGGCGCGGACCTTCTCCATTGCAGCTTCGGCCTCTGCTGGTGCTGTGCCCTTCACATAGACGATGTCGCTGCCGCCTTCCTTCATCAGGCCATAGGCCGTGTAGTTGCGGCCAACCGGTTTGCCGGCAGCGACGTCGGCGATCGCCGCATTGAGAATGGGGCGGAAGTACCACATGGCATTGGCGAAAACGGTGTCGGGATAGCGCGGCGTGTAATCGATCAGCGATCCCACCGATTTGATATGCCGCTCCTTGGCGGCATCAGCCGTGCCGATGCGCTCACCGAAGAGCACGTCGGCACCGGCGTCGATCTGCGCGAGACCGGCTTCACGCGCCTTCGGCGGGTCGAAGAAGGTGCCGATGAAGGAGACGAGGTGCTTGCAATCGGGGTTGACCGCTTTGACGCCCGCGGCAAAGGCATTGATCAGCATGTTGACTTCGGGAATCGGGATGGCGCCGACGGAGCCGACGACATTCGACTTGGTCATCTTGCCCGCCAGCATACCGGCGAGATAGGCGCCGTCATAGTTCCAGGTGCCGAAGACGCCGAAATTGCTCCCGGCAGCCTCGCCGCTGGAGCCGAGAACGAAGGCGGTATCGGGATAATCGGCGGCGACCTGGCGCGCTTCCTTCTCTACAGCATAGGCCTCGCCGATGATCAGCTTGTTGCCCTGTTCGGCATATTCGCGCATGGCACGCGGATAGTCCGTGCCCGAGACGCCTTCGGAAAAGACATATTCGATAACGCCTTCCTTGGCGGCATCCTGGAGCGCCTTGTGAAGACAGGAATTCCACGCGTTTTCGACCGGCGAGGCATGAATGCCTGCGACCTTGAGCGGCGCTGCGGCGCGGGCGGCTGGCGCAAGAGCGCTGACGCCGAGCGCGATGCCGGATGCGATGACAGCGCGGCGTGACAGTATGATTTCATTGGTCATTTTTCAGTTCCCCTGGTTTTTGATCGTTTGGTAAAAATCATAGGAGGGGGCTAAAAAAGTGTCAAGCAATTGGCGTGCTTAAATAATATGCGAGAGCGCTCGAAATCTACTCGTCGCTTACAGCATTAGATAGCCGAGCGGGTATTCAATTGTTTTTTCGGGCGACCACCGTTTGTGGTCTGGCGAGCAAGCATGATGTCAAGCTGCAATACGGTCGATCATATGTGCAATGGCTGCGCGATAGCGATCCGCATCACCCCCCGCATCGATGGCGAGGGCGGCGCGATCGAAGGCCGCTGAGAGAATGTCGGCGAGGGCCTCAACGGCGATATCCGACCCCTGCCCACGACTGAGCGCTGCTTCCAGACCATGTTTCAGTGTAAGGGTAGTGGTTTCCTCATCCAGTTGCTTCATATCGACAAAACCAAGTACAGTCGGTCCTTCAATCAGCAGAAGTCGCGTGCGGCCGACAACCCGCATTGCATCGAGATAGGCATTGCTGCCGGCGATCAGGGCGGCGCGGGGCGCAAGATGATCAGGGGTTGCCTTCTCTATGGCGCGGGTCACCGCCAGAGCTTCCTCTGTGACAACTGCGCGAAACAGCGCACGCTTGTCCTCGAAATGATGATAGAGCGCGCCGCGCGTGATGCCGGCGGCGGCCACGATCTCCGGCGTCGAGGTCTCGGCATAGCCCTTTTCCACGAACAGGGCGCGGGCAGCCGCGATGAGTGCAGCCTTGGTTTTTTCGGTTCTCTCACGGTTGGAGCGCGGATCTTGCATGCATGCAGCCTGTATGTTATTCGAAATAATACAGACAGATTGTATGTCTTTTGAGGGAGGAAGTGAAGCATGAAGGTAACGAGCTATTATCCGGTGATCATGACTGAGCGCGTCGAGGAGACCGCTGCCTTTTACGTGAAGCATTTCGGCTTCCAGGAGAGTTTCACCAGTGATTGGTACGTCCATCTGCAGTCGGCTGAGGACAGCGCTGTCAATCTCGCTATTCTGAATGGGCAGCATGAGACGATTCCGCTGCAGGGGCGCGGTAAGGTCGCAGGCCTATTGCTCAACTTTGAAGTGGATGATGTCGATGCCGTTCATGGGCGCTTGCGGGCGGCCGGCTTGCCGATTCTGCTTGCCATCTGCAATGAGGATTTCGGTCAGCGTCATTTCATCACGTCCGATCCGAACGGCGTCTTGATCGACATCATCAAGCCGATACCGCCAAGTGCGGAGTTCGCATCTCTCTAGGCCGAGCATGCACTTCCGCACGATCGTTAAGGTGCTGGGCGCAATCGATAAAATCGAGCGATACAACTCTATCTTTGATTAACTAGGTCGCTTCACCCAATATTTCGGTTTTCATGCGACAAAGCGGGCCAGAGGTAAGGTGACCCATGCAAGAGCTCCCGGTTTCGTCAAAAATCATCAAATCAGTCTATTTCCGCCCGGATGATGGACGGCTTTACATCCGCTTCAAGAACGGTGAAGAACGTCAATTCACCGGCGTTCCGCAGAAGGCGGCGATCGCCATGGTGAAAGCGCCGTCGCCCGGCCAACACTATATCGAGCATATCCGCACCCAGTTCGAACGCGTCGCTTGAAGAGCAAGCCGCCGGCTGATCGGTGTCTTCGCTTTGAAGAAGCCAGCTCGTTCGTTTTCCATCACGAAGTCGAACGAGCTTTATGTCTCGGTGCATTGATAAACACTAAGTTGCGCTATCTATATCACTCATAACCACCTTTCAGGGAGGAAGATGCGTGATTGATGAAAAGCAGCTTATTTCCAAGATCACCTGGAGGCTTATGCCCTTTTTGGGCATCCTCTATCTGATCGCCTATATCGATCGCCAGAATGTCAGTTACGCCAAGCTTGAGATGGTCGATGCGCTCGGCATGAGCGAATATGCCTATGGTCTTGGGGCTTCGCTGTTCTTCATCGGCTATTTCATCTTCGAGGTGCCGAGCAACCTGCTTCTGGACAGGTTCGGAGCCAGCAGGTGGTTTGCACGCATTCTGATCTCCTGGGGTGCGGTCACGGTCGCGCTTGCCTATACGCAAAATGCGACCATGTTCTATATTCTTCGCTTCCTGCTGGGCGCTTGCGAGGCCGGGTTCTTTCCAGGCGTACTCTATCTGCTGACCCTTTGGTATCCTTCGGCCTATCGCGGCACGATGGTCGGGCTTTTCATGATTTTCAGCGCCTTCGCCAATGCGATCGGCGCGCCGCTTGGTGGCGTGCTGCTGGACTTGAACGGCCTTTATGGTATTGCCGGCTGGCAATGGGTCTTCCTGGTGACCGGTATCCCAGCCATTATTGCCGGCTTCATAACGCTGTTTTACCTGCCGGATCTGCCATCCAAAGCGACGTTCCTCGACGATACGGAAAAGAACTGGCTGAAGGACCGGCTCGCGGTGGAAAATTCCGGCATGGAGCAGAACGCCGCCGATGGCTTCAAGGCGCTCGTCAATCCGCGCGTGCTGCTGATGGCGCTTTGCTATATCGGTTTCCCGCTCGCCGCCTATGGCCTCAGCTACTGGTTGCCGACGATCGTCAAGAATTTCGGCGTCAGTAACACGACGAACGGCTTCCTGAACATCATCCCGTGGATTCTCGTCGCCATCGCTCTGTATGCCGTGCCGCGTGCAGCGGACAAGGCCGAGTCCAAGACGCCCTATATCGTCATTCCCGCGCTGGTCGGCGCCGTAAGCCTGGTGTTATCTGCCGTTATTCCCGACCATACGCTGCAGTTTGTTTTCCTCTCCATTGCGGCGGCCGGCATCTTCGCGGGTCAGCCGGTGTTCTGGAGCCTGCCGTCGCGCTTCCTACAGGGAGCGGGTGCGGCAGCGGGCCTTGCTGCCATCAATTCAGTCGGAAATCTCGGCGGCTTCATCGCTCAGAACGTCGTGCCCTGGATCAAGGATTCCACGGGAAGCACGATCGCGCCGATGTTCTTCTTGGCCGCCTGCCTTCTGATTGCGGTGCTGTTGGTCCTTGTGATCGGACGCATGATACCGCGCACACCCCGGCCGGAAGATCTTGGCAATCCGAACGCAGCCCGTGTGAAATGATTGCGCTCATGCTTGCAAAGGCATCGGCCAAATGAGAGGGGCGGCCTGATGGCCGCCCCAATTTTTTCAGGTGCTGATACCAAGCTCACGCAAAGGCGTAGGAACCATCCGGACGCTTGGGCACGCGCCGCTGCCAATGGATATAACCTTCCTCTTCCATGGCCTTTTCGTCCATCTCGACGCCCCAGCCGGGCCGATCGGGTCTAAGCTCGAGATAACCGTCCTTCGGCAGATAGGGGTCGACGACATAGCGGGTTTCGCCTTGTCGCTGTTCGACTTCGTTGCCGCCATAGACGTAGGCCTGACCCTTCGGCAGCCGGTATTCGAGTATCCGAAAGTTCTGTGCGGCGGCCGAGAAATGCACGTTGACGGCGGTCGCGAGCGGCCCCATCGGGTTGTGCGGAGCAACGCCGACAAAATGCGCCTCGGCGATCGTCGCGATGCGCCGCATCTCGCTGATGCCGCCGACGACGCAGATGTCGGGCTGGATCAGGTCGGCGCCCTTGACCTGCAGCAGGCGCAGGAACTCGTTGCGATTATAGAGGGACTCGCCGGTCGCGAGCACGCAATTGAGGCCCTGTTTCAGCTCGCCCCACATCTCGATGTTTTCGGGCCGGAGCGGCTCTTCATAGAAAAGCGGATCATAAGGAGCCAGCGCATTGCCGAGCTGGCGAGCGGCGACCGGCTCGAAGATTTTCGCATGGGCGTCGAAGGCGATCTCATAGTCGTCGCGCACGGTCTCGCGCAGCGAACGGAAATAGTCGGCCGATGCCTTGACGACATTGCCCCAGCGATGGGCGTGCATGTCGATGCGCCATGGGCTGAGCTTGAAGGCGGTAAAGCCCCATTCGGCGTTCAGACGGTCGAGCTCATCGCGCGCAGCCGGCGCATCCGGAGCGGTATAGACGCCGGCATAGACCTTGATGCGATCGCGCACCGCGCCGCCGAGCAGCTTGTAGACCGGAACGTTGAGGGCCTTGGCCGAGAGATCCCAGAGGCAGTGATCGAGCGCGGAAATCGCCGAAAGGCCAAGCGCGCCCGGCGGGAAGCGGCTCTGCTGGATCAGCAGGTTGACGAGATAGTCGATCCGGCTTGGATCCTTGCCGGCGAGGAAACCGTAGAGATAGTCGAGAATCGGCGGCAGTGCCAAATCGGGGCCGTGATTGTAGCACTCGCCCCAGCCCGTCAGTCCATCGTCCGTATCCAGCGCCACGATGACGCGCGGACGATCCTTGTCGCGGGTCACGAATACCCGCATGCGGTCGATCTTCATCTTGTCTTCCTTCTATCGATTGACATGAATGCGGCATGGGAGCTGCCGCAGGTGGGGAAATCATTGCGCGCATCGCGGGGAAGCCTGGCTCGTGGAAAATGGGCGTTGCGGCGTTGTCGAGGGAAGGCATCACGCCGCGCTCCCGTTCTTCACGGTTTCGGGCTCGACATAGCGGAACCGCCGCGAGTGATCCCTGTCGCGAGGGTCAGGGCGAGGGATCGCCGAAATCAGCGCCTGCGTATAGGCATGTTCGGGTGCATTGCAGACCTTGTCGGCATCGCCGACCTCGACGAGGCGCCCTTTGTACATGACGCCGACGCGGTCGCACATGTAGCGGATGACGCCGATATCATGACTGATGAAGATATAAGCGAGGCCAAGTTCGTCCTGCAGCCGCATAAGGAGATCGAGCACCTGCGAGCGGACGGAAACATCGAGAGCCGAGGTTGCCTCGTCCGCGACGATCACGCGAGGATTGAGGGTAATGGCGCGGGCAATGCCGATGCGCTGACGCTGACCGCCTGAGAAGGCATGCGGATAGCGCTCGCGCGCCCTCGGATCGAGACCGACTTGCTCCATCAGATGGCAGACGCGCTCGTCGAGCGCCCGGCCCCTGGCGATGCCGTTGACAAGCAATGGCTCACCAATGATCTGCGAGACCGTCATGCGCGGATTGAGCGAGCCGAATGGGTCCTGGAACACCATGCGCAGCTCGCGGCGCGCTGCCGCAAGGGCCGCCCCCTTGGCGCTTGCCAAGTCGGTGACGTCGCCATCGGCGCGGCGATAGAGGATCTCGCCTGCGCTCGGATCGATAAGGCGCATGATCGAGCGGCCCATCGTCGTCTTGCCCGATCCGCTCTCGCCGACGATCCCAAGCGTTTCGCGCGGCAGAAGCGAGATCGAGACGTCGTTGAGAGCACGAACCTCGCCGAAGGCCATCGACACGTTGCGCAGTTCAAGGATCGGGGCAGCGGTCTTGTCGAGCGGCGGTCGCGCCAGCCGGATTTCGGCTTTCCTCTCGAGCTTCAGCACCGAGCCGATCAGCATGCGGGTATAATCGTCCTTCGGCGCATGGAAGATCTGCTCGACCGGACCGTATTCCCTAACGACGCCATTGTGCATGACGAGCACGTCATCGGCGATCTGCGCGACCACGCCCATGTCGTGGGTGATAAACAGCACCGCCATGCCATTGGCCTTCTGCAGCCGGGCAATGAGGTCGAGGATTTCGGCCTGCGTCGTGACATCAAGTGCCGTCGTCGGCTCGTCGGCGATCAGAAGCTGCGGCTTGCAGGCAAGCGCCATGGCGATCATGGCACGCTGACGCATGCCGCCCGAATATTGAAAAGCGTAGCGGTCGATCGCCTTTTCGGGTGAGGGGATTTCCACCTGTTTCAAAAGCGAGATCGCCTCGGCTCGCGCCTCGGCCTTGCTCATCCTCGTATGAAGGCGCAGCGCCTCCATGATCTGGTCGCCGACGGTGTGGACGGGCGAGAGTGACGCCATCGGCTCCTGAAAGATCATGGCAATGTCGCGCCCGCGGATCGACCTGATCTGCCGCCCGCGCGGATTGAGCCTGACGAGATCGACCGAACTGCCGCCAGCACCGTTCAGAATGATCGAGCCGCCGGTGATGCGGCCGGGGGCATCGACGATCTGCAGGATCGAGCGTGCAGTAACGGATTTGCCCGAGCCGCTCTCGCCGACGACGCAAAGCGTCTTTCCAGGCTCGATGGCAAAGGAGAGATTGTCGACCGCGCGGAAAATACCTTTTCTCAAGGGGAAGTCGACGGTGAGATTCTTGACCTGCAGCAAAGGGCGGGAGGTGTTCATGGAAACGATATCGGTCATACCCGCCTCATTTGTTGTAGGGATCGGCCGCATCGCGCAGGCCATCGCCGAGAAGGTTCAGGGCCATGACGGCAATGACGACGGCGACACCTGGCAGGAAGAGCCATGGTGCGGTTGCGATCGAGCGAATGTTCTGCGCCTCGCGCAGCAACACGCCCCAGGAAATGGTCGGCGGCTGCAGGCCGAGCCCCAAGAAGGAGAGGGATGTCTCGGCTAGGATCATCGCCGGCACGGCAAGCGTGATCGAGGCTATGATGTGGCTGGCGAAGCTCGGCAGCATATGGCGGAAGATGATGCGCCCTTCGCTGGCGCCGTCGAGTCTGGCTGCGGCGACAAACTCTTCCGTTCGCAGCGACAGAAAGCGGCCGCGCACGACGCGGGCAAGCTGCGCCCAGCCGGTCAAGGACAGGATGATCGTGATCATCATATATTGCAGTGCCGCCGGCCAGCCCTGCGGCAGGGCCGCCGCCATGGCAAGCCAGATCGGAATGGTCGGCAGGGAGAGCACGAAATCGATCAGGCGCTGGATGAAGAAGTCGAGCTTTCCGCCGTAATAGCCTGAAACTCCTCCAAGAACGATACCGAGTAGAAGCGAAAAGAACACACCGACGAGGCCGATCGATAGCGAAATCTGCGCACCTTGGACGGTGCGGCTGAAGACGTCGCGGCCGAGCCGATCTGCGCCGAACAGCAAAAGCGGTGTCGTCTTGTCCGTGGAGGCCAGCAGGTGAATGTTGCTCGTGAAGAGCCCGAGTACGGAATATTCGTAGCCGCGACCGAACAGGCTGATTGAGACGCGCTTGGTCGTGTCTTCCTTGAAGATCGGCGCAAGCGTTTCCGGATCGCGTGTGAGCTTTAGCGGATAGTAGTGCAGCCCGAAGGAAAAGCCGTTGTCCGTATCGAAGAAGTGGACCTTCTGCGGCGGGTGAAAGGTTGCGCGTGCATTCTGCTGATTGGGGTCATTGATGGCAAAGAAGCCGGGCGCGACCGCGACGATATACATCAATATGGTGACGACGAGGGCGACCATGGCAAGCTTGTGGCGGCGGAAAGCCCACCAGATCAGCTGCCATTGCGAGGCGACGGCGTTTCGGTCAGGGCGCAGGTTCGGGACGGCGATATCGGCCATGGGCTGCTCCTATTCCAACCGGATACGGGGATCGACAAGGGCAAGCAGAATGTCACTGATGAGTGACCCGATCAGCGTCAGCGCGCAGATCAGCAGCACGAAGGCACCGGCCAGGTACATGTCTTGCGCCATCAGCGCCTGCAGCAGCAATGGCGCCGCCGTTGGCAGGTTGAGAACGATCGCGACGACGACTGAGCCCGAAATGAGATTGGGCAGCAGCCATGCGATGGTGGAGATGAACGGATTGAGCGCTATGCGCAGCGGATATTTGACCAGCAGCCGGAACTCGGAGAGGCCTTTCGCGCGCGCCGTCGTCACATAGGGTTTCGGCAACTCATCGAGCATATTGGCGCGCATGACGCGGATGAGGCTTGCGGTAGAAGAAACGGCAAGAATGACGACCGGCAGCCACAAATGCGAGAGCAGATCCACCATCTTGGCGATGCTCCAGGGTGCCGTCTCGAATTCGGTGGAGAACAGACCGCCGACATCCTGGCCGAACTCGACGGCTGCGACATACATCAGCACCAGCGCCAGTAGGAAGGAGGGGATGGCAAGCCCGAGAAAGGTGAAGGCGGTAAAGAAATAATCGCCGATCGAATATTTCTTGACGGCGGAATAGACGCCGATCGGCAGCGCGATCGCCCAGGTCGCGATCAGCGCTGCAAGCGCCAGAATGAGCGTCAGCGCCATGCGCTCCCAAATCAGGCCCGAGACCGGTTGCTGCCATTCGAACGAAATACCGAAATCGCCGCGCGAAAGAATGCCCCACATCCATTTCAGATATTGGATGAGCATCGGCTGATCGAGGCCGAAGCGTTCGCGCAATTGCGCAGCTGTGTTCTGATCGACCACTTCATTCGAAGAGGCGAGCGTGGCGATGTAGGTCGTCACATAGTCGCCGGGAGGCAGCTGGATCAGCACGAAGGCCAGGAAGCTGATGGCGAAAAGGGATGGGATCATCCACAAGAGGCGTTTACCGATGAAGACCAGCATGGCTGTTTCTCGCAGTGAGTGCTGCCACGGGCAGCTCCGCATCAAGGAAAGCGCCGCCCGTGCAAGGCGGCGCTTGATCGGCGCAATCAACTGGTGAAGAAGAATTGCTGCGGCATGGCCGGTCCCGGATTGGGCCAGGACCAGCTGTCCGGCTGCTTTTCCGGAACATTGTGCAGGTTATTGCGGATGATGCCGAAACCGCCGACGGCAAGGCAAAGCCCAACAGTTTCAAATTCTTCGGCGGCGATGTCGAAGATCTGCTTCATGACGGCGCCGCGCTTGTCGAGATCGGCCGTCGAGCGTGCCTCGTCGAAAAGCTTCATGCGCTTTTTTTGGCTCTCCGGCGGCTCCTCGCCCTGTTTGCCATTCGAGGTGTACCAGACCGACCATGGAATGGCGTAGCGCGAACCCTGCGGGTGGAAAGCGAAGAAATCGCGCGGATCGAGCATCGGATCGAGGCCGCCAGGCCCCGGCCAGACCTGAGCATCATGGGCATTGTCGTCGCCTCGAGTGTAGTAGAGCGCACGCTCGATCGTATTGACCTTCATGTCGACGCCGATCTGGGCCCAATGCGCCTTCACCAGTTCGAGGGCGTCGACCAGATCGGGATAGAGGGTCGGTATGACGTCGACGGCGAAGAAGACTTTCTGGCCGTCCGGCCTCAGGCGGAAGCCGTTTGCATCCTTCTTGCCGTAGCCGGCCTCATCGAGCATGGCTCCGGCCTTGTCCGGATCGTAGTTGGTGAATTGGCGGGCATATTTTTCATTGTACCAGGGATGCTCCGGTCGCGGCCCGGCCTGGTATCCCTCGCTCTGGCCGAAATAGACGATGTCGATGATTTCCTGTCGATTGATCCCGAGCGAGAGCGCCTGCCGGACCGACTTGTCGGCAAACATCTTGCGCATGGCCGGATCTTTATGGGTGATGTTGAAGTAGATCTGGCATTGCTGCGAGGTGGAAGGGACAAGGGTTAAAAGGCGATAATCGCCTTTCTTCATGTTCTGCGAGAGCGTCGGCTTGTTGGCCAGCACGCTGATATGGCGCTCCTGAATATCGATCTTGCCGGAAATGACGTTCAGCATCAGCGATTCCACATCCTGCGAGATGCCGAAATTGATCTCGTCGACATACGGAAGCTGGTTGCCTGAGGTATCGACCTGCCAGAAGTATGGGTTGCGGGTCATGACGACACGGGTTGCTCCGCCGGTATAGGGTTCCTTGACGACCCAGGGATCGAGCGTCGGCTTGTCCGGATTGCCCCAGCGTGAGGGGATTTCGATGTCGCCGCAGCGTGCGCGGAAGAGTTCGGGCCAACTGCTGACGCCGGCCTTCTTCGCATCCTCCGCGACGTTCGGATTGTATTTCGGCAAGAACTGGCTGCAATAGTGCTTCGGAAACAGCGTTGGATGCTGGCCGAGCGGGGTGGCGAGATTTTCCAGATAAAGCGCGTTCGGAGCGGCAAAGGTGAATTTCACCGTATAGTCGTCAATCTTCGTGACATCGACTGCCTTGCCGGCAACGGAGAGCTGAGCCGGCGTTGCGCTATAGAGATCGGTATTCTTGACGCAGTCCTCGATGGCGAAAACGACGTCATCCGCCGTGAATGGCTGACCGTCGGACCAGCGTGCGCCTTGAATGAGATAGAAGGTGAACTGCGAGGCGTCGGCATTGACGTCCCAACGTTCGGCGAGGTTCGGCAGAACCTGCGTGAATTCGAGATTCCAGCGCACCAGACTCTGGTTGCCCACCATGCGCAGGATACCGTTGTGGTCGGACGAGCCTCGCAGGCCGCGCCGTAAGGTGCCGCCATAGGTGCCGACTTTTTCATAAGGGGTGACGACCATCGGCTTTTTCGGCAGTCGGTCGGCCAGCGGCGGCAGCTTGCCATCCTTGACGAGCGCAGCCAGGGCGGGTGCCTCACCGCCTGCATCGGCAGCGTTGACACGACCGGCCAGAGACAGGGCTGCCATGCCCGCCATACCGCCGAGGACGGCACGCCTGCTCACGCCGCGGGACAATATTTCATCGCGCATCGAATCCCTCCCGTTTTGATTTCGGCCGGGCTTTGCCTCGACCGAGGCGACAGGCTCCCGTCCCGTCGCCATGCACCCCTCTGGCGCAGCGTCGAGACCATATTACGTTCTCAGATAATTACAAGAGTTGACAGATTTTTACAGATTTAGTAGTCCTGTCGCGCAGGAAATGCGCTATGGCTGTCGCCGGCCAGCATTCATGAAGGACGATGATGAAACTCTCTGTCGCCAACGATTCCGGTGCGGGCGCGACGCGCTTCGGCGACATCATCTATGAGAGGATCGTCGCCATGATTGCGGATGGAACCTTTCCGGTGAATGAGCGGCTGCCGGCGGAAGCCAAGCTCGCGGACATGTTCGGCGCGTCACGACCCGTCGTGCGCGACGCCCTGGAGAGACTGCGTGCCGACAGCCTGATCGTGTCGCGCAAGGGGTCGGGTTCCTATGTAAGGCAAAGGCCGGATTCCTCGGTCCTGAAAATGGTGCCCGTAGGGTCGCTTGCCGATGTCCAGCGCTTTTTCGAATTTCGCGCCGGGCTCGAGGCCGAGGCCGCCGAGCTTGCGGCGCGCAACTGGCAGGCTGACGATAAGGAACGGATCACCGCAGCGCTTCAAAAGATCGAACAATGTCTTCGCGAGGGCCGGCTTGGCGCGGAAGAGGATCAGGAGCTGCACGACGCCATTGCGATCGCGACTGGCAATCAGTTCCATATTACCGTCCGTGAATTGTTCCGGCCACATTTCGCTATCGGTCATTCCGTGACCCGCAGCCTCAGCCTCAAGCGGACGCCCGAGCAGATCCGCAGTGTTCAGGATGAGCATGCCGTCATCGTGCAGGCGATTTTCGCGCGGCAGGAGACTGAGGCTCACGATGCCATGAAGCGACATATCTTGAATGCACGCGCCCGCATGTTTCAGGGCGTATAGGGAATTGAATGGGGCGAAGGCGAGGGGATGACTTCTTTACGCCTCCTCGTTTGCGTCCCGATGGATGATAAAGGGTAAGGGTAGGAAGATGAGCATTGAAACCATGCGGCAGGTGCTGACCGGCGTCTCCGGTGTTCCGGTCACGGCCTATGATGGGAGGGGCGAAGTGGAACCGCGCGTGACCGCTCAAGTCTATCAGCGGGTAGCGGCTGCCGGGATTCATAACATCGTCGCAGCGGGCAATACGGGCGAATTCTATGCACTTACTCCGGGAGAGATCCGCCAAGTCCACGAAGCTGCGATCAAGGGTGTCGACGGCAAGGCGCCGGTGACGGCAGCGATCGGCCGCTCATTGCGCGAGGCGATCCAGATGGCGAAGGATGCTGCCTCAATCGGCGCCTCCGCCGTCATGTCGCATCAACCGGTGGATCCGTTCGCCGCACCCGGTTCGCAGATCGACTATTTTCGCGATCTGGCGGAGGCTTCGCCGCTCCCGCTCGTTGCCTATGTCCGTGCCGAAGGCTTCAGCGTTGACGACATGGTCCGTCTGGCCGGTCACGGCAACATTGCCGGCATCAAGTTCGCGACAACGGATCTGATGCTGCTTTCACGGGCGGTTGCAGCTTCCGATCCGAACGGCGCGCTGTTCGTCTGCGGTCTCGCTGAGAGCTGGGCCCCGACATTCGCCGCCGCCGGCGCAAGGGGCTTCACGTCGGGCCTCGTCAACGTTGCTCCGAAACTGTCGCTTGCTGTGCATGCGGCTTTGGAGAAGGGCGATTTTGCCGCTGCCCGCGCCATCGTCAACAAGCTCGAGCCCTTCGAACGCATGCGCACCAAGTTCCGCAACGGAACAAACGTCACCGTCGTCAAGGAGGCCGTCACCTTTTCCGGCCTGAAGGTCGGCCCTGTTCGCGTTCCCGGCGTGCCGCAGCTCGATGTGAAGGATCGCGAGGAGCTTTTTGCCTTGTTGCGCAATTGGCAGGAAGCAGGCGAACTTGCCATCGCCTGACCCGGCGGTATCCGGCGATCGCGACCTCTTCATGACCTGAACTTAGCGTTCTATGGGATATCGTCATAATATATGTCAGCGGCTTGGCGAATGGCGCTGTGTGAAATGATACTGGCCGACCCGTCAGCTTTTGCCGAGGTCGGCCGTTCGTTGGAGCGGACCAAGCCTTAGAGCCCGGTCTCTACTTTGCCTCCTTCGATCCCGCCAGATTTTCGACGGCAGTCAGGATCTTGTAGACCGACGAAACGCGTGCAGGGATCGGAAAATTCCTGTTTGCCAGCAGAACGATGCCGATCTGCCGGGCCGGTATGAAGGCTGCGTATGCGCCAAAGCCATTCGTTGAGCCTGTCTTATTGAGAAGGACATCCTTGCGTGGCTGTTGAGGTGGGTCGAGCCGGGTGATCTTGTGGGGCTCAAGCGCCATGTCGGAGGAATTGCCGGCAAGCAGCCGGGCAAGCGTCGTCGGATAGGCATAGATTTCCCAGCCGAGCGCCTGCGTCGTGTTGTCGACGCGGTAATAACCGACATGCGTCGCATCGATTGCACGCTGAAGTGTGCCGTCGAGCTTTGCTTCACCCATATTGGCCTCGAGAAAAGCAAGCATGTCGGAGCCTGTAGTCTTGATGCCATAGGCCTGCGTGTCGAAGACGCCGCCATTGACGCGGATTGGTTTGCCCTGCTTCGAATAGCCATAGGCATAGTTGCTCATCTCAGCCGGTGGAACGCGGATATAGGTGTGGTTGAGGTTGAGACCGGAAAGAATTTTGTCCTGCATCAGCCTGTCGAACGGTTCGCCCATGGCCTGCGCTGCCAGATAACCGAACAGGCCGATGCTGGGGTTGGAATATTGCCGATACGTGCCGGGCGCGAAGGAAGGATGCCAGTTGCGATAATAGGCAACCATCTTGTCCTGATCCGTTACCCCGTTGGGAAACTGCAGAGGCAGACCGCCGGCCGAATATGTGGCGAGATCGAGGAGGCTGATCTTGTCGAAACTGGTACCCGCAAGTTCCGGCATATATTTCGTTGCCTTGTCGGAGAAGGAGAGCTTTCCGCTGATCTGGGCGTAGGAGCCAAGGGCTGCCGTAAAGGTCTTGCTGATGGAGCCGAGCTCGAAGATCGTGTCGTTCGTTACCTTCTGGCCGCTCTCCTTCGAGGCGACGCCGTAATTGAAGATGTAGCGCTTGCCCTTGACGGTAATCGCAATCGCCATACCCGGTACGTCGTTATCCTTCATGAGCGGACGAATGATCTCGTTGACAGCTCGCTCCAGCTGCTCCCGATCATTGACTTCGGCGGCGTGGGCACTGACCCCATAGAAAAGGCAGCCTGCGACGATACCGAGCTTCTGCAAAGAATTGGCACGTATATTCAAGATGATATCCTCATTGTGATGATCGACCGTGAAAGATCGCACGGTCGAAAAGGAAGCGATGATTGGCGGCTGTTATCCGGCGCGATGAATTCAGATCGCTGCGGCGATGCGGCCGATTTCGGCAATGATGGCGTTGCGTTCGTCAGCTACAATGGTGGGGATCTCGCAATAGGCCGTTACGATGATAGGGGCGCGCTTCGATGGCCATAGCACCGCGATGTCGTTGGCATTGCCGTATTTGTCACCGTTTGTTCCGGTCTTGTCGCCCACCAGCCAATCCTTCGGAAGGCCGGCGCGCAGTCGGGTGTCTCCCGTCTTGTTGGTGATCAGCCAGGCGGCCAGTTGCGATCGCGAGGCGGCTGTCAGTATATCGGTGAACAGAAGCCGACGCAGGTTTTCCTGCATCGCCGAAGCTGTCGTCGTATCGCGTTGATCGTCCGGGGTGTCGTGGTAGTTCAATGTAGGTTCTGTGCGGTCAAGGCGCGTGAGATCGTCGCCGAGGCTACGGCAGAAAGCCGTCACCGCCTTTGGGCCGCCAAAGCTCGCGAGCAACAGATTGGCCGCGGTATTGTCGCTGAGCGTGACGGCGGCCGCACAAAGTTCGCCAACCGTCATGCCATTGTCTCCGGCGTTAGGTTTGGTCGCCGGAGAATAATCGACGAGATCGCTCTTCTTGTAATGAATGCGCCGGTCGAGCTTCTCATCGCCCTTGTCGACACGGGCAAGCACCAGAGCTGCGGCCAGTGCCTTGAAGGTGCTGCACATCAGGATGCGCTCGCCGGCGCGGTGCTCGATGCGCTTGCCGCTTGCCAAGTCGAGAATGCTGACGCAGATGCGGCCCGGATGCTTGCTTTCGAGTGCGGCAAGCTGCGCCTCGCCCGTATTATCGTCTGCAGTACGTCCAACCGCGCTTAACCCCGCCAGAACAGGCAGCGCAAGCAAGCTGCCGGCAAGGCTTTGCCGGCGCGACAATAAGATCGTCATCACGTTTCCACTTCGATTGATGTTGAGCAAAGAGGTGCGTCTCGGGTCTCGTGGACGTCATTGGGACCCTGCAAATCACCTTGCGAGGCAGACTATGGCTCTGCTTTCTGCCCTAGACAAACGATCAATTCTGAGCTTAGACATGAGAAAAACTTGGCCTTAGGACACAAATGGAGATCTCCCAGCTGCCATTGAACGCGCTGCGCGTGTTCGAAGCCTCGGCGCGGCACTGCAGCTTCACGCGGGCGGGCCTTGAACTCCGGGTCACGCAGACGGCGATCAGCCATCAGGTCAAGGCATTGGAGGACGTGCTGGGCGTGACCCTCTTCAAGCGCCTGCCGCGCGGCCTTGCCCTGACCGATGAGGGGCACGCACTGCTGCCAGTGCTGACGGACGCCTTCCGACGGATGAGCGCCACGCTCAGTCAACTGGAAGAGGGGAATTTTGCCGAAATCCTCACCGTCGGCGTCGTCGGGACTTTCGCGATCGGCTGGCTTTTGCCGCGCCTCGCGAGCTTCAAGGCGCAGCACCCGCATGTCGATCTGCGCCTGAAGACCAACAACAATCGCGCCGATATGGTGCTCGACGGACTGGATTTCTTCCTGCGCTTCGGTGACGGCGCTTGGCATGGAACGGAAGCAATCCATCTGCTGGATGCGCCGCTCTCCCCAGTCTGCACGCCCGATATCGGGGCGCGATTGCGCAAGCCCGCCGATCTTGCCGATGTCGAGCTGTTGCGATCCTATCGGGTAGATGAATGGTCGCTCTGGTTCAGGGTGGCGGGTCTGCCCCCGCCGCATCTTCGCGGCTGGATGTTCGATTCGTCGCTGACGCTCGTGGAGGCGGCTGCGCGAGGCGTTGGCGTTGCGCTCGTGCCCGTCGCGATGTTTTCGCATGACATCGAGGCCGGCAGGATCATGCAGCCGTTCCAGATCACGGCGATGACCGGCAGCTACTGGCTGACGCGACTGAAATCCCGGGCGGAAACGGCATCCATGAAGATGTTTCGCCAATGGCTGCTGGCGGAAATCGAGGAGATGCCGGGCTAAATGTGCGGCAAAACGGCCCCGAACCATTGTCCGAAGCCATCTCATTGAAAATGCTAACGATGTTGTCGGCCGTGTCAGCTCGCGATTTTCAGCCTAACGGCTCCGGTCCGGGTTCCCGAACGCACCGTTTTGAACCGTCCGACGAGACCGGCGAGTTCGTTGCTGATATCGGCGAGGTGCCGCGTCGAGGCATTCGTCTCTTCCATGAGCGCGACATTCTGCTGGGTCATCTGATCCATGTTGCGGACCGCGGAGTTGATCTCGCTGATGCCGACGGCCTGTTCCTGCGCCGAGCGGGCGATGGCGCCGACATTCCGGTCGATGGACGCGACCTGATTGCCGATCAAAGTCAATGCCTCACCGGTCCGGTTGACCAGCTCGACGCCACGCCGCACGTCATTTGACGATCTGTCGATCAGATCCTTGATTTCCTTTGCGGCGGTTGCCGAACGCTGCGCCAATTCGCGGACTTCCTGCGCGACGACGGCGAAGCCCTTGCCCTGTTCGCCCGCTCTGGCGGCCTCGACGCCGGCGTTCAACGCCAGAAGGTTCGTCTGGAAGGCAATGTCGTCGATGACGGAGATGATGTCGGTCATCTTGCGCGACGAGGTTTCGATATCACCCATGGCGGACACGGCTTGCTGCACGACCTCGCGCGACCGTTCCGCCTCCGAGGCGGATTCCTTGACGATTGCCTGTACCTCGCGCGTCCGCTCGGCGGTCTGTTCCGAAATCGTGGTGATCTGGTCGATAGCAGCGGCACTTTCTTCAAGCGCTGAGGCCTGCTGTTCCGTGCGCCTTGCCATGTTGTCAGCAGCAGACGAGATCGAACCGGCTTCATCGCGAACACGGGTTACCGAATCTTCGATGCGCTGCATTGCAGTGCCCAGGGATGCAAGCGACTCGTTGTAGTTCCTCTTCAGGACCTCGAATTCAGCCGAAAGGGCTTCTGTGATATCAGCCGTTAGGTCGCCGTTCGCAAGGCCGTTCAGCGCTATGCCGAGTGCATCAAGCGCGCGTTCCTGCTCGCGCTGTGCAGCAGCCCGCTCGGACTCCGCGCGGTCGCGCTCATCGGCGAGCACCTGCAGGTAAACCGAGATGCCGTAATCCATATCGAGCAGAGCGGCCTTGACGATCGCCGAGAGCCGCCGCGACAAGGCTTGTTCATGCTTGCGCTGCATGAAGCCATTGAGCTGTTGCGCAACGATCGATCGCACCATCCCTTCGAGGATCAAGGCGTAGCCGCCAATATACCAGCGCGGCTCGAGACCGAGGCGGGCATGCGTCCTGCCGACCGCCGAGACCGCTTCGACGTAATCGGGTCCGTATTTGCCTGACGCGATCGTCTTCCAATGGTCCTGCTGCTTGGATTTGGCGTGGTGCACATGCTGCTGCGACGAAAAGAATTTCGACATTGCCGGATGTTTGGTGATCTTCTCGTAAAAGCTGTCGAGAGCGTCTTTGACGGCCGATTCGATAGTCGGCTGCAACTCCGAAAGAGCCTGCCTGGCATCCTGTCCCAGTCCAACAAAGTCGAGCCGATCGTTCAACTCGTCCATTTTCGATGCGCGCACCATAATCTGCTCCAAGAAAGAAATTACAAGCAGTTAGGGCATAGTCATGGTTAAAAATTCATTAGATTTTCACCTCATTTTCGGTGCGCGGCTAGCCGCATTGCATGTGGTGGTTGCGACCATGCCCGTCCCAACATCATTGCCCGGTCCGATGTCATCTGCTATACGCTGTGGTCATCACGTATCTCGCCACGAGGCCATCGGCATGGGGAACTCCAAGTCAGCAGATAGATAAGCCGCAACAGCTTTTTGTTGTTGCGGCGTGCTGTCGAACTCATTCCCATTGATGCCAGTGGCAGGCGCCGCCCGATCTCTCTTTCGAGCGGAATTTTCTCATGTCTGACATACGCCCGTCCTGGGCTTATTCGCTGCCGGCGGCACTGCTGCTGATGGCGCCTTTTGATATCCTCGCTTCACTGGCCATGGACATCTACCTTCCTGTCGTGCCGTCGATGCCCGGTATTCTCAACACGACGCCTGCGGTGATCCAGCTGACGTTGAGCCTCTATATGATCATGCTGGGTCTCGGACAGGTCGTGTTCGGCCCTCTTTCGGATCGCATCGGCCGCCGCCCGGTCCTGCTTTCCGGTGCCGTTCTATTTGCCGTCGCCTCTCTCGGAGCAGCCCTTTCATGGGGTGCGCCTGTCTTCGTGCTATGCCGCCTGCTGCAGGCCATAGGCGCGTCGGCAGCCTTGGTCGCGACCTTCGCGACCGTGCGGGATGTCTACGGCAATCGTCCTGAACAGGCCATTATCTATGCCACATTCGGTTCGATCCTGTCCTTCGTGCCGGCCCTTGGACCGATAGCCGGTGCGATGATCGCCGACCGGTTCGGATGGCGTGCCATCTTCATGGTGCTCGCGATGCCGGCGCTTCTGGCAAGTATCCATGCTGTTGTGAAATGGCATGAAACGTGCCCCGAGGGCGCCCCCGGTCCACGCCGTTCCATATGGCCGATCTTTAAAAGCCGATCGTTCTGGACCTATACACTGGCCTTCAGCGCGGGCATGGGCACATTCTTCGTGTTCTTCTCGACCGCTCCGCGCGTGCTGATCGGCCGGGCCGGTTATTCCGAACTCGGTTTCAGCATCGCATTTGCGACGGTCGCCGTCGTGATGATTATCACGGCGCGCTTTGCCCGATTGTTTGTGGAAAGATGGGGCGTTGCGGGCTGTGCTGCACGGGGTATGGGACTGCTTCTGATCGGTGCGGCAGCTCTTGGTCTCGGTCAGCTCTATGGGATGCCGTCCTTCGCAAGCTTCGTGCTTCCGATGTGGATCATGGCTGTCGGCATCGTCTTTGCGGGATCTGTGACGGCGAACGGGGCGCTGGCGGAGTTCGGCGATATCGCCGGATCGGCCGTGGCATTCTATTTCTGCATTCAGAGTCTGATCGTAAGTCTCATCGGGACTCTGGCCGTCACAGCGCTGGATGGCGATAGTGCATGGCCTCTGGTCGGCTTTGCCACGCTGATGGCGTTGCTGGTGCTGGCAGCGCTTCATCTGTTGCGGCGTCACAATGCCCTGGCTTGATCTGCGGAGCCCTGCGCCGCTCATGATGTAAAATCTGAAACGACCGCCCGCGAAAGCTGGCTTTCGCGGGCGGTCAATTTCGTTTCTTCCATTTTCTGCCTCACGCAACCCCGCCGTCGGCAGACGTACCTTCGCCATCCGCAGCCGTCCTAGCGCCAACCTAATGCCGGCGCGACATGGGTCAGGATGGACTCGATGACATGGGCATTATAGTCGACCCCAAGCTGGTTCGGCACCGTCAGCAGCAGGGTGTCGGCCGCGGCGATGGCTTCGTCCTTTGCCAACTGTTCGATCAGCACATCCGGCTCTGCGGCATAGCTGCGGCCGAAGATGGCGCGCGTCTTCTCGTCGATGAAGCCGATCTTGTCTGCATCCTGGCCGCTCTGGCCGAAATAGGCTCGGTCGAGATCGTTGACCAGCGCGAAGATGCTGCGGCTGACCGAAACCCGCGGCTCGCGCTTGTGCCCGGCTTCTTTCCAGGCCTCGCGATAGAGCCGGATCTGATCTGCCTGCTGGACGTGGAAGGGCAGGCCGCTTTCGTCGTCCTTGAGCGTCGAGCTCTGCAGGTTCATGCCGAGCTTTGCCGCCCATACGGCCGTGGCGTTGGAGCCGGCACCCCACCAGATCCGCTCGCGCAAGCCCTCGGAGTAGGGTTCCAGGCGCAGCAGGCCGGGCGGGTTGGGGAACATTGGCCGAGGATTGGGCTGTGCGAAGCCCTCGCCGCGCAGCAGATCGAGCAGCACTTCCGTATGCCTGCGGCCCATGTCAGCGTCACTCTCGCCCTCCATCGGCGCATAACCGAAGTGGCGCCATCCATCGATCACCTGTTCGGGCGAGCCGCGGCTGATGCCCAGCTGCAGCCGGCCGCCGGCGATAAGATCGGCAGCGCCCGCATCCTCGGCCATGTAGAACGGGTTTTCATAGCGCATGTCGATGACGGCGGTGCCGGTTTCGATGCGGCTGGTCTTGGCGCCGACAGCTGCCAGCAGCGGGAAGGGCGATGCGAGCTGGCGAGCGAAATGATGCACGCGAAAATAAGCGCCGTCCGCGCCCAGCTGTTCCGCCGCGACGGCAAGGTCGATCGATTGCAGCAGCGTGTCGGCTGCCGAGCGCGTTTGCGACTGGGGCGAGGGCGTCCAGTGGCCGAATGAAAGGAAACCGATCTTCTTCATGGTACAATCCTATTATATCCGGTTAGCACGGCCTGCTTTTGCATAACGCATGTCCATGCAGAGACCGGCGCGTCAAAGGTGCCGCTTGCTTGCGTCTTCATGGCATGGCTTGCAAAAGCCGAAGGTTCAGGCGGCTATATGTGCATGGATGCAGCGGATGGAATAGCGCAAACTGTGAACTGATCGTCAATGCCGACGAGGTTGCGTTCTTCCCACATATGGTTTCTTACGCGCTTCCTAACATGAACAAATTTTAACGAAGACGTTAACAATCGGATAACGCACCGCACCGAAACTGCCGCGCGTGTGAGTGCATCTCTCGCTTTCAATGTCCTTGAAACAAGAAATGGCAGGAAACTATGTTTGCAAGAAATTTCGCCCCCGCTCTGGTCTTCGTCGCATTCAGCGCCGGTATCGCGCATGCGGAAGTGCCCGTCCGTATCGATCAATTCGATCATTGGGGCGCATATTCTTATAAGTCCGGCGACAGCGTCAGTTGCTATGTTTTATCGAGGCCGGTTGCGCAGCAGCCCGCCAGTGTCGACCACGGCGACAATTTCTTCATCGTCTCGCGCCTGTCTCCCGGTGACAAACTGGTGCCGGAGGCCGCGATGGGCTATGACCTGAAAGACGGCGCGCAGATGACGGCGACAGTTGGCGACAAGACATTCCCGATGTTTACGAAAGACCGGCACGGCTGGGTAAGGAACGAGGCGCAGGAGCCGACCATGGTCAACGCCATGAAAGGCGGCGCACAACTGCAGCTACAAGCGACATCCAAGCGTGGCACCGAGACGAGTTACTCCTACTCGCTGTCAGGCATTACCGCTGCCCTGAAGCGAATAGAGACTTGCAGGTAAAGCTGGAAGCCGAGCCGCGATCGGGGATTCGGTCCCGCCGAGTTGCATAGTTTGTGAATTGGCTGGCGTCTTCTCGTTGCGTGCAGGAGGCGCCAAGCCAGGCCATTTCGAGTAATGTCTCTTGTGAAATCAAAAATCCTGATATAAATGAAGTCTGTTGATGGGGAATTCAGGATTTCATGCAGCGCGGCTTTCTGACAATTTATGCGGGTGAGAACGCTGCGGTTTTCAGGGCGCTATCGGCGCCGGCGCGTGTGGATATGCTAAAGCTGCTCTGTGCAAGAGGCTCGCTGAACGTCAACGAGATCGCCCGGGAACTGGATCTGCCGCAATCGACTGTCGCGACGGGTATCATGATCCTGGAGGAGGCCGGTCTTGTCGAAACCAAGGCTGCGAAAGCGCGAAAAGGCTACCAAAAGATCTGCACCGCGCTTTACGACGAAATCCTGTTGAGCTTTGAGGACCAGGCCTTCAAGCATGATGAGGACGTGATCGAAGTCGCCATGCCAATCGGTCTCTACACGAGCTGCGAGACGCATGCGCCTTGTGGCCTGTGCTCCACCGAGGGCGTCATCGGCCTACTCGATGTTCCCGATTATTTCCTCGACCCGCAACGCATGCAGGCCGGTCTTCTCTGGTTCGGCCGCGGCCATGTTGAGTATAAATTCCCCAACAATGCCAAGATCTTGAACCGAAACGTCAATGCCATCGAATTCTCGATGGAGCTCTCATCCGAAGTGCCCGGCACCAATCCGGATTGGCCGTCCGACATCACTGTCTGGATCAACGGCGTTGCCGTTGGCACATGGACCTCTCCCGGCGATTACGGCGACAAGCGCGGGGCCTTCACGCCAAGCTGGTGGAAGCTGGAAGGTTCTCAATACGGCAAGCTCAAGACCTGGCGAATCTCCAAGAAGGGCACGTTCATCGACGGGGTCGCCTCTTCCGATGTGACGATCGATGACCTTGCCATCAGTCAGCATTCCTCGATCCGTCTGCGGATCGGTATCGCCGACGATGCGCGCAACACCGGTGGCATCAATATCTTCGGCCGCGGCTTCGGCAATTATGGCCGCGATATCCTCATGCGCATCGATTTGGCGCAATAGTATCGTAATTTATGATACATAGCATATTGTCGGAGTTAAATTCCGATAAGTCATATTTTTCATAAATCACTGATTTCACGGAGGGTTTTGTCATTCCATGCGCGCCGCTACTGTGGTTTCTGCGATATTTTCCGCCGTGAGTGCGTTGACGGCCTTCCAAAAGTGTATCAAGATCAAGGTATAAGAACGAAATATCTGATATATATGGGAGGAAGGCCGTGAAGGCGCATGTGATCGTCCATCGTGATTTCCGAATTGCCGACATCGATGATCGGCTCTACAGCTCTTTTCTGGAGCATCTGGGTCGGGCGATCTATGGCGGCATCTACGAGCCGGGCCATCCGACTGCCGATGAGAACGGTTTCCGTAAGGATGTGATTGAGCTGGTGCGCGAGCTCAACTCGCCCTACTGCCGTTATCCGGGGGGTAATTTCGTCTCAGCCTATAATTGGGAAGATGGCGTTGGGCCCCGTTCTGAGCGGCCGGTGCGCCTCGATCTTGCCTGGCGGACGCGCGAGAGCAACCAGATCGGCGTCAATGAATTCGTGGATTGGTGCAAGAAGGCCAATACCAAGCCGATGCTTGCCGTCAACCTCGGCTCGCGCGGGCTGGATGCGGCACGAAACTTCCTTGAATATTGCAATCATCCAAGCGGCACATACTGGTCGGACCTGCGGCGCAAGCACGGCTGGGCTGATCCGCATGGAGTGAAGCTCTGGTGCCTGGGCAATGAGATGGATGGTCCCTGGCAGGTCGGTCACAAGTCTGCCTACGAATATGGCCGCCTGGCCGACGAGACCGCCAAGGCCATGCGCGGCTTCGATAAATCGCTTGAACTGGTGGTCTGCGGCTCGTCCAACTCGGACATGAAGACTTACCCCGATTGGGAAGCCCAGGTTCTGGAGCAGTGCTACGACAGCGCTGATCATATCTCGCTGCACATGTATTTCGCCAATCGCGAGAAGAATACGCTGAACTATCTCGCCAAGGCCGAGAAACTCGATCGCTATATCGTCACCATCGGCGGCGTCATCGATTATATCAAGGCTAAGAAGCGCTCGAAGAAGACGATCGGCATTTCCTTCGACGAATGGAACGTCTGGTATCACTCCAACCAGCAGGACAAGGAGATCCTTGCGCGCGACGAATGGCCGGATGCGCCGCATCTGCTTGAGGATGTCTATAATTTCGAGGACGTGCTGCAGGTCGGCGGCATTCTCAACACCTTCATTCGCCGCTCCGACCGCGTGCGCATTGCCTGCATCGCCCAGCTTGTCAACGTGATCGCCCCGATCATGACGGAGGACGGAGGCCCGGCATGGCGGCAGACGATCTACTATCCGCTCTATTTCGCCTCGAAATATGGCCGCGGCTACGCGCTGCGCCTGGTCACCGACGGCCCGACCTATGACAGCGACGAGGCCGACGACGTGCCCTATCTCGATGTGTCGGCCGTTCACGACGAGATCGGAAAGATGGTTACGCTCTTTGCCGTCAACCGCCATCCCGACAGCGCGCTCGACCTCGACACGCGCCTCGAAGGCTTTGCCGGAGTCCGTGTCGTCGAACAGCATGAAATGGTTCACAGCGATTTGCAGGCGACCAACACGGCAGCGCATCCGAACGCAGTCGTCCCAACCAATACGGGCGACGCCAAGATCGAGGATGGACGGCTTCGCGCGACACTGAAGCCGCTATCCTACACGGTGATCCGACTGGCAGTCTGACACCTTGTGGCCGGGGCGAATGCACCCGGCACTGAAAACGGTCTGATGGTCGCGAGGAGGCGGCTGAGGACCCATTGCAGGCCCGGACGGCCCGTACGTTGGTTTAAGCGGCCGGCCGGGAAAAAGGGTGAAATCGCGGTCTGCTCATCATCGTTTGAGTGTGCCGTGCAGTCGATAAAAATGGGAGGAGATCATGAAGCAGTGGAAGAAGCTTGCCTTCGGCGTCGCGCTGGCCACGTTCGGCCTCATCGCTGCGGCCAAGGCTCAGGACTATACCTCTTTGCCCCGCAAGGAGACCTTGATCGTCGAAAACCCTGAAGGAACGATCAAGAATCCAGGCTGGTTCAACATCTGGGTCAATGGTGGCGGCGGTGTTTCGACCGGCCTTCAGCAGCTGACGATGGACACGCTCTGGTACATCGATCCGGAGAAAGGTCTGGGCGGCTCGGCCTGGGACAACTCGCTTGCTTCCGACAAGCCGCAATATAATGACGATTTCACTCAGATGACGGTGAAACTGCGCAAGGGCCTCTATTGGAGTGACGGCGTCGAATTCACCGCCGATGACGTTGTCTACACCGTCAAGACCCAGATGGACCATCCGGGCATGAACTGGAGCGCGGCCTTCTCGGTTCAGGTTGCCAGCGTCGAGGCGCCGGATCCCTATACGGTCGTCTTCAAGCTGAAGAAGCCGAATTCGCGTTTCCACGCCATCTTCACTGTTCGCTGGAACGGCGCGTGGATCATGCCCAAGCATATCTTCGAGAAGGTCGCCGATCCCGTTCGTTATGATAATGCCAATCCCGTCTCGCTCGGCGCCTACAAGCTGAAGGCCTATGATCCGCAGGGCAAATGGTACACCTGGGAGAAGCGCGATGACTGGCAGCGCACATCGCTTGGCCGTTTTGGCGAGCCGGCCCCGAAATATGTCACCTATGTCGATCCAGGTCCGCCGGATAAGCGCACGATCGCGCAGCTTGAGCACAATCTCGATATCATTCACGACAACACGCCCGAAGGCATGTTCACGCTGAAGGAGAAATCGAAGACGGTCGAAAGCTGGTTCCCCGGCTTCCCTTTCGCCCATCCGGATCCGACGCTGCCCGCCGTGATCTTCAACAATCAAGACCCGCTGTTCCAGAATCCTGACGTGCGTTGGGCTTTGGCATTGCTCATCGATATCAAGGCCGTCGATATGGCGAGCTATCGCGGCGCCGCCACGCTCTCCGCACTCGGCGTTCCGCCGACGGCGGTCGCCATGACGGATTATCAGGCGCCGATGCAGGATTGGCTGAAGAATTTCGAGATCGATACCGGCAAGCGCAAGATCAAGCCATACGATCCGACGATCGGTCAGCAGATTGCGGATATCCTGCGCAAGCAGCCGAAATACAAGGATCAGATCCCGACCGATCCGGCCGCGATCAGCAGTGCCTTCGGCTATGGCTGGTGGAAGCCCGATCCGCAGGCCGCCGGCGAGCTATTGGAAAAGGCCGGCTTCAAGAAGGTCGGCGGCAAATGGATGACGCCTGACGGGCAGCCGTTCAAGATCCGTCTGACGGTCGAAGGCGACACTCGCTCCGTCTTTACCCGTGCGGGCACTCTCATCGCCCAGCAATGGGCAGCCTTCGGGATCGATTCCAAAGCTGCTCCATCCACCAGCGTCTGGCAGGCGGGATTGCAGCCCGGCAACTATCAGGTCGCGATTGCGTGGAGTGTCGAGACCTGGGGCGGCGATCCTGACCTGTCCTTCTTCCTCGACAGCTGGCATTCGCAGTTTGTCGCCAAGAAGGGTGAGAACCAGGCGCCGCGCAACTGGCAGCGCTGGTCCAATCCGGATCTCGACAAGATCATCGAAAACATCCGCCGCATCAGCGCCGATGATCCGAAGGGCATCGAACTTGGCAAGGACTATCTGAAGCTGGTCGCGCAACAGATGCCGACCATTCCGTTGATGTCCTATAACGTCTTCACTTCGATGGATACCACCTATTGGAAAGGCTATCCGACCATTGCCGACCCCTATACGGACCCCGTTCCCAATTGGGCGAACTCCCGGTTGATGATGGTCAAGCTGAAGCCGGCACAGCCCTGATTTCTCCCGCCCCTGATGCGGCAATCGCCGCATCAGGCACCTTTCGCCGGACACTAGGCACGTCCGGCGAATCTTTTGAATTGATGATGAAGCGCAAGCAGCGAGGAAGACGGCGGCATGACGTCCTATCCAGTTTTCGTATTGAGACGATTTGGCCAATTCCTGCTCGTTGTCTTCCTCGGCATTTCCGCGACGTTCTTTATCACCCACATGACGCCGATCGATCCTGTTGAAGAAAGCATCGGGACCATCCAGCAGATGGGCCAATCCGATCCCCGCGCTGTCGAGTTGATGCGTCAGTCGTTACGTGAGCTTTATGGCCTCGAGGGCTCCATCTGGCAGCAATATCTACATTTCTGGGGGCGTCTTGCGACCGGTGATCTCGGGCCGTCGCTTTCGGCATTTCCTACGCCCGTTTCCGCCATCATCGCGAGGGCGTTGCCCTGGACGATCGGCTTGATGACCGTTTCCGTCATCCTTACCTTCATTCTCGGCAATATGATCGGTGCGCTCGCCGGCTATTATCGCAAGAGCACGGTGCTGAAGGCCGTCAGCCTGGTGTTCATCGCCATGCAGCCGATCCCTTATTACATCCTCGCCTTCGTTCTCATCATTCTCTTCGGCTATGTCTGGCCGATTCTGCCCATCAATGGCGGCTATGAGATGAACACCAACCTCAATCTCTCCGTTGCGCTGGTGCTCGATATTCTCCGCCACTCCATCCTGCCGGCGCTGTCGCTGATCCTTGTCGGGACAGGGGGTTGGCTGATCGGCATGCGGGCGCTCGTCTCCAATATCATCACCGAGGATTATGTTGTTTTCGCCGAGCTCGGCGGCGTGCCGAAGCGCAAGATCCTGCGCTCCTACATCGCCCGCAATGCCATGGTGCCGCAATTTACCGGCCTTGCCATGTCCCTTGGCGCCGTCTTCAACGGCACGGTCATCACCGAAATCGTCTTCGGCTATCCCGGTATCGGCAATCTCCTGATTTCGGCCGTGCACGCGGGCGATTACAGTCTCGTCCTCGGGCTTAGCGCGCTGTCGATCGTCGGTGTCGCCGCTGCCGTCTTCATCATCGACATATTGGGTCCGCTGATCGACCCACGTATCAAGGTGGAGTAGGCCATGCTGACGATCGTTCGCGACCTCGCACGCCAGAATATGGAATTCCTTTGCGGCCTTCTGCTGCTTGCCGTCATCGTCGGGCTGGTGATCCTGTCCTATTTCTCGCCCTATGGCCCAGCCGATCTTTATCTGCTGCCGCCCGACATGCCGCCGGATGGGCAATACTGGCTGGGCACGACATCGCGCGGCCAGGATGTCTTCTGGCAGCTGACGACAGCGCTTCGCAACACACTCTATTTCGGCATCGGCGTCGCCATTCTCTCGCGCATCATCTCGCTTGTCGTGGGGTTGGTGGCCGGCTATGCCGGAGGTGCCGTCGATCGCGTGCTGATGGCGATCAATGACAGCATCATGGTCATTCCGCAGTTTCCGCTGCTGATCCTTTTCTACTTCGTCCTCAAGGATGAAATGACCTGGACGGTGCTCATCATCGTCATGGCCTCGCTTGGCTGGTCATACGACGCGCGTCTGATCCGCTCGGTGGCGATTAGCCTGAAGACGCGGCCTTTCACCACGCAGAGTGTCTATTCCGGCATGAGCATGCGCAAGATCCTCGTCGAGGAGCATCTGCCCTATGTGCTGCCGATCGTCTTCGCCACCACGATGAACAATATGATCTGGTCGATCGGCATGGAGATCACGCTTGCAGTGCTCGGCTTTACCGATATCGAGACGCCGACCATGGGCATGATGATCTACTGGGCCAATGCGCATTCGGCGCTGATCGCCGGAACATGGTGGTGGGTTGCGGCACCCGTCGCCGCCATCGTGGTGCTGTTCATGGCGCTCTTCCTGCTGTCGATGTCGATGAATGAATATAACGACCCCCGCAGTCGTTTGAACCGGATGGGAGGCTGAGGCATGGAGGCTGTCGTTGAGGTCAACAACCTCAAGGCCTATTACCGGGCCTTTCTTTACGGCGTCGATCGGGAGGTGCGGGCGGTTGACGATGTCAGTCTGTCGATCGGCCGCGGCGAGATCTATGGCGTTGCCGGTGAATCGAGCAGCGGCAAGACGACGCTGATCAAGACCATTGCGGGTGCCATCCGGCCGCCGCTGCGCGTCGTGTCCGGCGCCGTCAAATTCCATTTCGAAAATGGGACGCAGGACATCTACGCCATGACGGCAGAGCAGCGGTCATCGCTTCGCTGGCGGCATCTCTCCTATGTCATGCAGGGATCGATGAATGTGCTCAATCCGGTGCGCCGTATCCGGCATTCGTTCACGGATTTCGCCTTCCGCCATATGAAGGCCGATCGCGCCACCTTTTTCGATCGGGTTGGCGCTCACCTTCAGCGGCTGAAGCTCGATGCGAATCTTCTCGATGCTTATCCGCATGAATTGTCGGGCGGCATGCGTCAGCGCATGACGATCGCGCTGGCGACCATCCTGACGCCGGAATTCATCATCGCCGATGAGCCGACGACCGCGCTCGATGTCATCGTCCAGCGCGACGTGCTGCAGATGATCCGGGAGATACAGCGCGAGATGGGCTCGTCCTTCCTGTTTGTAACCCACGATATGGGCGTTCACGCCGCGGTCTCGGACCGTATCGGCATCGTCTATGCCGGCCGGCTGGTGGAGGAGGCGCCGACGCGCAAGCTTTTTCACCTGCCGCTTCATCCTTATACGCAGCATCTGGTCGCAAGCCTGCCGCGGATCGGCGATGCCTCGACGCGCCCCTCGCTCGAGGGCAGGCCGCCCAATCTGGCCATGCCGCCGGAGGGATGCCGTTTTCATCCGCGCTGCCCGAAGCGCATGGACATTTGCAGCCGCGAAGTGCCGCCTATGGTGAACGTCGAGCCGGACCGGCGCGTCGCCTGCTTCGCAGTAACGGGAGGGGCGCGATGAGCGATCTTCTTTTGCTCTCGCATGTCAGCAAGATCTATCGCCAAGGGGGCATGCTCAGCCGTCGTCATATCACGGCGGTTCGCGATGTCAGTCTGAGTCTCGGAGAGGAGCCGGAAATCCTTTCGATCGTCGGCGAGTCGGGCTCCGGTAAATCCACCATCGCGTCGATGATCCTCGGCCAGACGGCGCCGACATCCGGCAGCCTGAATTTTCGCGACAGACCGGTGGCCATTCATGGCCGATCCGAGCGGCGCGCCTTCATGCGGGAGGTGCAGCCGGTCCTTCAGAATCCGTTTGAAGCGTTCAATCCACTTAAGAGGGTTGATCGATATCTTTTTGAAACGGCAAGGAATTTCGCGCCGATGGGTCCAAGGCCAAGCCGAGCCGATGTCGAGCGTATTGCCGATGAGGCGCTTGCCCATATCGGCCTGACACTTGCCGAGGTAAAGGGACGGTTTCCGCATGAGCTTTCGGGCGGTCAGCTGCAGCGCACCGCCATTGCCCGCGCGCTCATACCGCAGCCCCGTCTGCTGGTGGCCGATGAGCCGGTTTCGATGGTGGATGCTTCCCTGAGAATGGCGATCGTCAATCTCTTCGGCCAGCTGAAGAGGGAGTTGGGGCTGTCGATCATCTACATCACCCATGATCTGGCGACCGCCTACTATATCAGCGATCGCATCATCATCATGAAGAAGGGCGAGATCGTCGAGCAGGGCGGCGCGCGCGCCGTTCTCGACAATCCGCAGCATCCCTATTCGCAGGCTTTGAAGGAAGCGGTCTTGTCCACCACGCCCGAGATGGAGCCGGCGCTTGGCTGAACTTTGTTTTTAGCGCGAGATTCGCGTCGAAAGGATGATGGACGACAATGTGCGTTCGACGCCATCGATTGTGCCGATGCCGTCGATCAGCTGATCCAGTTCGGAGATCGAGGGGGCTGCAATGATGGCGATCAGATCGAACGTGCCGCTGACCGAATGAAGCGTCGTTACCTCCGGAATGGCATTCAGGGATGCCGTCACCGCTGACAGCGCTTTCGGCGCGATCGTGATCAGTACATGTGCCCGAATGAGGCCTGACAGATAGGTTTCCGACAGCCGCACGCCATAGCCCGCAATCACGCCTTCTCGCTCCAGCCGCTCGAGCCTCGCCTGAACGGTGGTGCGCGACAGCGACAGCTTCTTGGCGAGAGTCGCAACAGGCATTCGGGCATTCTGGCCGAGCAAGGCGATCAGTTCGCGGTCCTTATCGGTGACCTGCATGGTGTTTCCTGCATTTTGCAAATTCTATTCGTCAATTTGTATAGTTTTGTACAACGAAATGCATTTTTCATCGCTATGAATCGTTCAACTCCTACCTACACTTATAAAAATCTTATCAATGAAATGCAGGGGAGTCGTATGAAAGACATAGTGGTCATCGGTGCAGGCAAGATCGGTGGCGCGATCGCTCTGATGCTGGCCGAAACGGGCGACTACAAGGTCGTCGTCGCCGACCGCAGCCAGGAACAGCTCGACAAGATCGATCGTCACCCCGCGATTTCCACCGCCGCCGTCGATATTGCCGACCGCGCCGGGCTCGTCGGCATTCTGAAGGGCAAGTTCGCCGTCCTGTCGGCAGCACCGTTCCATCTCACCGGCTTCGTCGCGGAAGCGGCACTTGAAGCCGGCGTCCATTATCTCGACCTCACCGAAGACGTCGCGACGACCAAGAAGGTCGAGGAACTGGCTCAGGGAGCAAACACCGCCTTCATCCCGCAATGCGGCCTGGCGCCTGGCTTCATCTCGATCGTCGCCAATGATCTTACCAAGCATTTCGACAGCCTCGACAGCGTGCGCATGCGCGTCGGCGCGCTGCCGCAATATCCCTCCAATGCCCTGAACTACAATCTCACCTGGAGCACGGACGGCCTCATCAACGAATATATCGAGCCCTGCGAAGCGATCGTCGAAGGCAAGCTCGTCACCGTGCCGGCCATGGAAGAGCGCGAAGAGTTCTCGCTCGACGGCGTAACCTATGAAGCCTTCAACACGTCCGGCGGCCTCGGCACGCTCGCCAAGACGCTGGCCGGCCGTGTGCGCACGATGAACTACCGCACCATCCGCTATCCCGGCCATCAGGCCATCATCAAGGCACTGCTCAACGACCTCAACCTCAAGAACCGCCGCGACGTGCTCAAGGATCTCTTCGAGAATGCGCTGCCGGCAACCATGCAGGACGTGGTTGTCGTTTTCGTCACCGTCTGCGGCTGGCGCGAAGGCCGCTACATGCAGGAAACCTATGCCAACAAGGTCTATGCAGGCATTGTCGCGGGCAAGAAGATGAGCGCCATCCAGATCACCACCGCAGCCGGCATTACGACCGTGCTCGATCTTCTCGCTCAGGGTAAACTGCCCTCCAAGGGCTTCGTCTGCCAGGAAGAAATCGATCTCGGCGATTTCCTTGCCAATCGCTTCGGACAGGTTTACAGCCTTGAGAAAATCAGGATGAAAGAAGCCGTCTAAGCGGCTATTCCTGTTGCTGTTTTTGAAATGTGGCGCCCTCGGGCGCCACATGTGTTTTAGCCCTTGGAAACGGCGCTGCAGAGACTAACCGATCAGTCGTTCGAGGATCTCGACGGGATGCGGGATGGCTTGATGGTCGATCTTGGCGACCTGCGAGCGACAGGAAAAACCGGTGGCCATAACAACCGTCTGATTGCCGTTCTCGGCGATCCTGTCCTGCCAGCTCATCGCATAGAGCTTTTCCGAGATGGCGCGATTGCGCACTTCGTGCCCGAAGGTGCCGGCCATGCCGCAGCAGCCGACATCGGCCATATCGAGCTCAATGCCAAGTTTCCCGAAGAGCATGGACCATTGCTTGAGGGCAGCCGGAGCGTTTGTTTTCTCCGTGCAATGGGCAAGCAGCGTGAAGCGCTCTTGCGACAGGGCCTGTGGCGGCGGCAATCGGTCGAGATTGGTTGCAAGCCATTCCTGAAGCAGCAGCACCGGTGCCAGCAGCCTCGCGGACGGCAGGGCCGCATATTCGCTGCGATAGGTCAGCGTCATCGAGGGATCGATGCCGACGAGCGGGATGCCCATTTGCGAGATGCGATCGAGATAGTCGCGCGATTTCACCGCCGCCTTTTCGAAGCGGCCGAGGTAGCCGTGCACATGCAGGGCCTTGCCGTTGTTCTGTGACATAGCGAGCCACGGCTTGAAGCCCATTTTCAGGGCGAGCTTGAGCGCTGCGATGACGACGGCCGGATCGAAATAGGTGGAGAAGACATCGGCAACGATGACGACCGCTTGGGCTCGCTCCTCTGCGGAGAGATTTCCCAACGTTTCGGGAGTGGCAACCTGCACGCGGAGACGAGCGGCTTCCCGTTCGAGCGATATTGCAGGCATGGCCGGAAGTGCAGTGAGACCGGCGAACCGCATCAAGGCCTGTCCAACGGCTGAACCGGTGAGCAGATTGTAGCCCAGCTTAAAACGCGCCATCAGCGGCAGGGTCGTCTCGATGGCAGCGACGATTGGGTCCTTGAAGGGCCTAAGGTATCGGCCGTAATAAAGCTCCAGGAATTTCGAACGGAAGGCCGGGACGCTGACCTTGACGGGACATTGGCCGGCGCAGGCCTTGCAGGCGAGGCAGGTGTCCATTGCCGCCCGCACCTCATGGGAAAAGTCGTCGCGATTGGCCGGATTGAGCGAGTTGACCGCTCGCCGCAAGAGATTGCCGAAAGGATTGGCGCGGCGCAGCTCTTGCGCCTCACGTCGCGGATCGACCTGCCGCTCCGCCAGCAGGCGCAGCCATTCGCGCATCAGCGCCGCGCGGCCCTTTGGCGAATAGCGCCGGTCGCCCGTCGCCTTGAAAGAGGGGCACATCGGGCTTGTCGCGTCGAAATCGAAACAGGCGCCGTTACCGTTGCAATAGGCTGCATTGTCGAAGGCGGCGCGGATATCATTGCCGATAATACGATCAAAGTCGCCACGCAGTGACACCTCGTCGATCTTCAGCAACGAGCGGGATGCGCCGGATGCAATCTTGCCAGGATTGAGGCGATCGCCGGGGTCGAATGCGCGCTTAATGTCCTGCAGGCTCGGATAAAGCTCGCCGAAATATTCAGGGACATATTCCGAGCGAACGCCCTTGCCGTGTTCGCCCCAGAGCACCCCGCCATATTTGCGGGTAAGCGCAACGACGCCGTCGCTGATCCTCCGGACGAGCGGCTGATGGTCCGCACGGGTGAGATCGAGCGCCGGGCGGACATGCAGCACGCCGGCATCGACATGGCCGAACATGCCGTAATCCAGCCCCTCGGCATCGAGAAGGGCACGGAATTCCCTTATATAGGCGGCCAGATGCTCGGGTGGAACGGCGGTGTCCTCGACAAAGGGCACCGGCCGCACCGGCGCCTCGACATTGCCAAGCAGGCCGACGGCGCGCTTGCGCATCGACCAGATCGCCTCGACCTCTGCCTTTTCGCGAGCGATCGTATAGCCCTTGTGGCGAGCTGAGGAGCCGTCATCAAGGGCGGCGGTCACGTCCGCCAACTTGCGTTCCAACTCGTCGCTATCGTCGGCCAGCACCTCGACGATATTGATGCCGTTGGCGGCACCAGATGCATCCTCGGGGAAGAAGCGGGCAATGCCGCTCCAGACGATGTCGCCCTTGGCGAGACCCAGCACCTTCTCGTCGACCGTTTCGACCGAGGCGACCTTCAATGCCACTAGCCGCCTGGCATCTTCGAGCGCCGTGTTGAAATCATCGTAGCGGATGTTGATGAGGGCCGATCGCGCCGGGATCGGCAGCACGTTGAGTTCGGCCTCGGCGATCATGACAAGCGTGCCTTCAGAACCGCACAGCACCGCATTGAGATCGAAGCGGCCGTCCTCGCGCCAGATATGGGCGAGATCGTAGCCGGTCATGTAACGGTTGAGCTTGGGGAAGGTCGCCGCGATCAGCTCGCTTTTGTCCCGGGCGATCGCATCAACGACACGATGAATTTCACCGATCCGATCGTCACGCGCCTTGATCTCGTCCAGCTCGCTATTGCCAAGCGGACGCGACCACCAGTCGCTGCCATCGGAAAGTACCACGCGAAGGCCGAGAACGTGGTTGCTGGTCTTGCCGTAAAGACACGAGCCCTGGCCGCAGGCATCAGTGGAGATCATGCCGCCGATGGTGGCGCGGTTGGAGGTGGAAAGCTCAGGCGCGAAGAACAACCCGTATGTTTTCAGCGCCTTGTTCAATTGATCCTTGACGACACCAGCCTCGACACGGGCGATCTTTCGAACCGGATCGATCTCCAGGATTCGGTTCATGTGCCTGGAGCAGTCGACGACGACCCCAGAGGTTAGCGATTGACCGTTCGTTCCGGTGCCACCGCCGCGCAGGGCGATGACAAGATCGGAAAAGGCAGGTTCGGATATGGCTTTGGCGATGATTTTCAGATCATCCGCGCCGCGCGGATAGAGGACTGCCGTCGGCTTGACCTGATAGATGGAATTGTCGGTCGAGGCGACCGTCCTGGCACCGTCGTCCATCTCCACGTCGCCGCCAAAGCCGAGTGCTGACAGCCGACGGGCGAAGGCGCCGGTCTGATGTAGCGAACTGTCTTTCGCCGAAACGAGGCGTGGTATCATGATGCGAAGACTTCCGGCATTTTACGCGATGAGTGGAGCATTCCCGCTTTTAAACAGAATTACGCGAATGCTCTATCTCTTTGTTTTCACGCAGGTCCGGATGGACAGCCGTCTTGCGCGTCTGCCGCAACCGTTTTAGCGCCGGAGTGCCGCGCAGGCGTGCTCGATGCGATCAAGGGCTTCGATGAGATCGGCTTCCGATGTCGCATAGGAAATGCGGAAATAGGGCGACAATCCGAAGGCTGAGCCGGGCACGACGGCGACATGCGCTTCGTCGAGGAGATACGCGCAAAAATCCGCATCCGTCTCGATCTTCTTTCCGGACGGTGTCGTCGTTCCAAGCACGCCGGCGCAGCCGGAGAATGTGTAGAAGGCACCTTCCGGCATCAGGCAATCCAGGCCATCGATGGCGTTCAGCCTGTTCACGACGAGATCGCGTCGGCGCTGGAAGCTTGCCTTGCGGCCCTCGAGAAAATCCTGCGGGCCATTGAGCGCGGCAACGGCTGCCGCCTGGCTGACGGAGGAAGGGCAGGAGGTCGCCTGGCTCTGAATAACGGCCATGGCCTTGATGAGGTCCTTCGGACCGCCCGCATAGCCGATGCGCCAGCCGGTCATGGCATAGGCCTTGGAAACGCCGTTGACCGTCAAAGTCCGGCTTTTAAGGCTCGGCTCTATGGCGACGGGCGTGGTGAACTGAAAGCCCTCATAGACGATGTGCTCGTACATATCATCGACCATCAGCCAGACGTGTGGATGACGCTGCAGCGCCTCGATCAGTGGCAGATAATCGGCCTTGGAATAGGCGGCGCCCGATGGGTTCGATGGCGAATTGAGCAGCAGCCAGCGCGTCTTGGGCGTGATCGCCTGTTCGAGCTGATCGGCCCTCAGGCGAAAACCGGCCTTGGCATCGCAGGGGATCAGAACCGGCACGCCGCCGCAGATCTCGACGATATCGGAATAGGAGGTCCAATAGGGCGTCGGGATGATGACTTCATCGCCCGGATTGATCGACGCCATGAAGGCGTTGAACAGGATCTGCTTGGCACCCGTCGCCACGGTAATTTCATCGAGTGCGTAGTCGATGCCGTTCTCACGCTGAAACTTCCCGGCAATCGCCTTCTTCAGCTCCGGCGTGCCGTCGAGCGCAGTATATTTCGTTTCGCCACGATCGATGGCGGCCTTGGCGGCTTCCTTGACATTGTCGGGCGTGTCGAAATCCGGTTCGCCGGCACCGAGAATGATGACAGGCAGGCCCTCCCGCTTCATCGCATTGGCACGCGCGCCGATCTGAAGAATGGTGGAAACGCCGATGGAGGCGATCCGCGAAGCGGGCTTGAAGCCCGCCTCTTCGATTTTCGTGGCGATCGTCATGGAGCTTACTCGATGTCGAAGGAGACACCCTGCGCCAGCGGCAGGGCCTTGGAGTAGTTCACGGTGTTGGTCGCCCGGCGCATATAGGCCTTCCAGGCGTCGGAGCCGGATTCGCGGCCGCCGCCGGTTTCCTTCTCGCCGCCGAATGCGCCGCCGATTTCAGCGCCAGAGGTGCCGATATTGACGTTGGCGATGCCGCAATCGGAGCCGTCAGCTGCGAGGAAGCGCTCGGATTCTTGCATGTCGCGCGTGAAGATCGAGGACGACAGGCCGGCAGCAACGGCATTGTGCTCGTCGATGACGGCGTCGAAATCCTCATAGGGCATGACATAGAGGATGGGCGCGAAGGTCTCTTCCATGACCGGGCCTGCCTGCTTCGGCATTTCCACCAGCGCCGGCTTTGCGTAGTAGCCGTCGGCATGGCCGACATCGATCCGCTCGCCACCGGTGACGGAGCCGCCATGGGCTTTCGCCTCGGCAATCGCCTTCTGCATGTTGTCGAATGCGGCCTTGTCGATCAGCGGGCCGACGAGCGCGGAGGAGTGCAGGGGATCGCCGACCGATACGCTCTGATAGGCCTTCTTCAGCCGCGGAACGAGTTGGTCGTAGACGCTTTTGTGGACGAAGAGACGACGCAGGGTCGTGCAGCGCTGGCCGGCCGTGCCCATGGCGCCGAAAGCGATGGCGCGCAGTGCCATGTCGAGATTGGCCGACGGGCAGACGATGCCGGCATTGTTGCCGCCGAGTTCGAGAATGGCGCGGGCAAAGCGCTTGGCAAGCCGCGGTCCGACTTCACGGCCCATGCGGGTCGAGCCGGTTGCCGAAACGAGCGGCACCTTCGGATGATCGACGAGGACTTCGCCGATGGCACGATCGCCGATCAGTACCTGCGACAAGCCTTCCGGCGCGTCGCCGAAGCGGGCAAGTGCGCGATCAAGGATCGCCTGCGAGGCAAGAGCGGTCAGCGGCGTCTTTTCCGAGGGTTTCCAGACGACGGCGTCGCCGCAGATCAGTGCCAGCGCCGCGTTCCACGACCAGACGGCGACCGGGAAATTGAAGGCGGAGATGATGCCGACGACGCCGAGCGGATGCCAGGTTTCCATCATGCGATGGCCCGGACGTTCGGTGGCGATCGTCAGGCCGTACAGCTGGCGGGAAAGGCCGACGGCGAAATCGCAGATGTCGATCATTTCCTGCACTTCGCCGAGGCCTTCGGAGCGGATCTTGCCGGCTTCGATGGAAACCAGACGGCCGAGATCGTCCTTGGCGGCGCGCAGCTCTTCGCCGAGCAGACGCACCAGTTCGCCGCGCTTCGGTGCCGGAACAAGGCGCCAGGCGCGGAATGCGGCATGCGCCTTCTCGATTTTCTTCGCCGCTTCCTCGGCCGAAACGGTCTTGAGGCTGCCAATCTTCTCGCCGGTGACCGGGGAGTAGGAGGGCATGTCGCCCTCAGTATAAAGCGCCTTGTCGACGCCGAGCTTTTCGAGAATGGCGGCAGCTTCGGCTGCAACGGAAGGGGTCTTGGCTGCGATATTCATCTTGTGAAACTCCACTTGTCTTGATCCGGGTGGCGCGCGGCGATATCGCCGCATCACTTCACTCGGCGGCGTCTTGTTTGGAAAGGGCTCGTAGGCAAGCATCGATCGATGCCTGTTCGATGCCGGCGTAATGGTCGAATTCGTTCAGCACCTTCATGCCGAGATCGGCTTCGAAGCGTTGCTGGTTCGGGCTGGCAACGAAGTCCTGCTGCGCGCCATCGCCGAGGTTGGACTGGAAGATGCCGGCCGCGCTGACGGGAAGGAAGTCCTCGTAGACGATCGGGTCGAACTGGACGAGGCCCTGGTCGATCAGTGCATCGATATCCCCATGGCTCGTTGCGGCGATCTTGCCCTTGGCCGTCAGCGAATAAGTGAAATAGCCGAGGCCCTCGGCGCGGATTGCCGCCCAGTCATCCGGGAATTCGGCAAAGCTCTCGGCAAGTGCGGCTTCATAATCGCGGGCGTTCGATCCATCGGCTGCCGGACGTACGATCTTGCGCGACTGATCCAGCAATTGGTCGTAAAGCGCGCGGCCCTTCGGCGTCAGCGCAATGCCGCGCTGTTCGATCTCTCCGAAGCGGGCGGTGTGCGAGCCTGCTTCCCAGATGCCATCGGCATTGCGGAAGGAGACAGGTTCCTCAAGCGCCTTGAACGAGGTCTGGCGCAGCAGGATCGGGCAGGTCCGTGTGGGAGGGCCTTCGACGACGGCCTTTGGCGCGATATCGTAATCCGGCATCAGCGCCTGCACCCGGTCGATGTCCAGCGTACGTGGGGTCAGATGGTTGATGTGCGGCCCCTTGAAGGATACGACATCGGCGATCAGGCGATGGGCATCATGGAGGCGATGATACATGCCGGCATTGACATTGGCTTCGTCATGCCAGCGGAAGGTCTCCAAAACCTCGTCGACGAAGCGCTGGGCGTCGTCCTTGTTCAGGCCGCCTTCGCGCTCTGCCCTCTCGGTGAGCGTAATGGCACCTTCCGTGAAGATACGGCGCTTCGAAAGAATGTCTGCAGCCGCCTTGCGAAGATCCTCATCGGCGATGAGATCGAGCCGCAGCAGCGAGGTGAAGACGCGGAAGGGATTGCGCTTCAATTCGGCGTCGCCGATCGGCCGGAAGGCGGTCGAATGAACCGGCACGCCGGCGGTCGAAAGGTCGTAATAGCCGACCGGATACATGCCCATGACGGCAAAGACGCGCGCCATCATCGCAAGCTCGGCTGCGGTGCCGAGCCGGATGGCGCCGTGACGTTCCTCGGAGATGCGATCGAGATAATCTGTCGCCTCCAGCCGCTCCTTCAGCTCCGGGTTTGCCGCCAACATTTCGTCGTTGACGCAAGCGACCAGCTCCATGAGCGTGCCGTAGGCGGGAACCTCTTCGCGATACATTGCCGACATGGCGGCTGAAAAAGCGCTGCGAATATCGCTGGTCGAGACGTGATCAGGCTTCATGTGCGATCTCTTCCTGAAAGGCTATGTCATTCCTATCCAGCAGAATATCTCTTGTTCAGCGGCCGATGTTGTGAGAGTGAATTCTAACTTGATGCGAAAATGGAATGACTATGCGCCGACGCCTCATCCCTGACATCGTCAATCTTCAGGCATTCGAATGCGCGGCGCGCCACCAGAATTTCTCGCGTGCCGCCGAAGAACTCAATCTGACGCAAAGCGCCGTCAGCCGTCAAATCAGCGATCTGGAGCACCAGACGGGCCTGAAGCTGTTCGAGCGTGTCCGCCAACGCGTCGTGCTGTCCGAGGCCGGACTTCGGCTGTTGCCCGAGGTGAAGGATCTGCTCCTGCGTTCGGAGCGGCTGATGATCGGCGCCGTCGCCGCCGGCCAGATGAAATTGTCTCTGAAGGTTGCGACCTTGCCGACCTTCGGCACACGCTGGCTGGTGCCGCGCCTCGGCCGATTTCTTGATAAACATCGCGATGTCGCCGTCACAGTGGAATCGCGCTCCAAGCCCTTCAATTTTGAGGAGGATAATTTCGATCTTGCCATTCACTACGGCCTGCCGGCATGGGCGGGAGCCGTCGCGACTTTTCTTTGCAATGAGACCGTGCTGCCCGTTGCCAGCCGCGAGCTTGCCGGTCGGCTAGGTCTGATCTCGCCGGACGAATTGGCGGGAGCGCCGCTGCTGCACCTTACGACGCGTCCGAAGCTTTGGGCCCAATGGTTCGATCTGCAGGAGTTACCGACGGAGAATGCCTATCCCGGCGCGCGCTTCGACCAGTTTTCCATGATCATCGCAGCCGCTATTGCCGGGCTCGGTGTGGCGCTCCTGCCGACCTATCTGATCGAGGACGAGCTCAAGGCCGGCACGCTTCTGCCGCTCTTTAATCTGCCGATGCCGACCGAGAACAGCTATTACGTGGTCATGCCGGAAAAGAAGCAGACGAACGAGACGGCGACAGTATTCCAGGATTGGCTGTTGAGTGAGGTGACGCCGCAATGATGCCGGAATGATCCTCCGAAATTAATCTGCATGGACCACAAGTGCCTATCGCTCTTTTGAGTTCGCATGGCGAACCGGGCCACCTGCTACGGCTTGCAAGTGACAGCGCATGAAGACAGCGCTGATACGCTAGCCTTGTCTACATTCGAGGCCGAGAATCGTGCTTAAATACAGGGAGGCAAGGCCATACACCATGGCCGCAAGGTCGTTTCCGGTCGGGTGGGGGCAATGACGACAAGCGAACAGACGGAACTGGAGGATATAGTCTTCAGAAGTCCATTGCTCATCTCGCTTCTCCGGCGCTGGGATGAGATTGCGCTGCCAGATTGCTGGCTGGTGGCAGGAGCCGTTGCCCAGACCGTTTGGAACCATGCCTTCGGGTTGCCCCCGTCTCATGGGATCAATGACCTCGACATCGTTTATTTCGATGCCGATGATCTGTCTGAACAAGCGGAGGCCAGTCATGCCGCACGGGTCCGCGCGATGTTTCCCGATTTGCCGGTCTGGATCGATGTGAAGAACGAAGCCCGGGTTCATTGCTGGTACGAAGCGAAGTTCGGATACCCGATCCGGCCTTACAAATCGACCCTGGACGCCATCACCACTTTTCCGACTACGGCAACCGCCGTGGGATTGCGCTCCAATAGTCACGGTCGTCTGGATTATTGTGCTCCGTTCGGTCTTTCCGATCTGCTGAATGGCGTCGTGCGCCCCAATAAGAAGCAGATCACGCAGGCGATCTACGAGCAGAAAGTCAATCGCTGGACTGCAGTCTGGCCGAGGCTGACGATTGTTGGCTGGGACGGCTGAGGCGTTTCGAGGCTCAGCCACGCGATTTCCGGCCGAATGTCAGATCATGTCGAATATGGCCGATGCTACGACGACTTCCGTGCCCGCGAGGCCGACCGAACAGAAGAGCGTGGTGTCGAGAGGAGATGTTCTGCCGGCAGCATGGCCGGCGACTATGGCTGCAAGGGCGAGCATTCGCTCGTCGTGTATGGTTCCGGAAAGGAAAAATGGGGACGCATAGGCGCGCGTTTGCTCAGGAGAATCCGTGGCGATGATGCTGGCCATGTTCGCGACGTCCAGGCCGAGTTCATGTCCCTTGAGCGTCTTTGGGCCGATCGTATTGATGTGGACGCCGGCTTTTAAATCCGAAGCATCGATGACCGGCATGTCGCTGCTTGTTGCGCATAACACGATATCGGCATCGGCCACGGCTTTTGTGGCATTTGTAACCGGTTCAACGGCAATGCCGAGTTCCAGTTGCATCTCCTCAGCGAAGGCGGCGCAGTTTCTCGGGTTTCGGCTGAAGACACGGACGGAGCCTATGTCGCGAACGGCGGCAGCGGCAATGAGTTGTGTTCGCGCCTGAGTACCGCTGCCAATGATGCCGACCGTGCGGGCGGTCGCAGCGCTGAGGTGACGGATGGCTATGCCTCCTATTGCCCCTGTCCTGATCTGGCCGAGCCGTTCGCCCAGGATGATCCCTCGAAGTTCAGCGGTGTCAGCACGCCAAACAGCGACCACTTGTGAATGCTGCCCGCCGGCAAAGGTCTCGTAGGCGCGAAAGCCGGCAAGCGGCCGCTCGCCATCGATGCCGCCGACGGTAAACACGATGTCTCCACGATCGGGAAAGGAGACGTAATGGCGGGGTGGGGACACCAGCTTGCCGGCGGCCTTGGCCCGGAAGGCTGTTTCCAGGGCATCGATTGCCCCGCGCATGGCTGCGGCAGGGCATAAATCCTCGTCTTTCAATATCTTCATTGCGGATGGACCTCGTTAAGACAGCCACTCTGCAACCTCAAGCGCAGTCGAGGTCAATAGCAGATGCGGCCATCCTGCTGTTTCGCATTGCCCAGCTCTTCAGGCGCAGGCCATTGAGTTTGATGAAGCCCTCGGCGTCATGGTGGTCGTATGCTCCGGAGCTTTCCTCGAAGGTGACGAGATCGGTCGAGTAGAGCGAGGCTGGGGAGATGCGCGCGATCACGCTGGCTGAACCCTTGTAGAGCCTGAGTGTCACTTCGCCGCTGACATGGATTTGGCTCCGATCGATCAATGCCTGCAGCATTTCCCGCTCGGGCGAATACCAAAAGCCGTTGTAGATCAGCGCGGCGTAGCGGGGCATGATCTCGTCCTTCAAATGTGCAGCGGCGCGGTCGAGCGTGATGGATTCGATCCCGCGATGGGCGGCGAACAGGATCGTGCCACCCGGAGTTTCGTAAACGCCGCGCGACTTCATCCCGACGAAGCGGTTCTCGACGAGATCGATCCTGCCGATCCCATGCCTGCCGCCCAATTCGTTGAGCTTTGTCAGCAGTGCCGCTGGTGCCATTGCTTCGCCGTTCACGGAGACCGCATCGCCCTTTTCAAAGCCGATGACGACGATTTCCGGCTCGTTTGGTGCCTCCAGAGGATCGACGGTGCGCTGATAGATATAGGATGGCGCGATTTCAGCCGGGTCTTCCAGGACCTTGCCTTCGGTGGAGGTGTGCAGGAGATTCGCGTCGGTCGAAAAGGGAGCCTCGCCGCGCTTATCCTTCGGCACGGGAATTTGATGCGCTTCGGCATATTCGATCAGCTGGGTGCGCGATTGGAAGGCCCACTCGCGCCATGGCGCGATGATCTTGATCGATGGATCGAGCGCATTGGCCGCCAGTTCGAAACGCACCTGATCATTGCCCTTGCCTGTGGAGCCGTGGGCAATGGCATCGGCACCCACCTCGCGTGCGATATTGATGAGATGCTTGGCGATCAGGGGGCGGGCGATGGAGGAGCCGAGGAGATATTGCCCCTCATAGAGCGCGTTTGCCCGGAACATCGGGAAGACGAAATCCCGAACGAATTCCTCGCGGACATCCTCGATCCTGATATCTGTGGCGCCCAATTGCTCGGCCTTTCGGCGGGCGGGCTCAAGCTCCTCGCCCTGGCCAAGGTTGGCGGTAAAGGTCACGACTTCGCAGCCGTAGGTTTGCTGCAGCCATTTCAGGATGATGGATGTGTCCAGTCCTCCCGAATAGGCGAGCACGACTTTCTCGAGCTTTTTCGACATCGGCTTCCGTCTCCATGTTGACGGCTGGAACGATAGGCCAATCCTCGCGCAATGAGCTTGCGAAGAGTTCAATAATACGAGAGAATTTGGCATATTATGCCACTCGATCGGCAGTAGGAGCTATGCTGTGTCAACGACTTTGGACGAGATCGACCGGCGTATCCTCAGGGTGCTGCAGTGCGACGGACGCATTTCCAATGTGGACCTCGCGAGGGAAGTGGGGCTCTCGCCGTCACCCTGTCTTCGCCGCGTGCGATTGCTGGAGGATGCAGGCATCATCGATCGCTATGTGGCCGTTCTCGACCCGGCAAAGGTGGGTGCGGGCCTCACCGTGTTCGCCCGCGTCTGGTTCAAGACGCAGGATGCGCAAGTCACCCTCCAATTTGCGGAGGCGGTCAGGCGGTTTCCTGAAGTCATGGAATGTTATCTGACGACGGGCGAATGCGATGCCGTCCTGCGCATCGTCACCGCTGATCTGCACAGCTATTGGCGGTTTCAGGCCGATCACTTGACGCGAATTCCAAGCGTATTGAACGTCAAGACCGACGTGCCCATGGAAACGCTGAAGCGAAGCTTTGAGCTGCCCTTGGTCTCGTAGCATTGCAGCCAGCTGTCGGCCCATTATGGCGGCGGCGAAGTGCCGTTCAGCGTGCGTAGCCGGTTCCTGTCTGCTCGCACCCTGGCGGGCATATCGAACCCGCAAGACAATTGATGTTTGGAGAGCGAAATGAGCATATTCGAAACGGCGATGCAGGCGACACGCCCGGTTCTCGCCAGCCGTTTTCGGGGCTATTCCTTTGCCTTTGTCTCAGGGTCGATCATACGAGGCGAAGGAAGAAAGGGCTCGGACATCGATCTGGTCGTGGTCTTTGATCAGCTCGAAACCGCTTGGCGCGAGACCTTTATCGAGGGCGACTTTCCGTTCGAAGCGTTTGTTCACGACCCGGAGACGCTCAGCTGGTTTTTCGAGAGCGATATTGTGCGTGGCTATCCCGTTATTATTCATATGGTTGCGACAGGCCAGATCCTCGGGCCAAATCCTGACAAGGGGCAGGTCTGGAAGGACTATGCTATCGGCATCCTCCATAACGGCCCACCGAAGCTGGAAGGTGAGAAGCTGAATGCTTTGAAATATCAGATCACCGACCTTCTCGATGATCTGCGTGGGGAGCGGGCGGCCCCGGAGGTAGGCGCGATTGCCGCGCAACTCTATCAGCCTTTGGCCGACCTTATGTTGCTGGGACGAGGAAGATGGTCGGGTAGGGGCAAATGGATTCCCCGCCTGCTTCGAGAGATGGATCGGGACCTGGCCGATAGGTTCGACGATGTCTTCGGGCGTGCTTCAGCCGGAGAGGTGGAGGCATTGTGCGGTCTCACACGCAGCGAACTGGATCGGCATGGCGGCCCGTTTTTCGCAGGTGACAAGCGCATCGCGTCGCAACAGGCGAGACGCAAGAGCCTTGTACCGCGCGGTTGATTGTTATGCCTGATCGAAAAATTTTAAGCTTGAAATTCTTCATGGCAACGCTAACACATTCCTATCGGGTCGCTGCGGATTTTGCAGGATAGACGCGAGGTGAACTCGGGAGGAAGCCACCATGAAGACCCATCCGCTGAAGGGGCCGAACAGGCTGAAGCTCGGTGTTTTCTCGACCAACGCGGATGGTGGGCTTGCCATCACCGACGTGCCGGAGCGCTGGACGGCAGGCTGGCAGGATAATCTGACCGCAGCACAGATCGCCGACCGGGCGGGGCTCGAATTCTTTCTGCCGATTGCCCGCTGGCGCGGTTTCGGCGGCAAGAACCGCGTGCGTGAATGGTCGTTCGAGACCTTCACCTGGGCTGCTGCGCTCTCGGCCGCGACCGAGCAGATCGGCCTTTTCATGACGGTGCACGTGCCGCTCGTCCATCCCCTTTATGCTGCCAAGTCGCTTGCGACCGTCGATCATATCAGTCAGGGGCGCGCGGGGCTGAACATTGTCTGCGGCTGGAACCCGAAGGAATTCGGCATGTTCGGCGTGCCGCTGGTCGAAAAGGGCTACGACCAGGCCGCTGAATGGCTCGAAATTGTCGAAAGGCTCTATGCCAGTGATGAGCCCATCGATTATGCCGGCACCTACTATAATCTGAAAGAAGCCGTCAGCCGTCCCGCAAGCCTGCAGGCGCCACGGCCGGTGACGATGAATGCGGCCTTCGGCGGCCCCGGCCGAGACTTTGCCGCGGCGCATTGCGACTATCTCTTCACCACCTTCACCGATATCGGTGACGCCGGAAAGCATGTGACTGATATCGCTGCACGGGCAGAAGGCAAAGGCAGGCAGGTCGGCGTTTATACGGTTTGTCACGTCGTCTGCCGCGAGACACAGACGGAGGCAGACGACTATTACACCCGTTATGCCGTGACTATGGCCGATCAGGCTGCCGTCGATCAACACATGGCCGGCAAGAAGGAGTTCTCGCAGTCCCATGATCGCGAGTCCTATGACCGTTACCGCCAGCGCTTTGCCGGTGGAGCAGGCAGCTATCCGCTGATCGGCACGCCGCAGCGCATTGCCGAAGAGATGATCGCCATTGCCGAGCAAGGCTATGCCGGCATAGCCTTGTCCTTCGTCAACTACACGCAGGAACTGCCCTATTTCTGCGATCGGGTGCTTCCGATTCTGGCGAAGGCTGGGCTCCGGGCGGGGTGAACCACCGGTTCGATGCTTCGCGCCGCGGCCGCTCGCGGGAATGTGATCATCCTTCAATGATGACTTGGCTATCCGGCAAGGGCTGATTTTCCAGGTCATTCGCGGTGATGTCGCTTTCATGCTGCGGCGTCGCAAGTGCGACATGTGTGCAACGCAGCAAAAAACGTGACGTCAAGGGGTTTACAAGCGTGACCCCGGATGGGATTCTTTTAGGCGAAGGGTGCTGCTTGATTGGAAGCTGTGTCATTCCCTTCAATCGGATGCCGTAAATCTAGGCCCCGATGCGCCGCTATCTTGCTGGTGCTTAACCGAACAAAATCAATCCGAAGCCGGCATGCGGGTGTTTCCGTGTCCGGCTGTTGTCTTGGTGCGCCCTGAACGTCACGAGGTCGGGGTAAAGAGAATGCGGGCTTTAACATGGGCTTCAAGTCAAAACGCGTCCTTCGCGGCGTTCTTGGTCTTCTTGCGAGTGTCAGCTTGCCGCAGGTCACTAAAGCCAGCGATCTGATGATCTGGTCGCCGGTCAAGGTCGCACCCAGAACATACAAGACCACTCTCGGTTTCCGGCTGCCGATGGCCTGGGATGTCAGCGCTGGCATGGATCTCGGACTTGGCAGCGCGGCCACCGGCGCCATCCTGCGCAGCAGCAGCCTGGCAACCCTATGGGGTACGGCAATCGACGATCACAAGCGCTTTTCGACCACATGGCGCCGAGAGGTGTCATTGAGGGTCGACGCGCTCAACAGCACCGGAACGCTTTGCCTCGAACGCTCGCGGAGCTGGACGGTGTCGGAAAACCTGGACATGAGCACTTCGAGGTCGCTGAACGTAAATTATGCGGGCACGCGGAATGCGGCAAGCTCCATTACCGCGACACAAGCCGTGACCGTTGCGGTTCCGTGGACGGGGACGTCTCTATCTGCGATCGGCAATCTGAAGGACGTCGGCAGCGTCTTTTCCAGCACGGTCTCGTTTCGGCAGCCTTTGGCGCCGAACCTCAATTTCTCGGCCTCCTTCGCCGATCCGCAGACTTTGACGCCGGCTGGTAATGTGCGGCTGGACTACCGTATCAAATGGTAGATTCACGGGTTTCTAGTTCGGCCCTTTCCTATCGCGGCAGGGAACAAATGCCTCTCGCGGAAGTTTAGAACGGGCAGGACATCGATCTTGCTCGAGGTGTCATGACCTCGCGAAGCCTGCCGCTGGTTCGACTCCCTGCCGGCGGCAGGCTTAGCGTTCGAGCAGTGACCTCAGTCGGCAGGCCCTGTCGCCTCCGTCGGTGATTTGATCGTTATGTCGGGCTCGGCAAGCCTGGCCTTGAGCTTCGAGACCACATCGTGCCGGACATCGGACCACGACGTGGTGATCGCCCAATATTCGATGTTGAGCACGGCTTGATCGACGGCCAGTTCGTCGAGAAAAACCTTCGGTGCCGGTGTGGTCTTGATGCGTTGATCCGCTTTCAGGATGTCGAGGATCGTTTTGCGGGCAAGATCGATGTCAATTTTCTCACCCATGGCAACGGACAATTGCTGGCGGCGGTCCGGCTCGCGGCTGTGGTTGATAATGGGCGTGTTCCAGAGCGTCGAGTTCGGTGCCATCAGATAGAGGCCGTCCGCCGTCCTCATCTCCGTCGCGAAGAGCCCGATTTCCTTGATGTAGCCTTTGACGTTCGTCGTCTCGATATATTCGCCGACCCGGAATGGCCGCAGGATCAGCAGCATGATGCCGGCGGCGATATTTTGAAGCGTGCCTTGCAATGCCAGGCCGATCGCCAGGCCGGCAGCACCGAGAGCGGCAATGATGGAGGCGGTCTGAACGCCGAACTGGCCAAGGACGGTGATGAAGACAAGGATGAGCAAGCTGTAGTGCAGGACATTCTGGAAGAAGCTCGCGAGCGTTTCGTCTATGCCGCGAATGCGCGAGATGACGCGGTAGGCCGAGCGGCTGATAATGCCCGCAAGAAGCCAGCCACCGATCAGAAGAATGATCGCGCCGAGTAGCGAAAATCCATATTGAACCGCGAGCGCCGAGGCCTGGTCGAGTGCCGTGCGAGTGGCGACGACGATATTGGTCGTTTGATCGTCCATGTCAAAACTCCATCTTTCCCAGAGAGCCAAATGAGAAGTCGCGTTTTTTGTTCCTGGCAATCGGGCGCATGAAACCCAACGGTTTCAATGGATTATGCGGGTCGGTCTCTATGCGGGAGCGTCAGGCGCCGTGCTTTGCCTGATGCGGACCAATGGTAGCAGCTGCGGCGTAGTGAGCCTTCTTCTGCTCGTACATGCCGAGATCCGCGCGCTTGATCATGGCTTCCATGGTTTCGCCGGGCAGGCTCGTGGCAATGCCGATGGAGACGCTGAGTGGCGCGCTGGAATAGAACTGATTGTTGATCTTCAGCAGTTCGTTGATCGTCTCGACCATCGCGGCAGCCGCGATTTCATCAGCGCCCGGCATGAGAACTGCAAATTCGTCGCCGCCGATGCGGGCGGCGTGGTTCGGCAGGGAGACGACGCTGTTCAGCACCTCGCCCATACGGCGCAGCAGAGCATCGCCAGCATCGTGGCCGCTCTCGTCATTGGACTCCTTGAGTCCGTTCAGATCGAGAATGATGGCCGATACTGGCCGAAGCGATTTGCGCTCCAGCCTGTTGAGCTCCTCCATATAGAAGGCGCGGTTGAAAAGCCGGGTGAGCACATCGTGCTTGCCGAGATATTCGAGATAGGCTTCCGCCTTCTTGCGCGCGGTAATGTCGGTGAGTGCCACTTGCACCAGCGACCAGTCTTCCTCGTAACCGGGAAAAACCGAAAACTGCAGGAGGACGTGACGCTCCGATCCGTCGAGCGCGTAGTTCAGCACTTCACGCTGATGGAAGAGGCGGCCGTTCCACAACTCCACCAATTGCCCGCGAAAATGCTTCTCCATATCATCGCGGAACACTTCGCCGATCCGCTGATGCAGGGTCTGGCGGTCCGGTGCGCAGAAGAGATCGAGCGTTGCCTGATTGACGTCGAGCACACTGATCTCGCTCATGCATTGCTGGACGAACTCCGGATGCACGTCGAGAAATACCTGAAAGTCGACAATGCCTCGGTGGCGGATATCATCGAGCAGGATCTTGATGCGGCTGAAATCCTCGACCCACAGGGAAACCGGCGAATGCTCGAACATGCCCTCGGCATAGCGGCGCTGCCGCTCTTCCTGCCGTCTCGCCTCCTCGCGGGCCGTCACGTCTTCCGTCGTCAGCAGCAGCCGGCTCCACGAGGTCTCGTGGCCCGGCAGGATGACGCCGCGTAGCTGGATGTCGAGCCTTTTGCCGCCGAGGGAATAGTTGATTGCGGTGCCGGAAAACTCGGTCTTGCCTTCCCAGAGCGCCACAAGCTCATTCACATGGCTTTGCAGCATCTCGTCGCGAAAGACCCGCGAAAGGCTTTCGACGAGCGTCTCGAAGGATGGCGCCTCGAAGAGCTCCAGCGTCCTGGCATTGACGGCAAGGAGCTTGATCCTTTGCGAGCAGGATGCGACGCGCTGCACGTCGGCCAACAGATAGGAACGCAGGTCCGTCACGCCCTCCGCACGCCAGACCTCGAACTGCTCCTTGACGCTGCTGAAATCCTCCAGCCACATGGCGACGGGGGCAAGGTCGAAAACGGTGCTGCTGAAGTCCTGGGCGTTCATCATGATTCCCTGCGCCGGCAGTAAAAGTCGGTATGCGAAATAAAAGGCCGGCAGTTCGCCAAGTTCTGCTTAGCGAGCATTGGTAAACCTTGTGTTGATATCAGGTAGCGGGTCAAGCCGGACAATCACTGTCCGCTTCTTTTCAACTCATTCTTGTCAAAACTGTGCCCCAAATGGCTCTCTGGCGCGATTGCTATCGGATTGATCCGATGTATTGGGGGCAGTCATGTCTTCAAAAAACGCTCGAAGGCTTCGAGGGTCTTTTCGCTGACATGGTGTTCGATGCCCTCGGCATCATTCCTTGCCGTATCAGGATCGACGCCGAGGCGGCAAAGAACGGCCTCGACGATCTCATGGCGCCGGCGGGTTGCCACGGCCAGACGGTGCCCTTCTTCAGTCAGGAACACGCCACGATAGGGGCGCTGCGTGATCAGGTTTTCCTCGGCGAGCCGCTTGAGCATTTTTGCAACCGTCGGCTGCGTTACTCCCAGTCTTTGCGCAATATCGGTCTGGCGCGCTTCGCCGGTATGCTCTATCAGATCGGCGATGAGCTCGACGTAATCCTCCATCAATTCCGTACGTCGATCGTCGCGGCTTTTCTGAAAAGCCTCGGCATGCGTCTCGATCTCGGTCGAAGAAAGACGGCTTTCCGGGGCGGCGGGCAATTTCGTCAACGCGGCTCATCTCCCTCTTGATTAAGAGTCGTGTAATGATGTTTAGCCTCGACTATAAATAATTCAAAGACGTTATGAAACCCCGGCGACCGATCCCGGCCAGCCGTGAAATCGAAATTCCCGTGTCTCAATTGGCTCGTCGCGCCACGCCTTCAGGCGCGCAACAGCGGCAGCAGTTGCTCACCTTGCCGCTTTATTTCCCAGAGGTATGGTGTGTCCGAAAGAACGAAATGCGTAATGCCGAGGTCGCGATACTTGCGCAGGGAGCGGGCGACATCCTCTGGCGAGCCGACCAGCCAGGTAGTGCCGGCGCCACCGCCGCCGAACCTGCCCGGCGCGGTATAGAGATTGTCGTCAAGCACGTCGCCGCGCGCGGCGAGATCGAACAGCCGTTTCTGGCCCACTGCGATCGATTGCCGGTGATCATTCCAGCCGACACCCTTATTCTCAGCCATCTCCGCGACTTTCGCCTCGGCGTCGGTCCAGGCCTGCTCCGTCGTGTCGCGCACCAGCGTCGTAATGCGCAGCCCGAATTCCAGTGGCGGCAGATCGCGATCAAGGTCTCTGCTTAATGCCTTAAGCCGGCTTATTCGCTCAGCAATGTCGGCGAGTGGCTCGCCCCAGAAAAGCTGAACATCGGCCTCCGTGGCGGAAACGCGTTCTGCAGCATCCGAAGCGCCGCCGAAATAGAGCCTGGGATGCAGACGTTCACCGCGCGGCTCGATGCGCGGCGCAGCCGTGGATTCGCTGACGCGAAAGTGTTCTCCCTCATAGGTGACATTCTCTTCGGTCCAGAGCCTGCGGCTGAGCCGCATGAATTCCTTGGTGCGACCATAGCGGTGCGCTTGATCGCCCTCGCTGTCGCCATAGGCGGCAAGATTGTCCTTGCCGGAAACGATGTTGATGCGCACCCGGCCGCCGCTCAGCTGATCCAGCGTGGCAGCAGCGGAAGCGAAGTGCGCGGGGCGCCAGTAGCCGGGGCGGATTGCAATGAGCGGCTCGAAGCTGGTGGTGCGCGCCGCAAGTGCGGCCGCGACGGTGAAGGTGTCGGGTCGGCCCCAGCCGGTGCCGATCAATGCGCCCTTCCAGCCGTGATCCTCCAATGCCTTGGCATGGCTCGTGAGCGTTTCCAGGCTGTTGTGGTTCTCGACGGCGGAATCGCCGCGGTGACCCGGCTTGACGTCGTTCGGGATGTACCAGAGAAATTCGCTGTTATCGCTCATGCCTGCGCCTGTCGGTCTCTCTGAATTGATTGATACGGGATTTGTAGCGAGGAGAGCCGTGGTGAATCCTCGGCTCATCTCCCTTGAGTCTAAAGCTTGCCCTTCCACGGGACGAGCACGGCTTCAAGAATGCGGACGGCGGTCGAGAAGGCAAAGGCGCAGACCGCAATAATGCCGATGCCGACGAAGACGACGTCGGTGGCAAGGAACTGCGACGCCGACATGATCATGAAGCCAATGCCGCGGGTCGAAGCGATGAGTTCGGCCGCCACCAGCGTTCCCCAGCCAATGCCGAAGGCGATCCGGATGCCCGTCAGGATTTCCGGCAGCGCCGAAGGCAGGACGACGTTGAAGAAAAGCTGCGGCCGGTTCGCGCCGAGGGACCGTGCGGCATTGACCCGCTCCAGGGGCAGCGAACGGACTCCGGCTTGGGCGGACAGGCAAATCGGCGCGAACATGGCGAGCACGAGAAGGGTGATCTTCGAGGTCTCGCCGATCCCAAGCCATATGATCATCAGCGGCAGATAGGAAAGGGGCGGCAGCGGCCAATAGAATTCGATCGGCGTATCGAGAATTCCCTTTGCCCAGCGGTTGAGGCCCATCAGCAGGCCGACAGGAATGCCTATCCCGATCGCGATGGCTGCGGCGACGACGATGCGGGACAGGCTTGCCAATATATGTTCGGAAAGTGAAGCGCCGGCATAACCATCGCGGTAGACGACGCCGATCTGCGTCAGCACTTCATCGGGGCGAGGCAGGAAGAGGTGTGACACCAGACCGAGCTTTGCGACGAGCCACCACAATGCGAGGCAGACGATCGCAGTCGCGATGCTGATGGCGATGGTGGGTTTCTCGCCAACGCCGAAACTCGGGACGCGAACCAGCTTCGGTTGCGCTTCCCTTTGAGGAACGGTAATCGGGCGCGTTTCGATGATGTCACTCATGCCACGCTCCTGATGTTCTCGGCGCTGTGGAGAATAGCGCGAATTTCTTCCCGAAGGCTGCTGAATTCAGGCGACGAGACGATCGCCTTCGTATCGCCGCTGGCGGCAAAGCGATGTACGAAATCGAGTTCGAAACGCGCAACGACACGCCCGGGCCTCGGAGACATGACGAGAACCTCCGTTCCGAGAAAAAGCGCCTCCTCGATCGAATGGGTGATGAAGAAGATGCGCTTGTCGGTTCTAGCCCAGACGGAAACCAGCAGCTCCTGCATCTGCTCGCGCGTCAGGCTGTCGAGAGCGCCGAATGGTTCGTCCATCAGCAGGATATCGGGATCGGTGGCAAGTGCCCGGGCAATGCCGACGCGCTGGCGCATGCCGCCCGACAGTTCGTAGGGCAGGGCATTGGCAAAGTCGGTCAAGCCGACAAGCCGTAGCAGTTCCGATGCGCGATCCCGGCGTTCCCGCTTGCCGAGCCCGGCAAATTGCAGGCCGAGGGCCACATTGTCGATGACGGACTTCCATGGCAGCAACGAATCCTTCTGGAAGACGACGCCGCGATCGGCGCCCGGACCGGAAACAGGCCTGCCGTCGAGCGTGATCTTTCCCTCTGAAAGCGGCAGGAAACCGGCGATCGCATTGAGCAGGGTGGATTTGCCGCAACCGGATGCGCCGAGTGCGACCACGATGCCGCGTTCGGGAATGTCGAAGGAAACGCGGTCAAGCGCATGAACGGTTCTGCCGTCACGCGCTGCAAAGAAGACGCTTGCATGGTCGACTTGAAGCATGGGCTCTCTCGATATTGCGACGCCGGCGCGACAAGCGCGCCGATGCCAGGGAGGATCAGTTGCTTGCGCTGACGAGCGCGTCGGCGGTGACGAATGCGCCGTAATTCGGCAGGACTTCGGAGACTTTTCCCTGGCTCTTTAGGAAGGCTGCCGTGTCCTTGAGGATTTTTGCCGCGCCGGATTGATCGCCGCCACCGAGCCAGGCCGCCGATGCCTGCACGTCGGGCGTCAGCAGAGTGAGGTTCTTGAGCGCTGCCGCCTGCTGCTCTGCAGTACCGCCCAGAAGCTTGGCGAGCGCCTTGGCGTTGTCGCTGTCCGGTCCCCAGGCGGCCTTGTCGGCGGCAAACGAGGCGTAGTATTTGTTGATCACCGAGGCATAGGCCTTCAGGAATTGCGGATTGTCTGCTGCGAATTTTGAGGTTGCAACCCAGGCGGAAAATGTTGGAGCGCCCTTGTCGGCGACGTCCTTGGATGTCACCAGCACCTTGCCGTTCTTCTTCAGTTCGGTGAGTGCCGGGTCCCAGACGAAGCCGCCGTCGATATCACCGCGATTGTAGCTTGCGACGATTTCAGGCTGCGGGACAGCAAAGACCTGTACGTCCTTTTCGCTCAGGCCAAGGGACTTGATCAGGGCGAGCAGCTGATAATGGTCAGTGGAAACGGGTGCCGCCGCGAGTTTCTTGCCCTTCAGATCGGCGAGTGTGCTGATGCCGGAGCCATTGCGCACCACCAGAGCTTCATCGACACCCGAGATGGACGAGAGGTAAAAGGCCTTCACCTCGAGTCCGCGTGAAGCAGCAGCGGCAAACGGGCTCGAGCCGACATAACCGATCTGGACATCGCCGGATGCGATGGCGGCGAAGATCTCCGCTCCCGAATTGAACTTGCGGAAGTCGATCTCATAGCCCGTCTCCTTTGCGAAATCGCCATTGGCGATCGCGACAGAGGAGGGAAGGGCATCCGTCTGATAGGCGACGACGACCTTCTTGTCGGCAGCGGCTGCGCCGGCCGCCATGGAAATGCTGGCGAGACCCAAGACGGCCGCAGCAATCAGTGTGTTGAATTTCATGACTAGTCCCCTTGGCCGGATCAGATTTTCCGGCGGTTCCCTGAATGGAATGCACAGAGCCTAGCCAAATCGGGGGCAGGATCGATAGAAATAGCAAACTATTTTTATAGACTATAATAGGAATTGTTTGTCTAAATGGACGAAGACGACAAGGTTAGCATCTTTCCGGCGGAGCGAAGCCGACATGGATATCGACGTTCAGGAACGCGTCAAAATCCTGAACTCTGCTCGAGAGCGGTCATTCCCATAGCAAAGCGAAAGCCTGCCGGCCTAACTGGTGCTCTCGCGCTCGTTGAGATCGATCTGACCTTTTTCCGCCAGGATCGGCAGGGCGATATTATGCTGCGCCTCATTCATTTCCTGCACCGTGACGAGCGTTCCTCCCCGTTCGAGGGCGGCTGCATAGGCGGCACGTTGCTCCTCGTGAAAGAAGATGCCCGTCAACGCATCCAGAAAGCCCATGTGATCGGTCGGTGAGGTATCTGGCCGGTTGCCCGGTGTCATGGTGATCGCGTCCTTCGGGATACCGGCTTCCATCAACGCCTGGGCTGCAGCTTCCGCGTCATATTCGTCGTCGAAGAATGCGGTCAATGCAAAGGAGCCGGTTTTACGTTCGCTATTCATGGCGGGTTCTCCGTTCTCGTGGTCTCATTGTCTTAACGAGCACCAGGGGAGGGGGTTCCCATGTGATGAGCATCCCGCATGGAACAAACAGAAGGACGATTAGTTGATCGTCATAGAATCTGGAACCACAGCGAGCCCCCAATGCTCGAAAGATTTCCTTCGGCCGGCGCAGGCCCATCGCTCAGCTATGAGCATGCCGATGCAGAGACACTTGATGAGCTGCATGAGGATGCTCGATCCTGCACACGTTGCGATCTCTATCGCAACGCCACTCATCTGGTGTTCGGTGAAGGGCCGGCCCGAGCAGACATCGTGCTGGTCGGCGAACAGCCGGGCGACAAAGAGGATGTGGCCGGCCGGCCTTTTGTCGGACCGGCCGGCCGGCTTCTTGATGAATGCCTTGAGGAAGCGGGCGTGGATCGGGACCGTTGTTATGTCACCAACGCCGTGAAGCATTTCAAATATCAGATGCGCGGCAAGAAACGACTGCATGCCAGGCCCAATACCGGCGAGGTACAGCGCTGTGCCTGGTGGCTGGGAGCAGAACTCGAATTGCTAAAGCCGAAGCTGGTCGTCGCACTTGGGGCGACGGCTGTATCCTCGCTGCTCGGCTCGAAAGTCAGGGTCATGCGCGACCGCGGCCAGATCCTGCATCCGTCGGGAAAACTCGATGTCCTGGTGACCATTCATCCCTCGGCGCTCCTGCGGATCAGGGAGGCGGATGAGAGGGAAAAGAACAAGCTCACCTTCATTCGGGATCTCAAAAAGATCCGGAGTTTTGTGCGGCACTGACGATTTTCTCCAGACACAACCCGCAGAACAGCAAGCAAAGGTCATGTTATGGCTGACAATCAACCCAATATTGCGGAAACCAAGCCGGATCGGCTGAAACAGCAGCCTGTTGATGATGCCGGCCGCGAAAATGATGCACCGGCTGAAAAGCGCGCATCCTTCATTCGCCGTCATCCCCTCTCCATTCTGCTCGGCATCGTCGTGTTGCTTGCACTGATCGTAGCCGCATGGTTCGTCTGGAAGATCTATTTCTATCCCTATGAGTCGACGGATGATGCCTTTGTCGATGCGCGCAGCTTTTCGGTTGCTGCCAAAGTATCCGGCTATGTTGCCGAGGTTCCGGTGACCGATAACCAGTCCGTCAAAGCCGGCGATGTCATCTTGAGGATCGATCCGCGTGACTATCAGATCGCGCTCGATCAGGCGAACGGGCAGGTAGAGGTGGCAAAGGCCTCGGTCGACAGCGCCGGCGCGCAGATCGAGGCGGCGAGCGCCGCCGTCGACGTCGCCAGGGCGCAACAGAATTCCGCCACCGCCGCTCTACAATTTGCACAGCAGGAATCCAATCGCCAGCAGCAACTGGTCAAGACCGGCTCCGGCAGCGTGCAGGCCGTGCAACAGGCTACGGCAACCCTGCAGCAGGATCAGGCAAGCCTTGCCCAGATGCAGGCGAATATTACCTCGGCGCTGAAGAACAAAGCCGTTGCCGAAGCGCAGAAATCCAGTGCGCTCGCAAGCCTCAAGCAGGCGCAGGCACAGGCCGAAGAAGCGCAGCAGAACCTAAGTTACACGACGATCACGGCGGCGCAGCCGGGGCGCATCGTACGTCTTGCCGGCGCCAAGGGGCAGTATGTGGAGGCAGGGCAGGCAATCTCGACATTCGTTCCCGATGAGGTCTGGATCACGGCGAACTTCAAGGAAACGCAGCTCACCGACATGCGGCCGGGCCAGCCGGTGGACATCACGATCGATGCCTATCCCAATCACACGCTCCACGGAAAGGTGGCCTCGGTTCAGCCGGGCTCTGGCACTGCCTTTTCGCTGTTGCCAGCAGAAAACGCGACCGGCAATTACGTCAAGGTTACGCAGCGCGTGCCGGTCAAGATCATCGTCGACCGATGGCCCGATGATGTTGCAATCGGCCCCGGCATGTCCGTGGTGCCGACAGTGACGGTACACCCGAGGAGCTGAGCGAGATGAGCGGTGCAAGCGCAGCGGCGGGTGGAAGAGAAGCATCATCCGCGCAAGTCACGAATCCCTGGCTGATTGCCATGGTGGTGTCGCTGGCAACCTTCATGGAAGTGCTCGACACCACGATTGCCAACGTGGCGCTGCGCTACATTTCAGGCGGCCTTGCCGTCAGCTCCGACGAAGCGTCCTGGGTGGTCACGACCTATCTCGTTTCCAACGCCATCGTGCTGGTTGCCAGCAGCTATTTCGCCGAACGGTTCGGACGCCGTCGGTTCTATCTCCTATGCCTGGTGACATTCACGATCGCTTCCGTTCTGTGCGGTCTATCGTGGAATCTCCAGGCGCTGTTGATTTTCCGCGTTATACAGGGTTTTGCCGGCGGCGGCATGGTGCCGACCTCGCAGGCGATCCTTGCCGATGCCTTCCCGCCGGCAAAACGTGGTCAGGCTTTTGCGCTCTTCGGTGTCGCCGTGGTCGTCGCGCCGGTCATCGGACCGACCTTGGGCGGTTATCTCTCCGACAACCTCTCCTGGCACTGGTGCTTCCTCATCAATGGTCCCTTCGGCATATTCGCCTTCGTGCTCGTCTATGTGCTGTTGAAGGAGACTCCGAAAACGAGGAATATGCGCGAGGAATTCCGCCGGAAGGGCGTGCGTTTCGATCTCATCGGCTTTCTGCTGGTGGCAACCTTTCTCGGCTCTCTGGAACTCATCCTGGATCGGGGGCAGACCGATGACTGGTTCGGCTCCGACTTCATCATCGTCATGGTAGTCATATGCATTCTCGCCTTCCTGGCGGCCATACCGTGGGTTCTGACCAAGGCTAACCCGATCATCGACGGGTGGCTGCTCGGCACCCGGCAATTCGGTTCGTGTTTCATCGTGATGATGGCAACCGGCGCAATCCTGATTGCGACGACGCAGTTCATCCCTGAGGTCGTGCAGCAGAACTACGGATATACGGCGACCTGGGCTGGGCTCGCACTTTCGCCAGGCGGGCTTGTGACCATGGTCATGATGTTCGTTGCTGGCCGGGTGAATTCCCTGGTTCAGCCGAAGTATCTGATCGCCATAGGTGCGGCGATCATTGCGATGTCCATGTGGCAGCTGACGCGGCTCTATCCCGGCCTGAACTTCGGCTTCTTCGTCTGGTCTCGTCTCTATATCGGGCTCGGCCTGCCGCTGATCTTCATCCCCATCACCTCTGCCTCCTACTACGGTTTGAGGCCTGAACAGACCAATCAGGCGTCGGCCATGATCAATGCTGCGCGCAACATCGGCGGCTCCATCGGCGTTTGTATCGCGTCAAATGTCCTGGCGCATCGGGAGCAGTGGCACCAGAGCCGCCTGGTGGAGCATGTCACGCCTCCCTCACCGGCCTATCAGGAGACACTGCGAACCATGACGCGTTATTTTGCCGAGAAAGGTGCAACCATGGCGGATGCCCAGGCGCAGGCGACGGCCTGGATAGGGCAGCAGGTGCAGACCCAGGCGAGCTTCCTCGCCTATATCGATGTATTCCATGTGCTGATGCTGGTCGTGCTCTGCGCCATTCCGCTTGCGCTGATCCTGAGCAATGTCGATCTCAAGGAGGGTGGCGGCGGCGGCATGCATTGAGTACTGTAACGATCGATCCTCCCGCAGGTGGACGGTTGGCTCATTAGGTCATTCGCCGCAACAATGCGATGAGGGCGTCAGTGTTGTCATGGGTCTCAAGCGAGAGCAAATGCTTGTCCGCGAGCTCAGCAATCGCCAAGGCGACTTCACGCTCCGACCATCCCGCCAGGATCGCGGCACTCAGCAACTCTCGAAAAGCGGCTTGCAGCGCGTCCTGGCAGCGGATGTCCCGGTCGGGATCATCATCGGTCACGAATGGTCGTGCGATATCGGGCATAGGTAAAAGGTGAACTGATTTGCGGGTTTTGGCAATCTATTGCGTTCAATCGCTCTCGATTGCGCCCTCTTTGCGTCGTGAGAGGCGTAACAGCCGGTCAAAATGATCGGTGATCCGCGGGTTTTAACGGCTCGACGCTGTGCTCTCCTCTGAGCAGGCGTAGTCTCAACAGGCGTTCGATCTCGTCATTGGAACCTGCATCTGCACCCATCCACCGATTTTGGTCGCTGCTGATTTTTTCCGCATCCGGGGAAAGAAAAAGAAAGCTGTTTCTTAAATAACTTAAAATCTATGTTTTTTATAGACTATAGCGCTCCATGATCGGCATTGGGCGCAAACATGGATGAACGGCATGACTTATCTTCTCAGTCTTCTTGACAAGAGCCCGATCGAACAGGGGCTTAGCGCCACCGATGCGCTCGGTGCCACGGCTCGCTTGGCCATCCGGGCCGAGGAACTCGGCTATCATCGCTTCTGGGTTGCCGAGCATCACAATATGGCGAATCTCGCAAGTTCGGCTCCGGAAGTCCTGATCGCTCATCTTCTTGCCCGGACTTCGAGGATCCGTGTCGGTTCCGGCGGCGTCATGCTGCAGCATTACAGCGCCTATAAGGTCGCAGAAACTTTCAATCTCCTGGCGTCGCTGGCGCCGGGACGCGTCGATCTGGGTGTAGGCAAGGCGCCGGGCGGTTTCCCGCTCTCCACCCGCGCATTGCAGCGTGCCTTCGATCCTGAGAAGAAGCCGGACTTCGCCGAGCAGCTTTCCGACATCAACACCTATCTCGCGGCCGACCCTCATTCCGTTGGCGCGCTGGCGACGCCTTTTCCGCCGCGTGCGCCGGAGCGCTTCCTCCTTGGCGCCAGCGTGGAGAGCGCGAAGCTCGCCGCGGAGAAGGGCTGGCGGCTGGTGTTTGCCGGCCATCTGAACGGCGATTCGGAAAATCTTCGCAATACCTTCGAGGCCTACGGGAATGCGACTGGCGGCAAGGTGCCGATCCTGGCGCTCGCAGCCTTTGCTGCCGAAAGCGAAGCCCATGCCCGTGAGCGCGTTGGGCAACTGCGCATCGTCAAGCTCTTCCTGCCCAACGGCCAGAGCGTCAATGTCGGCACGCAGGAGCAGGCGGCGGAATTTGCGCGGCAGGCCGGCTTCTCGGAGTTCCGGACCGAAGAGAAGGTGCCGAGCGTGTTGCATGGCACGGCGGCGCAGATCCGCGGCGAGCTCGACGCGCTTCATCGCCGCTACGGCGTCGAGGAGTTCGTGCTCGACACGCCGGCGCTGACGGCGGCCGAACGCCTCAACTCCATAGAATTGCTCGCCAAAGAGCGCCTTTCCCTTGTTGCCTGAACGGCCTGTCCCAGGAGGATCATCATGGCTCAAAAACACGTTACCTTCGGTATCATGCTGCAAGGCCCTGGCGGCCACATGAATGCCTGGAAGCATCCGAGCGTTCCGGCCGATGCCAGCACCAATCTGAACTTCTTCGTCAAGACAGCCCGCAAGGCCGAAGAGGCCGGTATCGCCTTCGCTTTCGTCGCGGACGGACTCTATATCAACGAGCAGTCGATCCCGCATTTCCTCAATCGCTTCGAGCCGCTGACCATCCTGTCGGCACTTGCCGCCTTTACGACGAAGCTCGGCCTCGTGGGCACGGTTTCGACATCCTATAGCGATCCCTTCACCATCGCCCGGCAATTTGCCTCGCTCGATCTCATCAGCGGGGGCCGCGCCGGCTGGAATGCCGTGACGTCTCCGCTCGAAGGCTCTGGCCGCAACTATAGCCGCGAACATCCCGAGCACGAGCTGCGATACGAGATTGCCGACGAGTATCTCGATGCGATCAAGGGCCTGTGGGATTCCTGGGATGACGATGCCTTCGTGCGCGACCGTGAAAGCGGTGTTTATGCCGACAAATCCAAGCTACACCGCCTGAACCACAAAGGCCGGTTCTTCCGCATCGAAGGCCCCCTCAATATCGGCCGCTCCAAGCAGGGGCAGCCGGTGGTGTTCCAGGCCGGTGCTTCCGATTCCGGTATCCGGCTAGCGGGCAAGCACGCCGATGCCGTCTTCACCAATGGCGGACCGCTGGAAGACGCGAAGACCTTCTATAAGCAGGTGAAGCAGAGCGCGATCGCCCATGGCCGCAGTGCCGCGGATGTCGGCATCTTCCCGGGCATCGGGCCGATCGTCGGCGCGACGCAGGAGGAGGCGGAGGCCAAGTACCAGGCGATCCGCAATCTCGTCACCATCGATGAGGCACTGGCCTATCTCGGCCGCTTCTTCGATCACCACGATTTCAGCGCCTATCCTCTGGATGAGCCGTTCCCCGATCTCGGCGATATCGGCCGCAACAACTTCCGTGCCACGACCGACCGCATCAAGAAGACCGCGCGGGAGAAGGGGCTCACCTTGCGTGAGGTGGCGCTCGATGCTGCCACGCCGCGAACCTCCTTCATCGGCACGGCCGAGCACATCGCCAATGAGATCATCCGCTGGGTGGATGAAGAAGGCGCGGATGGCTTCATCCTCGGTTTCCCGGTGATCGGTGAAGGCTTCGACGACTTCTCCAGGCATGTCCTGCCGATCCTGACCGAGCGCGGCTATTTCGACCCGGCGTTGAAGGGGGAGACGCTGCGAGATCATCTGGGCTTGCCGTATCGCGAGAGCCGTTACGCGACAGAGGCTTCGAACATTACACCCGCAAAGGCCGTCGGCGCCTGAGCCAGGACGATCATCATGAACGCTATCATCAAGCCCGCTTTGGTCACCGATCAAATCGAAACAGGGATTGCCGCCTACCTCGACGAGATCATCGCGCTGAGACATGACCTGCATCAATATCCCGAACTCGCCTTTCAGGAGCACCGCACATCCAAGAAGGTCGCTTCGTTGCTTGCCGACTGGGGTTACGAGGTAGCAACGGGCATAGCCGGGACCGGCGTCGTCGCAACCCTTAAGCGGGGCGATGGGCAGCGCAGCCTGGGCATCCGTGCCGATATGGATGCGCTGCCCATTGAAGAAGCAACCGGGCTTGACTATGCCAGCAGCAATCCCGGCGTCATGCACGCCTGCGGCCACGACGGACATACATCGATCCTGCTCGCTGCTGCTCGTTACCTTGCAGAAAGCGCCAATTTCAGCGGCACGCTGCGGTTGATCTTCCAGCCGGCCGAGGAAATTGGCGCCGGCGCGCGCAAGATGCTCTCGGAAGGACTTTTCGATCGGTTTCCGGTCGATGCGGTCTTCGGACTGCACAATTGGCCCGGCGTGCCGACGGGGCAGTTCGGTTTCGTCGCCGGCCCGGCGATGGCTTCCGTCGACAAGGCGGTCATCAACATTGTCGGAAAGGGCGGACATGGTGCCGAGCCGCATCGTGCGGTCGATCCGGTACTGGCTTCGGCTTCATTCATTACGGCCCTGCAAAGCGTCGTCTCACGCAATATCGATCCTCAGGAAATGGCGGTCGCAACGGTGGGCTCCATTCATGCCGGTTCGGCTTCGAACGTCATCCCGGAAAGCGTGGAGATGAAGCTGACCATGCGCGCTTACAATGAGACCGTCCGAGCCAGATTGCAGGAGCGAATTCCCGCACTGGCGCGCGCGCAGGCGGAGAGCTTCGGCGCTGTGGCTGAAGTCGATTACCGTCTCGGCTTCCCTGCACTCGTCAATCATGCCGAAGAGACAGAATTCGCCCGCAATGTCGCCTTGCAGGCGCTTGGAAGTGCTGCCGTCGAGGCGAATTTCCGGCCGCGGACGGCGAGCGAAGACTTTGCTTTCCTGCTGCAGGCCAAGCCCGGGAGCTACCTCTTTGTCGGCAATGGCGACAGCGCACCGCTGCATAGCGCCCGCTACGATTTCAACGACGCCATCATCGCGCCGGCAGCCCGCTACTGGGTGCTGCTCGCCGAAGCTTTCCTCGCGAACGGGTGACGAACGACATGAGCGATACGTTTCTTTATACGACCACGTTGGACCCGCGCGCCAAGCCGCTGATCGACGAGCTGATCCATGAGTACGACAGCCGCTACGGCAACTATTTCAATGCTGAAGGGGCGGTTGCCGAACTCAACCGCTATCCGCCGGAGGCCTTCGCGCCGCCGCAGGGCAATTTTCTGCTCTTGCTCCGAAACGGGGAGACGATCGGCGGTGGCGCTTTCAAGCACTATGACGAGCAAACCGCCGAATTCAAACGAATTTGGACGCGCCATGATCTCCGTCGTCAGGGATTGGCGCGCAGGGTGCTGGTCGAACTGGAGGCCCAGGCGGCGCGACAGGGCTATCGTCGCATCTACCTGACTACTGGCTTTCGCCAACCCGAGGCGGTCGGTCTTTATCTCAACAACGGCTACACAGCCCTGTTCGATACTTCCGTCGATCCGGAAGTCTACAAGAGCCTGCCTTTCGAGAAGGATATCAGCCATTTGGCTCTGGCCTATATCGCCGAAACCTCGGGCTCGCAGCAACGCTTGGCAGCCGCCGGCCGATAACGCATGGCGGATCAACGACAATCATAAGGGGTAAGCATCATGGCGCTGACGACGGATTTTGCGGGTGTCGATCGAGATACTGGAGCCGCCGAGACGAAGACTGACTATTCGCGTTACCGGATCGTGCCCGCGAGGCACCCTGGACGTACGGCGGGCACGATCTTTGCCGCGCTTGTCATAGCGATCGTCCTCTATTCCACCTTTACCAATCCGCGCTGGGGCTGGGGTGTCTTCGCCGAGTGGTTCTTCGCGGAGCCGGTGCTGGTTGGCCTTGGCAGGACGTTGCTGCTGACAGCGCTTGCGGCGGTGTCGGGTTCTATCCTCGGAACGGTCTTGGCGCTGGCGCGCGTATCAAAGTCGCCGCTGCTTGCGAGCCTCTCCTGGGGCTATATCTGGCTTTTGCGTTCGATCCCGATGATCGTGCTGCTGCTGGTTCTTAACAATCTCGGCTATCTCTATGAAACCATTAGCATCGGTGTCCCGTTCACCGACAAGGTTCTGTTCGATTATCCGACCACACAGCTGCTGACGCCGTTTGCCGCGGCCTTTCTCGGACTGACGCTAAACCAATCCGCTTTCTTTGCTGAAATCGTGCGTGGCGGCATTCTGTCGGTCGATCAAGGTCAGTTGGAAGCGGCTGCATCCCTCGGCCTGTCTCGCCGCCGCCAGGCGTTCCGCATCGTCCTGCCGCAGGCGATGCGCTCTATCCTGCCCACGGGGTTCAACGAGATCATCGGCCTCGCCAAGAGCACTTCCATGGTCTATGTGCTCGCCCTGCCGGAACTCTTCTACACGGTGCAGGTCATCTATCGCCGCAATCTGGAAGTCATTCCGCTCCTGATGGTGGCGACCGTCTGGTATCTCGTCATAATGACGGTGCTGTCGATCGCACAGCATTATATCGAGCGCTATTTCTCCAAGGGTGCGGTGGGCAATCCGACGCCCTTGCCATTCCAGGCATTCTTCCGCCGCTTCCAGCGGCCGCTGCCTACTGCGGCGGCAGACACCCGATCGGACACCGCGACACTCGCCACACTTCGCAGCGTGACGGATCTTCGTGCCAAGGGTGGTGCTGTGCGCATCCACGGCATTTCGAAGAGCTTCGGCACGCTGAAGGTCCTGGACGATATCGAGCTCAACCTGCCGGCCGGCAGCGTCACAGCCATTATCGGCCCGTCGGGCTCAGGAAAATCGACGCTGCTGCGCGCCATCAATCATCTGGAACGCGTCGATAGCGGCTTCATTTCCGTCGACGGCGAGCTTGTCGGTTACACACAGAAGGGCGAGGTGCTCTACGAGCTCAAGGAAAAGGACATTCTGAAGCGCCGGACCGACATCGGTATGGTCTTTCAAAACTTTAACTTGTTCCCGCATCTCACTGTTTTAGAAAACATTATCGAGGCACCGATCCAGGTGCGCGGGGTGAGTCGCGACGAAGCGACTGTCTTTGCGCAGGAGCTTCTCGCCCGCGTGGGTCTCAGCGACAAGATCGACGCCTATCCCCGCCAGCTCTCCGGTGGCCAGCAGCAGCGTGTCGCCATCGCTCGCGCGCTGGCACTGCGGCCGAAGGTTCTTCTCTTCGATGAGCCAACCTCCGCACTCGATCCTGAGCTCGTCGGCGAAGTGCTCGATGTGATCAAGGAGCTTGCCCGCACCGGCACGACGCTCGTCATCGTCACCCACGAGATTGGCTTTGCCCGCGAGGTCGCCGATAGCATCGTCTTTATGGAGGGCGGCCACGTTATCGAAGCCGGCTCGCCAACGCAGATCCTCAACGATGCGAGACATCCGCGTACGCGCGCTTTTCTCGCCAAGGTTCTCTAGCAGTCGCAGGTAGGCATTCGACGCTCTGACGCAACGGGCGTCCTGATCATTGTAACCACAATAACAACTTAGAATTGAAAAAGGAGAAGGGAAATGGCATTCATTGAGAGAGCAAAATATATCGTTGCCGGCGTGCTGACGGTGGCAGCGATGAGTGGGACGCCGACGATTGCGGCCGAAAAGTTCAACCTGAGCCCGGATACCTCCAATCGCGTTCGCGCCCAGAAGGACGAGGCAGCGATCAAGGCGATTGCGCCGGGCTTCAAGTTCGTCAATCCCGGCAAGTTCACGGTCGCAATCAACCCATGGGATCCGCCGATCGCCACCTATGCGACCGACGCCAAGACTGTCGTAGGCGCTGATCCAGATATCGCGCAACTGCTTGCAGACTCCCTCGGCCTGCAGCTCGAGCTGGTGCCGGTCGCCTGGGAGGATTGGCCGCTCGGCGTCTCCTCCGGGAAATATGATGCCGTCATTTCCAACGTGACGGTCACGGAAGAGCGCAAGCTGAAGTTCGATTTCTCGACCTATCGCAGGGACGTGCTCGGCTTCTACGTGAAGGCCGACAGCAAGATCACCTCGATCAAGGAGCCGAAGGATGTCGCAGGTCTCAAGGTGATCACCGGCGCTGGCACCAATCAGGAGAAGATTATTCTCGAATGGGACCGGCAGAATGTGGCAGCCGGCCTGAAGCCTATCGAGGTGCAGTATTACGACGACCGCGCCGCCGCCGATCTGGCCTTGCAGTCCGGCCGTGCCGATGTCGAGTTCAATCCGAATGCGACACAGGCCTATAAGGCCGCCATCAACGGCACTAGGAAGCTTGTGGGAACCGTCTCGGGCGGTTGGCCGCTGACGGCCGAAATCGCCGTGACGACGAAAAAAGGCGCTGGCCTTGCCGATGCCGTCACGCTCGCGCTCAACGATCTGATCAAGAACGGCAAGTATGGCGAAGTGCTGAAGCGCTGGAGCCTCACTGCCGAAGCGGTCGATCAATCCAAGACCAACCCTGCGGGCCTGCCGAAGAGCGGCTCGTAATGTTGGTCGGGCGGACCGGCGTCAGTGGGGCTCACGCCGGTCCGCTCCCATCCATCTCAAATGGAGAGACAGGTTCCGTGACTATCCGCACTACGTTCAAAACTATGATGGCAGCCGCCATGGCGCTTACCTTGACCGGTCTTACTCCGGCAATGGCAGCCGAAGATTTCGATCTGAGCCCGGAACAGCCGGGACGTCTTCACGCGGCGAAAAACGAAGCGGCGATTGCCGCTATCCCAAAGGATTTCAAGTTCGTCACACCAGGCACATTCACCGTGGCGGTCGCGCCAGGCGGCCCGCCGCTGGCGACCTACGCGACGGATGCCAAGACTGTCGTCGGTGCCGATCCCGATTATGCCTATGCCGTCGCCGATGCGCTCGGACTGAAGCTCGAGCTTGTCCCGGTCGCCTGGATTGACTGGCCGCTTGGGCTGACCTCAGGCAAATATGATGCCGTCATCTCCAACGTCGGTGTCACCGAGCAGCGCAAGGAGAAGTTTGATTTCTCCACCTATCGACAGGGCCTGCACGGTTTCTTCGTCAAGAGTGACAGCAAGATCGGGTCGATCAAGGAGCCGAAGGACGCAGCCGGCCTGCGCATCATCGTCGGGGCCGGCACGAACCAGGAGCGCATCCTGCTGAAATGGAGCGATGAGGATGTCAAAGCCGGTCTGAAGCCGATCGAGCTGCAATATTACGACGACGAGGCGGCGAGCCTTCTGGCCCTCCGGTCGGGCCGCGCCGATGTCATCGTGCAGCCGCACGCCCAGCTCGTCTACATCGCCGCGCGCGACAAGAACATCAAGCGCGTGGGTACGCTGAGCGCCGGCTGGCCGGATCGTTCCGATGTCGCGATCACCACGCGCAAGGGCAGTGGTCTCGCGGCGGCGCTCACCATCGCAACGAATGGGCTGATCAAGGATGGCACCTACGCCAAGCTCCTCGAGCATTGGCACCTTGCCGAAGAAGCCTTGCCGAAATCGGAAACCAATCCGCCGGGCCTGCCGAAATTTTGAGGAGACAGCATGAACCGCCAAGCCCCATCCATCAGCCATATCGGCTTTCTGACGCCGGGAAACTATCCGGATGAGGATCCTCTAGCCGGCCTGGAACAGACCCTGCAATTGCTTGAATACGGAGAGCAGAAGGGTTTCAACAGCGCCTGGGTTCGCCAGCGGCATTTGGAGCCCGGTATCTCCTCAGCGAGTGCCTTTCTGGCGGCTGCAACGCAGCGCACGCGCCACATCGAGCTTGGCACCGCCGTCATTCCCATCGGCTACGAAAGTCCGTATCGGCTTGCCGAGGATCTGGCGACTGTGGATGTGCTGTCGCGCGGACGGTTGAATATCGGCTTGAGCGCTGGTCGGCCGCTGCATGCGGATCTGATCGGGCCGCTTGCTTTCGATGGCGATTGGGAGAGCCACGATTTCTCCCATCAGAGGGTGCTGCGCTTTGCCGACAATCTGAGGGGCGCCTATCTCGGCAATCAGGATACGGTCATCAAGACGCCGTTCGGCCCGCAGCGTCCGCGGCTTCAGCCCTATGCGAAGGGTCTGATCGATCGCATCTGGTATGGCGGCGGCTCATTGCGGTCTGCCGAATGGGCTGGCCGCAACGGCTTCAATCTGCTGATCGGCAATGTCACCACGGGGGAGCAGACAGACGATTTCTTCGTAGCGCAATCGCGCCAGCTGGAAACCTATCGCGCGTCTGGAGGCGATACGAGGCGGGTGGCGCTCGGCCGGGTCATTGTGCCTTTCGACAGCGCAGATGCGACTACCCGCAAACGCTACACCGACTATGCGGCTGGCCGCTATGAGCGCACGCTTTCGCCTCAGGGCGAACGACGCACGCTTTTCGCCCGTGATATCGTCGGCTCATCGGATGAGATACTGGAGCGCCTGCGCAAGGACCCTATCCTGCCCCATGTGAGCGAATTCCGGCTGGAGCTGCCCTATGAGTTCCACGATGAGGAATATAGGCAGATCATCCATGACTTCGTGACGCTGATCGCTCCGGAGCTTGGCTGGAAGGAGACCGCGCTTCTGCGTCGATCCGCATCCTGAGGGCCGCGACCGTCCCACATCCGCAATGTTGGATCGACGGGCTCTACGCCCGTCCGATCCGGTTCGCTTCTGTCTTGAAGAGCTTGGGCTACAGCCTCGGTCAGCAGGCGAGAGAGGTCGCGGCGTCCGTTCCTTCGAGAATTCGCTCAGCAAGAAGCAGCGCTTCCTCCCGAGACGCAACGATTTCCATTCTTATGCCGAATGCCTTCGTTGCAAGGCTCGTCTGCAGCTGCATGGCGGCGCGCTTGATTGCGCTTGCCTCAATGCCAATGACCGCCTTGCAAACGGCAGCAAGCGCCGTCTTGTTCTTCTTCAGCCAAATGCCGCGGACCTTGCGATCCTCGTGCTCTTCGGTGTGTTCGTCGCCTTCCATGATCACGACGAAAGGCATCGAGAGAGCGAGCAGGGCGTCCATCTCCTGCTCCCATTGTTTCGAATAACCTGGCTGGATAGCCACAGCGGATTGGCGCACGATCGGCCAAAGGGAAACGTCGTGAAAGGTGAAGTTGGTTGTATCGATTGTCATATCGGTCTCCTCAGGCGATCTTATCGGTCACGGCGGCAAACAGCATCTCGGCACCGTGTTGCGACGAGGCGATGGCGCTAGCCGCTCGCTCGCGCATATCGGTCTCGTAGTCCAGCAGGGCTGTGCAGGTGGTCTTAGTCTCCTTTCCGGCTTCGGCCAGGATCTGCGCCAGCATGCGGGCATCTTCGAGAGCCGTATTGGCGCCGAGGCCACCGGCAGGGCTCATCGCGTGGATGGCATCGCCCAGAAGCGTGATGGCACCGAACGGCCAAAGGGCGTCGGGGCGTCCGCTTCTGACGGGAAGCGCTGCTACCGCTTCGGCCTTGCTCCGGCTGATGATCCGCTTCAATTCAGGATGCCAGCCGCGCATGGCGGTTCTGAGCAAGACAGGCAGATCCTGGGTATGGTCGTACGTTTCCAGTCCCAGCCTTTGGCGGGGGCCGATCAGTGCCCAATAGAGGTAATCGGTGACCGGCGTTAGCTTGCAATCGGGCGCGAGACTGGCGGCAAGCTTCGGGAAGTGATCGCCGAACCGCATGAGATCGAAGATTGCCGTGCACCCATCGGCAAAGATCACGGTCGTTCCGTCTCCAAGCAGATCGGCGGCATCGCTCAGCGGTATTTCGCTCTTGCCGTAGACACACATGGAGCCCGTGTCCACCGGCTCGGCATAGGGTGCTAACTGGCGTCGCACCTGCGAGTTCACACCATCTGCACCGACGAGCAGGCTGCAGGAAACCGAGGCGGCACCTTCGAAATGCACCTCGACACGCCCGTCATCCATGCGGCGATACCGCGTAAGGGCATGGCCGAAATGAACGTGATCCTCGATCCCCGACAACAGGATTTCGCGAAGGGTGAGGCGATTGACACTCAGATCGCCGTCGTCATCATTTTCGCCGGTATCCCAGCTCGTCGGCGTGCGGCCGGTAACGGGCAGAAGCTGAGGCGTCAGGAAGCACGCGGATCGAGGGCTCGTCGAGGCGGTCGCTCGAAAGAGGTCGAATTGAGTCTTTGGAAGGCAGGCTTCCAGCGCCTGTTGTCCATTCTGATCGATTCGGATGCGATAGCCCTGCAAGCGGCTATCAGCTGCCGGATCGCGCTCGTAGACATCAAAACGGATGCCGGCGCGCTTCAATCCCTGGGCAAGGCACAGGCCTCCAAGGCCTGCGCCGATGATGACGACATGAAAGTCCTGCATAGGCCTTCTATTCCGTTCACTATTCGACTTCGATTTTGTCAGGGAAGAATAGCGTGCCATGACCGGGACGTGATAACGACATTCGGTCTTTAAATGTTGCAAAGCGGCCAAACGGAACATGAGCATCGAAGATATTGGCGAGCGTCTCGACGGGCCACCGCTCATCGCCTTCTGGGGATCGGATGAACCGGGCAGCGCGTTCCGCTTAGGCACTCAGGAATATGATTGGCACGCGCATGGCCGCGGGCAGCTTTTCTGCATCGAAAGCGGGCTTGTCCGTGTCGATACACCTGGTGGTTCCTGGCTATTGCCGCCGCAGCGTGCGGGCTGGATTCCGCCAGGTGTCATGCACAAAGCGGGGATCAACGGCGTGCTGAGCGGCTGGGGTATCCTGCTGACACCGGACGCCAGCGCCGGATTGCCATCGACACCCTGCGTCCTGAGCGTGAGTGAGGTTTTGCGGGCATTGGTGCGTCGCGCGGCGACATGGCACTGGGAGGAAAAGCTCTCGCCGCAGCAGCGTCGTCTGGCAGCCGTTTTGCTGGACGAGGTTCGGGCCGCACCACGCGAAAGCCTGCATTTGCCTATGCCGGCGGACCGGCGCGCTTTGCGCATCGCGGAAGCCGTACTGCAGGAACCGGCCAGCGAGGAGACCCTTCATGCGCTGGCGCTGCGGGTGGGAGTATCCGAGCGATCAGCAAGGCGTCTTTTCAACGCCGAAACGGGCATGTCCTTCGCCCATTGGCGGCAGCAGGCGCGCTTGCTGCTTGCGCTTGAATATCTGAGTGCGGGCAAGCCGATCGCTGAAGTGGCGGACAGCCTGGGATATGCCAGTGCCAGCAGCTTCATCGCCATGTTCAGAAAGGCTTTCGGCCTATCGCCGCGTCGTTACCTCTCCGTCCGGAAAACTTGATTCGTGCTTGAACGACAACAGGAAAAGGCGCCGACCTGTCGATCGGCGCCCATAGATGGCCTACGCGGCTATCCGGCGAGGCCGGAGGGCGAGCAGGCGCAGCGCGTTCATGGTTACCAGTACGGTTGCACCGGTATCGGCGAGGATTGCCGGCCAAAGTCCGGTGATGCCGACGATCGTGGTGACCAGGAACACGCCCTTGAGGCCGAGCGCGATGGTGATGTTCTGGCCGATATTACTCATCGTCCGCTTGGAAAGATCAATCATCTCGATGACATCTCCGACGCGGCCATGCAGCACGGCGGCATCCGCCGTCTCCAGCGCAACGTCGGTGCCGCCACCCATGGCAATCCCGACATCGGCTGCTGCGAGTGCAGGCGCGTCGTTGATGCCGTCGCCAACCTTGGCGACGTGAAAGCCTTGCCGCTTCAGATCGCCGACGATCCGCTGCTTGTCTTCGGGCAGCAATTGCGCGCGAACCTCTATGCCGAGCGTCTTGCCGATCGCCTCAGCCGTGCGCTGATTGTCGCCCGTCAGCATGATCGTCTTGATGCCCGCATCGGCGAGAGCCTTGAGGCCTGCGGCCGTATCGGCGCGCGGTTCGTCCCGCATGGCGAGCAGGCCGGCTGCCGCACCCTTGGCAACGATGATGGAAACCGTCTTTCCTTCATCGTTGAGTGCGGCGATCCGGGCAGACTGCTCCGAGGTCAATGAAGCGCGGTCAGCGGCCGCCTGCGGCGATCCGAGGAACACGTCCAAACCATCGACCGTGCCGCTGACACCCTTGCCGCCGATCGCCCTGGCGTCGATGACCTGGGGGATATCCGTTCCGGCTTCAGCCGCGCGGTCGAGGATGGCGCGGGCGAGCGGGTGGCTGGAGCCGGTTTCGAGCGCGGCTGCCAGCCGCAGCACGTCCGTATCGCTCATGCCGAGGCCGACGATATCGGTGACCTTGGGCTTGCCTTCGGTCAGCGTGCCAGTCTTGTCGAAGGCAATAGCGGTGACCTTGCCGATGTTCTCAAGCACGGCGCCACCCTTCAGCAACAGGCCGCGGCGAGCGCCTGAAGACAGTGACGCCGCGATTGCCGCCGGCGTCGAAATGACGAGGGCGCAGGGGCAGCCGATCAGCAAGATCGCTAGGCCTTTATAGACCCACTCGCTCCAGCTGCCGCCCGGGAACAAAGGCGGGATGATGGCGACGAGCGCGCCAACAACGACGACCCCAGGCGTGTAGTAGCGAGAGAAGCGATCGATGAAACGCTCCGTCGGAGCCTTCGATTCCTGCGCTTCCTCAACAAGTTTGACGACGCGGGCAATGGTATTGTCGGATGCTGCCGCGGTCACGCGGACGCGCAAAGCGGCATCGCCGTTGACCGTGCCCGCAAAGACGGTTGCATCCACGCCCTTGCGCACAGGCGTGCTTTCGCCTGTGACCGGCGCCTCGTCGATAGCGCTTTCGCCGGAAAGAATTACGCCGTCGGCCGGAATACGGTCGCCCGGGCGAACCAGGATGATGGCACCGACGGCAAGGCTTTCGGCTTGCACTTCGCGGGCCTTGCCATTCTCTTCAAGGAGAGCGGTCTTAGGCACCAGATCGGTCAGAGACTGAATGCTGGCGCGCGCCTTGCTGGCAGCGACACCTTCCAGCAATTCACCGATCAGGAAGAGGAAGACGACGGCAGCGGCTTCTTCGCTGGCACCGATGATGACGGCGCCGATGGCCGCGATCGTCATCAGCATCTCGATCGAGAACGGTGTTCCCATCCTTGCGGCCATGAAGGCGCGCCGAGCGATCGGCACTAAGCCGACAAGCATGGCGGCAGTGAAGATCCACATATCCCAGGCCGGTATCAGCTTGCCGGCACCCCAGGCGGCGGCGAGTGCCACGCCGCTTGCGATCGTCAGGCGACCCTTGACGGATTCCCACCATGGCCCCGTGGTCGATCCTTGATCGTGACCGTGAAGACCGGCGATCGAGACATCATGCTCATCCGAAGCGTGGCTGTGACCGGCATAACCATGTTGATGTCCGGCGGCGCCTTGCTCATGTTTTCCGTGATCATGCCACGCATGGTCGTGGCGATCAGACGTGTGCGTATGATGATCGTGTCCGCAGCCGCAGGCATGGTCGCTCTCCTCCACCTTTGGTGCGGCGGCATTGCTTTGCGGCAGCGGGAAAACTTTGTAACCCAGTCCCGTGACCCGATTCGCGATGTTGGGCAGCAAGTCCGGATCGCTCTGATGCTTGACCGTCATGGTGCCTGCGGTGACCGAGACGGAAACATCCTCGACACCCTGCAGCCGGCGAACGGCCGTGTCGATTTTCGCAGCGCAGGAAGCGCAATCCATACCCTCTACGCGATAGCGGCTGTGTTGTGTTGTCGACGTCATGTTTCGGTTCCAGATTTTCTACTGGAACCATCGGTACATCCTCTAGCAACTAGAGGGACAAGAGCAATTCTGCGAATTTTTGCGCAATCATTCGCAGACGCTGCAATCGGTCTAGTCATATACCGTGAAGCCGCCCAGCTCCCTGCGGCGGCTGCTTACGGCATGGCACAGGGAGACCTATAGTAGTTTCAGCAGGACCTTGCCGGTCTTGCCGGGCGCCAGCGAGGATTTTACTGCTTCCGCGATCTCCGCAATGTCATAGGCCGCTTCCACCGGCAGCTTGACCTCGCCTGAGGCGACGCGCGTGATCAATTCGCTGATTAGCCGCCGCCGCTCTTCCGCCGGCATGGCGGCGCTGACTTTGATGCCCCAGAAGCCCTTGATCGTGAGCTGTTTGAAGATGACGGCCCTCGAGGCGATCTGCATCGGCTTGCCGGCCGCAGTGCCGAAGGAAACCAACAGGCCGTTTTCGCCCAGCAGGTCTGCCAGGTCGTTGCTTGCAATACCACCGACGGAATCGACTGCGGCGCGGATCGGTGCATCGCCGACCATGGCGCGCACCTTCGCCTTCCAATCGGGCGCGGCGGTCGAGACGGCATTGCCGATGCCGAATGCAGATAGCTCATCGATACCGCCGTCGCGCCGAACGAGATTGATCATGTGTATGCCGCGGCTGTGTGCCAGCATGGCCAGGGTCTTGCCGACAGCACCATTCGCTGCATTCTGGATGATCCAGTCGCCGCGCTCGACATTGAGGGATTCCAGAAGCGAAATGGCGCTGAACGGCATGGCGATCAGCTGTGCTGCGGCTTCGTCGGAAATCACGTCCGGTACCGGAACGAGGCTTGCTGCAGGTGCCGTGAATTGCTCTGCCCAGGTGCCATGGACGCCGGCTGCAACGACGCGCTTGCCGATCAGCCCCTTGTCGACACCTGCTCCCACGGCATCGACGAAGCCGACCGCTTCGCTGCCGCCGATGGCAGGCAAAACCGGCTTGTAACCATAGGCGCCGCGCACGGTCCAGAGGTCGTGATTGTGGATGGGGGAGAGAATGGTGCGAATGCGCACGTCTCCTGCGGCGGGCTCCGGCATGGGCATGTCGGCCAGATAAAGGACCGCAGCCGGATCGCCGAAGACATCGTGGATGGCACTGCGCATTGTATTTTCCTTGCGTGTTGACATGCTGGTCCTGCTTTGGATCAAAGGCTGCCGGGGGCCGAAAGGGCTTGTTCGGTGGCAAGCATGGCCTGGTCGAGCGGTGTCCTGTCTTTTCCGAGCTTGGCGAGGATCGCTGCCCCGAGCCAAAGGCTATAGAGCGAACGAGCCGTCTTTTCCGGGATGCAGGATGGTGAAATCGAACCGTCCTCGCGCCCCTCGGTGATTGTTTTGGTGAGGCGGCGAATGAGATCCTCGACACCGCCGAGCAGGATCACGCGCATGTTGTCTGAGAGATCGGAGATCTCGGCAGCAAGCTTTACCACCAGGCACCGATCGGCGAGGCTGGCTGTATTGCCATCGGAAAGCCAGGCATCCCAATAGTGCATCAGGCGTTGGCGGCCATTGCCCTTCCAGCCGAAGAGCGCGTCGAGCCGCTCGGCATAATCGGAGCAATATTGCTTTAGCAGGGCGCAGCCGAAGGCCTCCTTGGATGCGAAATAATAATAGAATGAGCCTTTCGGCACGGCGCTCTGTTCGAGCAGCTCCTTGAGGCCCACGCCTCCGAAACCCTTGCGCAGCACCAGTTCCCGCCCGATTGCGAGAATATGGCTCCGAGTCAGCTCTGATTTCTTCTTCGTCATCATGAGCGGTCCGTAACAAATAATCGACCGGTCGTCTATAAACCCGATGTTGTTCGCGGTCAGATCAGTGCGAGGGCCGCAAGCGAGAGGATCAAAGCCGGAAACATCACGAGAGCGCCGATCCTCAGGAAAGCCAGTGCTCCCATGTGGAGCCCTTCGCGGCGAAGAGCGGCAAGCCAGAGGATGGTGGCGAGCGACCCGGTGACGGAGAGGTTGGGTCCAAGATCGACGCCGATCAGCACCGCGCCGGCAATGGAATCAGGAACATGGGCGGCCTGCACGGCGCTGCCGGCGAAAAGACCGGCCGGCAGATTGTTGACGAGGTTGGAGACGATGGCAACGGAAAGCCCGGCAGCCCCGACCGCCTGTGTCTGCGACTGAGCCGCCAGAAGTGCCAGCTTTTCAGAGAGAAGAGCGGTGAGGCCGGTGTGATTGACTGCCTCGACGATCACGAAAAGGCCCGCAACCAGAGGTATCACGCTCCAGCTTATGCCACGAACCGTTTCCAGCGGATTTTGCCGGGCGAGGGTGAGAACGATGACGGTCGTAAGCAGGCCCGCGACAAATGTCGGGATGCCGAGATCGAAATTCATCGCCGACGCCGCGATCAGAATGAGGGCGGTGACCACGAGACCCCATCCTGCCAGCTTGGCGCTATGGGAAAGGGCGGGTTGTCCGACATCGCGGGCGATCGTGTCTTCCGCCAATGCATGCCGCTGCGTCCAATAGAGACAGGCGAAGGTGACGATGATCGAGACGATTGATGGCAGCAGGAAAGTCTGCATCCAGCGCGACAGGGGTGGCATCTCGCCGCCGGCGAAGATGACCAGATTGGCCGGATTGGAGATCGGCAGTACGAAGCTCGCGGCATTGGCGATGAAGGCGCAGACCAGCAGATATGGCATGGGGTCCTTCACGCGCGCCGCGCGGCAGGCTGCGTAGACGGCCGGCGTAAGCACAACGGCGGTTGCGTCGTTCGACAGGAATACCGTCACGACCACGCCGACGACATAGACGAGCACGAACAGCCGGCGGGGAGAGCCCCTGGCATGCGAAGTGGCGATCGCCGCCACCCAATCGAAGAGCCCTTCGCGCCGTGCGAGCTCCGACAACAGCATCATGCCGATCAGGAAGAGATAGACATCAAACCCTTTGGAAATGCCTGTCCATACATCGCTTGGGCCGATGAGCCGCAGCGTAACGAGAAGTGCTGCGCCGAGCACCGCCCAGATCGCTTCCGGCCATCGGAATGGGCGTGTGACAACACCGAGGGCCGTCAGGCCGGCGATGCTCCAGGTTATGGCGGATTCGGTCATTCAGCTCGTCTTGGATTTGAGGTCGGAGCGGCTATGTAGCATCCCTGCCGAGCCGCGCAAACCGTAACCACGCCATGTTTCGATAGAATCCGGCATGATGGACCGCTCTAAGAGAGCGCTATGCCTTCCTTGCTATATCGTCATGCGATTTGTCAGCTCGCTCGACAAGGACGGAACATTCCGCATGGCGGATGACATATTCGACCGTCGAACCGAAGATGCGATCGATAATATCGGAGGTATGCGTCGCAAGAATGATCAGGTCGGCCTTCTTCTCCTTGGCGACGGTCAGCAGCGTCTTCGATGCCGTGCCCATGCGTACGTCGACGGAGGCGGTAATGCCGAGACGCCTGCACAGAGCATCGAGCTTTTCCTCAGCCTCCGTGATCACCGAAACAGCCCAATCGTCCGGGCTTTCGCGTCCGGAGGGAAAACGCTCGATAACATGCGCGACGGTCAATTCGCCGCCTGGAGATAAAAGTGCCTGAGACGTCCGCAACAGGCGTTCGGCGCGCTCGCGCGAGCCCAGCCCAATTGCGCAAATGATCTTGTCGTACATTGCATTCTCCCAAAACGTCCCGGCCGGAAGCAGTTCTTCGGCCTCGCTTGCAATCTTTCCGGTTAAACTTGCCCGGACAAGCAAACGCGTACCCAGCACATCGATAATGACAGCATCCGTCAAGTCTCGTTGCCGGCATGATGCAAACCATACATATCTGTGGGCCCTCGGCCGATGACTGCTCGTCTCGCAGTCGGCGCGGTCCTTTCGATCAGGTGATTCGCCAGCCTGGCGTGAAGTTTAGCGCAATAGAGGTCAAATGGTCGCGGTTTTCATCTCCGATCGCATAGCGAGCGGCCGTGGATTCGCGCTTCCCGAAATAGACGTCAGAATCGGGAAAATTGCTGCATTGCAAACAGTTTAGCCGCCGGACGATGGAGTGCCGCTATCGCAACAATCTAGAAATATCATGGGCTTCTGCGTCAATCTGACATGGCTGTGGCGAAGCCCTGCGACATCCTGCACGCTTTTGCGCAGTGCACAAATTATCCTAGAACCATGTCGCGAACAGCTTGCCATGAGATCAACCCATCGGCGAGACGGGTGTTGCTATTCTTGTCGCTGACAAGAGGCAGAAAGCCAGTCATATTGGGGCTCCGATATCGTCGATTGCGGCAAGTGCGTTCTGGGTTCGACGAAAGATTGATGGTCTGCAATGCAGTTCATTCGATCTTTATTGGTCCGCGAACCCTCCTCGATGACACTGACTGGAAAGGACGGGCTCACGTGACAGCCTCCTCCGCCACCGATAGAATGTTGGAAAGACGCAAGGTTGCGAACCCTGCGTCGCAGAGTTCGATTAACGACAAGGCGGCGAAAGAGCCGATGGCCGCAAAGTGTCCTGGCCTCCGCCTTGCATCGGTGCTGCTCTGCCTGTCTTCTCTCGGATGGATCGGTCAGGCGGCGATGCTTGCTGTAGGTGTCGGTGCGATCAGCGATGGTGGCGGTGTCGGCGAGGTCGCGGTTCCGGCCGCCGTAGTTGCGGGTATCGGCGTCCTGCGGGCCTGTCTGGATGCGGCGGGCGGGCGGCTCGCATTTGTCGCTGCGCGCCGGGAACTGAGCGCGCAGCGTGCGGCGGCAACTGCAGCTCTTGCGGCATGTTCCCCCCTCGACAGCGGCAGGCCGGCCTCCGGTTTGGCGGCAAGTGTGCTGGGCGAGCAGGCGGAAGCGGTCGTTCCTTATCTCGCGCGCTTCCGTCCGATCCGCATGAGAGCAAGCCTGGTGCCGCTGGTCATGCTCCTCTGTATCCTGCCGATTTCCTGGCTGGCGGCGCTGATCCTCACGCTTTGCGCGCCGCTCATTCCGATTTTCATGGCGTTGATCGGCTGGCGCGCCAAGGCCGCCAGCGAGAGGCAGCTCGCCGAAACCGGCGGCATCAATGCCTTCCTGCTCGATCGTCTTCGCGGCCTCGCGACCATTCGCGCGCTCGATGCCGTAGACCTCACGGCCGGGCGCCTGCGCGCCGATGCGGACTCATTGCGGCTGCGTACCATGGCTGTGTTGAGGATCGCATTTCTGTCTTCGGCGGTGCTCGAATTCTTCGCCGCGCTCGGCGTTGCTGCGACGGCCGTTTATGTCGGCTTCAGCCTTTTGGGCTCGATTGAAATCGGGACCTGGGATGGTCGTCTCACATTGACACAGGGCCTCTTCATTCTGCTGCTCGCGCCTGCGTTCTTCGAGCCGTTGCGGGAGCTGTCAGCCGTTTGGCACGATCGCGCCGATGGCGAGGCAGCACTTTCGGCATTGAAAGAGCTGGCACCATCGCGCCAAACCATTCTCGGCGGCGCCGAATTGCAATCGTCCACGCCGACAAGCCAAGCCTCCGTCGAGATCGAAGCGCTGGTCTTCCGCCATACGCCGGGACGAGACGCCGCAATCGATCATTTCGATCTCTCCATCGGGGCCGGGGAGCATGTGGCACTCTGGGGTGCCAGCGGCTCGGGCAAGACCACACTTCTGTCGCTGATTGCTGGCCTTGCGCGACACGAGGGCGGCGTCATCAGGATCGGCGGCATCCCGCTGCGTGACGATACCGCAGATGCATTGCGGCATCGAATGGCGTGGATCGGGCAATCGCCTCATATCTTTGCGGGCAGCGTCATGCGCAATATTGCCTTGGGGCGCGGTGGTATCGATGCTCCCGCCGTTGCTTCGGCTCTGGAAAGTGCGGCTCTCGATCGGGTCTTTACCTCGGAGCGGATAGCTGCGGTCGGCGAGGGAGGGCTCGGTCTTTCCGGCGGCGAGGCGCTGAGGCTGATGCTTGCGCGGATGATGGTTGATGAGCGAGCCGATATCATCCTGGCGGACGAGCCAACAGCCCATCTTGACGCGCGGACTGCGGCCGCAGTCACGGATACCCTGCTCGCGCTCGCCAAGAACCGCATCCTGATCGTCGCCACGCACGATCCCGTGCTTGCCGCGCGAATGGATCGCATCGTCCGGCTCGATGAGCGGGCGCGGAGGGTAACGGCATGAGGACGTCCCTCAAGATCCTCCTGCCGTTGGTCAAGCTGTTCTGGGTCGAGCGTGGCGCGCGCCTTGCTCTCGGCGCGGGCTTGTCCGCGCTGGCCATGCTTGCCGGCGGTGGGTTGCTGGGGTTGTCCGGCTGGTTCATCACCGCGTCGGCCTTTGCCGGCTTGACGGTCGCGAGTGCCGCGGTTTTCGACGTGTTTATGCCGTCAGCCGGCATACGCCTGCTCGCCATCGGCCGGACGGCTGCCCGATACGGCGAGCGGCTTGTCACGCATGATGCGACCCTCAGGGTTCTTGCCGCCTTGCGCGAGAGGTTGTTTCGCGGCTGGGCGGAGCCTTCCGCGGCCGCGGTCATGATTCGCCGGCCGGCAAAGCTGCTGTTCCGCCTGACGAATGATGTCGATGCGCTCGATTCCCTCTATCTGCGCGTGCTTGTGCCGGCTGTCGTCGCGGTTCTCGCCGCTATTGCGGTAACGATAGCGCTCTGTTTCATCGATCCATCGTTCGGCGCCATGGCGGGGCTTTGGCTTGTCGCGCTCTGTCTTGGTCTTTCTATTGTCGCGGCGCGTCTGGCGCTGAAGCCAGGGCGTCGCCGCGCCCACGCGATGGAAGCGTTGCGTGCTCGGGTTGTCGATCTTGTTGCCGGTCAGACCGATCTGGCGATGGCTGGACAGCTGCAGGCACAACAGGCGGCGATCATCGAAGCGGATCAGCGATTGGCGAAGGCTGACAGCGCCTTGAATAGGATCGACAGTGGCGTCGCAGCCGGCTTTTCACTTGGCTCGACATTCCTGTTGACGATGACGCTGCTTGTGGTTGCCCTCTTTGCCAAGCAGGGCGCGATTGGTGCGCCTGCCGCAGCCTTCGCGCTGCTCATCGCCTTCGCTGCCACGGAACCTTTTGCGGCTCTTAGACGAGGGGCGCTCGAACTCGGACGAACCCTGCTGGCTGCAAGGCGCATTGCACCTCGATTGAACTCGGCCGCCGCTTCCATGCCGCGAGTTGAACCGGTTGCCGGCTACGCCTTTCAGCTCAGCGCCGCCGCCGCCGGACACGGGGGAGCTCTTAGCCCGGTCCTGAACGATCTGTCTCTGTCGCTGCCGGTCGGCGAGCGGCTGGCGGTCGTGGGTGAAAGCGGCGTCGGCAAGTCGACATTGCTGGCCCTGCTGGCAGGCGAGATCGCTGCGACGAGCGGCGCGGTGGCTTGTCAAGCTGCTGCGACGCTAACGCAGCGCAGCGACGTGTTTCGAGACACGGTGCGAGGCAACCTGAAGCTGGCAGCGCCTCATGCGAACGACGAACGGCTGCGCGATGCTCTCGCAACCGCCGGCTTGGTCGACGACATCGATGCACTCCCTCATGGCCTTTCCACGCACCTCGGCGAAGGCGGCAGCGGCCTCTCCGGCGGCCAGCTTCGTCGGCTGGCGCTCGCAAGGCTCCTGTTGCGCGATACGCCGCTCTGGCTTCTCGATGAGCCGACGGAAGGCCTCGATGCCGCAACGGCTCGTGCCGTGCTTGCTCGGCTGGCCTCAGTGGCCGATGGGCGCAGTCTCGTCATTGCTACACATATTCGTCGTGATGCTGCCTTGGCAGATCGGATCGTCGCTCTGGACGACGGCCGCATCGTCGCCATGGCTGTGCGCGGCACACCGGAATTCGAAATGCTTCTCGATCGGCTGCGGCCGGACTGAGGGGCAACCAACATGCCCGCGGCGTGTCGAATGACGCCGCATTCCTGTCAGACACACCGTAGGGGGTGGGAGAAAGACTATGGAACTCGATATCGTGGCGCTGTCGCGCCTGCAGTTCGCCATGACGGCGCTGTATCACTTTCTGTTCGTGCCATTGACGCTCGGCCTTTCCGTGCTGCTTGCCATCATGGAGACGACCTATGTCATGACCGGCCGCCAGATCTGGCGGCAAATGACGAAGTTCTGGGGGACGCTCTTCGGCATCAACTTCGTGCTCGGCGTTGCAACCGGCATCGTGATGGAATTCCAGTTCGGCATGAACTGGAGCTACTACAGCTATTATGTCGGCGATATTTTTGGCGCGCCGCTGGCGATCGAAGGATTGATGGCCTTCTTCCTGGAGGCGACTTTCGTCGGTCTGTTCTTTTTCGGCTGGGACAAGCTGTCGAAGGTTGGCCACCTGGTCGCGACCTGGGCGGTGGCGCTGGGATCGAACTTCTCGGCGCTGTGGATCCTGATTGCCAATGGCTGGATGCAGAACCCGGCTGGCTCGGCGCTCAATCCACAGACCATGCGCATGGAGATCGTCAGCTTCTTCGATGTCGTCTTCAATCCGGTGGCGCAGGCGAAGTTCGTTCACACCGTCTCGGCCGGCTATGTCTGCGCCTCGGTCTTCGTGCTTGGTGTCTCGGCCTGGTATCTCCTGAAGGGCCGCAGCGTCGAGCTCGCGAAGCGTTCGATGACGGTTGCCGCATCCTTCGGCCTGGCTTCGGCGCTTTCGGTCGTCGTGCTTGGCGATGAAAGCGGCTATCTGACGACCGAACATCAGAAGATGAAGCTCGCGGCAATCGAAGCCATGTGGGAGACCGAACCGGCGCCGGCCGCCTTCACCGCTTTCGGCTTCCCAGATCAGGAGGCCCGCGAGACCCATTATGCCATTCACATTCCATGGGCCATGGGCCTGATCGGGACGCGGTCGCTGACGACGGAAATCCCTGGCATCGACAAGCTCGAGGAACAGGCCAAGGACCATATTCGGGAGGGTATCAAGGCTTATGACGCGCTGATGAAGATCCGCGCAGCCAAGCCGGCAACGCCCGGCGAAGTCTCGCAGGATGTTGCCACTGCGCGCACCTCCTTCGAGGATATCGGCCACGAGCTCGGTTATGCTCTGCTGCTCAAGCGCTATGTCGACGATCCTCGCCAGGCGACGGAGGAGCAGATTGCGCAAGCGGCTCGCGACACCATTCCGAATGTGCCGACGCTCTTCTGGTCATTCCGCATCATGGTCGGCCTTGGGATGTTCTTCATCCTGCTGATGACGGTCTTCTTCTTGCTCTCGGCTCGCCGGAAACTGGATCGCTATCCGCTGCTGCTGAGGATCGCGGTCTTCGCCATTCCGCTGCCCTGGGTCGCCATCGAACTTGGCTGGGTCGTTGCGGAATTCGGCCGTCAGCCATGGATCATCGAAGGCGTGCTGCCGACGGCGGCGGCCGTCTCCAATCTTGGCGCCGGCACCGTGCTTCTCACCATCCTCGGTTTTGCCGCGCTCTACACCGTCCTCATCGTCATCGAGATGATGCTGATGATCAAGGCGATCCGCAATGGCCCCGAAGCGGATGACGAGCCGGAGGCCAAGCTGATTTCCGAAAACCTCGTTCCGGCTGCGGAGTGAACCACCATGATCCTGCATGAATTGATCGATTATGAGACCCTGCGCATCATCTGGTGGCTGCTTCTCGGCGTGCTTTTGATCGGTTTTGCCGTCACCGACGGCTTCGACCTCGGCGTCGGCACGCTCCTTCCCTTCGTCGCAAAGACGGATACGGAGCGACGCATCGCCATCAATTCGATCGGCGCGACCTGGGAGGGAAATCAGGTCTGGCTGATCCTCGGCGGCGGCGCTATCTTCGCCGCCTGGCCACCGCTCTATGCGGTGTCCTTCTCCGGTTTCTACCTCGCCATGTTCGCCATCCTGTTGGCGCTGATCCTGCGGCCGGTTGCGTTCAAATACCGCTCCAAGCGCGATAGCGCCGGCTGGAAGGCGGGCTGGGACTGGGCCTTGTTCGTTGGCGGTTTCGTTCCATCGCTGATCTTCGGCGTAGCGGTCGGTAACGTGCTGCAGGGCGTGCCGTTCCGGTTCGACGACGATATGCGCATCTTCTACGAAGGCTCCTTCTTCGCGCTTCTGAATCCATATGCACTCCTCTGTGGTCTGCTGTCGGTTGCCATGCTCGTGATGCACGGCGCCGCCTGGCTTCTCGTGAAGACAGATGGAGTTGTCGCCGAACGCGCGCGTCGCTTCGGCACGGTGGCGGCTCTGATCGTGATCGTGCTCTTCGCGCTCGGCGGCCTGTTCCTTTGGATGGGTATAGACGGCTATCGCATCGCTAGTACAATCGATGTCGAAGGCCCATCCAATCCGCTTCTGAAGACAGTCGAACACAGCGCGGGCGCATGGCTTGCCAATTATGGCAGCCATCCATGGATGATGATCGCGCCGGCTCTTGGTTTCCTGGGCGCAGCAGCGGCCTTGCTTGCCATGCTCGGGCGGCGTGAAGTGACCGTGCTGCTGTTCAGCAAGCTTGCCATCTTCGGCATCATCTCGACGGTCGGACTGTCGATGTTTCCCTTCATCTTGCCGTCCTCACTTGATCCGCGCTCCAGCCTCACGGTCTGGGACGCTTCGTCCAGTCATCTGACGCTCTTCATCATGCTCGTCGTCGCCGTCATCTTTCTGCCGATCGTGCTTGCCTACACCGCATGGGTTTATCGCGTGCTGTGGGGCAAGGTTGACGAGGCGACGGTGAACGATAAGGGCGGCCACGCCTACTGATCTGCAAGGAGATTTCGCATGTGGTACTTTGCCTGGCTTCTCGGCTTCCCTCTCGCCGCAGCATTCGCTGTCCTCAACGCCATGTGGTACGAACTGGTGGATGATCAAGCGAAAGCGAAAGCCGCGCTCACTCAGGAAAAATGAGCGAGCGTCCCATCCTTGATGGAACTTTGCCATATGATCGGCACGCCGGACCAAAACCGGCGTGCCGCGCTCGCAAGAGCGAATGGCGATAACCGGAATATAGGTTCCTGGGTTTATGACTGCCGAGTTGGTCAAACAGCTTTGTCATGCCGTCAATTACGGGAGTATCGGCTGGTTCAAGGCATTCATGGCTCGAAAATATTGGGATATTTGGTTTTCTTAGAGATGAAAAATGGGGTAGATAGCTCCACATAGCGGGAATTGTATGCAATGATATGCCATCAATGCCGGCCGGAGTTTCAGCTCAGGTCTGGTCTCGTGCGGAGCATGAAATGAAAGACTGGCATCCCGATCTCAGCCGCTCCTCCAGCCCCCGCTACATTGCCATAGCCGACTTGATCGAGATGGATTTGCGCAGCGGCGTTCTTGCTGCCGGGGACAGGTTGCCGCCGCAACGCGCGCTTGCCAAGCGTCTCAGCATTGATTTTACGACCGTTGCGCGCGGCTATGTCGAGGCGCAAAAGCGTGGACTTGTGGATTCCCATGTCGGACGCGGGACGTTCGTGACTGGCAGGCAGGAGAGGGAGCGCCGAAGTTTTGCTCTCGACGCCGCTTCCGATCCGCGTCGTGCCTCCGCGATCGACTTTTCGATGAATCTCCCACCGGAACCGAGCGATCCGGATCTTCTGGCCCGCATGCAGGAGGGCATGTCGGCCGTAGCGGTCGATCTTATTCCCCTGCTGCGGTATCAGGGATTTGGCGGACTGGCTGTGGACAAAGAGGCCGCCGCAACCTGGCTCAGCCGCCGGGGCCTCACCCCGACACAGGAGCGCATCTTCATAACACCCGGCGCGCACCCGGCTTTGCTGGCGATCTTTGGCCTCTTGGCCAAACCAGGCGAAACTGTTCTTTCGGAAAATATCACCTATCCCGGCATGCGTTCGATTGCGGCGCAGCTCCGGCTCAATCTCTCGGGCCTGGCGATGGATGGCGAAGGTGTCTTGCCGGAAGCTTTTGAAGACAGCTGCAAGCGCCTGCGACCGAAGGCGCTTTACCTCAACCCGACACTGCAAAATCCGACGACGCTGACGATTCCGCAGGCGCGGCGCGAAGCGATTGCCGCGATTGCCCGCAAATATCGTGTGCCGATCATCGAGGACGATGCCTATGGCTTCATTCCGCTGGATGCGCCAGCGCCAATGGCTGCAATCGCCCCGGATCTGACTTGGCATATCGGTGGATTGGCAAAGTGCATCGGTGCGGGGTTGCGTCTGGCCTTCGTCGTGGCGCCGGATACCCGGTCGATATGGCCCTTCGTGAGTGCGATGCGAAGCAACAATGTCATGGCGTCGCCGCTCAACATGGCGCTTGCGACGCGCTGGATCGAAGATGGCACTGCCGATGGTATTCTGCGTTTCATTCGTACGGAGGCCGCCGCCCGCCAGGAGATGGTCGCTGACACATTGCCATCAGGCAGCTATCGGGCTGACCCCATCAGCTTTAACATCTGGCTGCCGCTGGGTAACGGCTGGACGCGTGCCACCTTCGGCAGCCATATGCGCAATGCAGGTATCGGCGTTGTCGCAAGCGACGCATTCACGGTGGACGGCGTGGCACCTGAGGCCGTGCGCGTTTGTCTCGGTGGCCCAATAGGCCGCGAGGCCTTGAAGGGTGCCTTGAGTTTCATGGCGCATGCGCTACAGGGACCGCCGGAATTGGCCGCCTCCTTCTTCTAGTCTTCTGGCGCAACATCGCTATTGATGGGAGCGGCGCAGGCTCCTTACCGAGCCTATTCTCTTCATTTGCCGAAATTGCCACTGCGTCATTCTGCCGAATGGACGTATAGAATGCATTCATTATATTTAGAATGAATGCATGCAATCTGATTATTGATTGCCTTCCATTGGAAGATTGATTCAGGAGTGATGCTGTCATGGATGCCGATTATCCCCCACTGAGCCCGCTGCAGACCGGCCTTCGTTGTCGTTGCCCGCGTTGCGGGCAAGGGCGTTTGTTCGATGGATTCTTGACCCTTCGCAAGCAATGCGAAGCGTGTGGTCTCGACTATTCCTTCGCGGATCCCGCCGATGGGCCGGCTTTCTTTGTCATCTGCTTTGCCTGCATCCCGAGCGTCCTTCTCGGTGTCTGGCTGGAGGTGGCGTTCTCGGCGCCGGTGTGGGTGCAGTTTCTGGTGACTGGCCCCTTCATGCTGGCCACCTGCATTCCGCCATTGCGACCGTTGAAGGGATGGCTGGTTGCGAGTCAGTACTTCTACAAGGCCGAGGAAGGCAAGCTTGTTCGTCTGCCGCAGGCGGACGGGCCTCACGCAACAAATTGAGGCCTGCTGTCGCTAGAGAACCAGAGCAAAGTTTGCCAGGGATGGCTACGAGGCGATCAGAAGAAGATCGCCAAACCGACTTTCTCGGACTGATTTTCTCGGCATGGCATGGCTCGACCCTTTTCGTCGCCTGCGTTTCCGAAGCCTCCGAATATTGAATTGGACGACGATGGATGTTGCTTGATTTCAATTTTCCTGTCCACTTGACGGATATCCTACAAGTCAATAAGTTGCACGCCATGTCCCGAGGAGCTTGGGTTTCATGGTGGGAAAAGTCATTCAGCCTTTGACGCGCGCACCGTTGCTGCATGTCTCCGTGCAGGAGAGTTTGCGCAGTTATATTGCCGATAACGGTCTCGAGGCGGGCACGATGCTGCCCGCGGAGGGCGAGCTCGCGGCGCAATTGGGTGTCAGCCGCAATTCTCTGCGCGAAGGCATCAAGGCGCTGGAATCTCTCGGTGTATTGGAGACGCGCCGCGGCATCGGCATATTCGTCAAGGCATTCTCCTTCGCGCCGCTGCTCGACAATCTCGCCTACGGGCTCGGCGATGCGCTGCGGCATATGGAGGAAGTGCTGGAAATCCGCCGCACACTCGAAGTGGGCCTGATCGGCAAGACGCTCGACATGATCGGGCCGCAGGATCTGGCGGAACTGCGTGCCACGACCGACCGTATGCGCGCTCACGCCGAACGCGGCGAACCTTTCGCCGAAGACGATCAGCTCTTTCATCGCCTGCTGTTTCGCTGCCAGGGCAACGAGACCTTCGTTCGGCTGATCGATGTCTTCTGGCTCGCCTTCTACAAGGCGTCCCGCTTCTTCGATCTGGACGATGTCGATCCCATGGCCACCTGGCGTGACCATGAGGCAATTGTCGATGCGCTGGAATCCAGAAATCTCAAGGAGGTGCGCATGCGCCTCGACCGTCATTACGAGGGAATTTCGCAGGTGATCGCCAAAAACAAGAAGAAGTAGCGATCGCAACCACGGGAGGAGGATCATCATGAGGAAAGTTTTTCATCTGCCGGCAATCGCGTTGGCAGCCTTGCTGTCGGCCACTGCGATGCCCGTCTTGGGTGGCCTAGCCGCACCTGCCGCCGCCGCCACCATGTCCGGGGGCTTCGATGTCGGCCCGGGCGGCTTCCAGGGCAACTTCAATCCGCTGGCGGCAACCGCCGGTCTCACCTGGCTCAGCACCTACTTTGAGCCGCTGGTCAGCTACGATGAAAAGCTGCAGAAGATCGTCGGTGTACTTGCGTCCTCCTATGAGGTGAGCCCGGATCAGTTGACCTATACGTTCAAGCTTGCCGATGCCACGTGGCATGACGGCAAGCCTTTTACGGCCAAGGACGCCAAATTCACCGTCGATCTTGCGGCCAATGCCAAGACCAGCTCGATCTTTGCAGCCCGTTTTAAACTCCTGTCATCCGTCGAGACGCCGGATGACCATACGCTTGTCATCAAGCTTTCCGCGCCTTCCGCGAGCCTGCTTGATACGCTGGCCAAGATCATGGTGCTGCCTGAGCATGCGCTTGCCGCCGTGCCCGTTGATCAGCTTGCGAAGAGCACTTGGTGGTCGACCTCGCCGATTGGGACGGGGCCGTTCAAGTTCGTCAAATATGTGCAGGATCAATATGTCGAGCTGACAGCCAATCCCGACTATCGCGGCGGCAAACCCGTTCTCGATCGGCTGATCAACCGCTATTTCGCCAATCCGGCGGCAGCGATCTCGGCGCTGCGAGCAGGCGAGATCCAGTTCACCTATGTCGATTCCAACGATGTACCGACCTTCAAGGACGACAAGTCCTTCAAGATCATCGAGGGCGATTCCTTCGTCGTCAATTATCTTGGTTTCAACCATGATTCGCCACTGTGGAAGGATCTTCGCGTCCGGCAAGCCTTCATGTACGCCATCAATCGCGATGCGATCATCAAGAGCCTCTATGGCGGAGCGGCAAAGCCCGCCAATTGCGCTTATGTCGCCAATCAGTTGGTTCCGGACGGCATCGAAGCCTATCCCTACGATCCGGCCAAGGCCAAACAATTGCTCGACGAGGCCGGCTGGGACAAGATCAACGGCAGCAAGCCGATCACCTTGCTGACCTATTATAACACGCCGCTTGCGACGAACGTATTGGCGGCCGTGCAGGCCATGCTGGCGCAGGTCGGCATCAATGTCGTGCCGCGCGCCGTCGATGCGCCGACGTATAATGGAATCGTGCTGAACCCCAATGCCGACGTATCGCAATTCCAGCTCGTCTATGCCGGCCTTCAGAACGGACCCGATCCAAGCAACATCAACACCGGGCTCAACGAAAAGCAGATCCCGCCGGCGGGCGCCAATGTGGTGCGCGCACGCATGCCCGATCTGAGCAAGGCGCTCGATGCGGCGATTGCCGAAACGAACGCCGGCAAGCGTGATCAGCGCTACCAGGATGTCTGCAAGGTCATGAACAAGGATCTACCCTGGGCGACCATGTGGGTGGCGAACCGCTATGGCGTCGTTTCGTCCAAGGTGAAGGATTTCATCTGGACACCGGCGCCCGGCGGCGGGCCATACATCGCGCATCCGGAAGCGTGGAAGCTCTCAAACTAGGTTTTGAGCCGGCTGCAGGCTCTGCGGCCGGCGCCTTCCTCGAAACGCAGGTTCGATATGCTGCACTATGGTCTCAGGCGTCTTATAATCGGCATCGGCATGCTCGTCGCCTTGAGCATACTGGTCTTTGTGTTGCTGCGGTTGACGCCGGGCGATCCGATCGATGCCTATATCGACCCGAGCACGCCTCTATCTCCCGCTGCTATGGCCGATTTGCGTGAGCGCCTCGGGCTGGATCGGCCGCTGCCGCTGCAATATGTCGGCTGGCTGCTGCAGGCGCTGCAAGGCAATCTCGGCTATTCTGTTAAGCGGCTGGATCAGCCTGTCTTGACGCTCGTGCTGTCGCGAATTGGTCCGACGGTGCTGCTGATGGGCTCGGCCCTGATCATGGCGATCGTCGCCGGCATTGCCGCAGGCGTCATCGGTGCCGTCAGGCGCAATTCGGTCATAGATATCTCGCTCTCCGTGCTGGCGCTTGCCGGCATATCGAGCCCTGCCTTTCTGAGCGCGCTTCTTGGTCTTTATATCTTTGCAGTGCGTCTCGGCTGGCTGCCCTCGGGCGGCATGCTGACGCCCGGCGAGGACTTTTCCATCGGCGACCTGCTTTGGCATCTTATCCTGCCGGCTTCGCTTCTGGCGATCGCTCAAGCCGCGCTCATCATGCGCTATATGCGCGCTTCGCTGCTGGAGGTCCTCAATCAGGATTATATGCGCACCGCGCGGGCCAAGGGCGTGTTCGAATTCTGGGTTATCGTCAAGCATGCCCTGCGCAATGCGCTCCTACCTGTCGTAACCGTCATCGGCTCGACCATAGGTCTTGCCATCGGCGGTGCGATCTTCGTCGAAAGTGTCTTCAACTGGCCGGGCATGGGCCTGCTTCTCGTCGATGCGGTCACGTCGCGCGATTATCCCGTCATCATGGGGGCGACGCTCGTCATCGGCGCCTGCGTCATCATCGTCAACCTGCTGACGGATCTCGCCTATGCGGTGATCGATCCGCGCATCAAGGTGGCCTGAGCGATGCTGGCGCGAACCGAACGACCAAGCCATGGGCCACTTGCCCGAGCATTCGATCGCTTCCGGCTGAACGGGGCGGCCCTTTTCGGCGTCTGCATTGCCGTACCGCTGCTGCTGCTGATCGTCACCTATCCGCTTTGGTGGCGGTTCCAGCCCAACGACATCGATCTCCTGGCCATGAACGCGCCGCCCAGTGTGACGCACTGGTTTGGAACGGACGGCGTCGGGCGTGATGTCTTTGCCCGAGTGCTCGAAGGCGGTCGTATATCGCTGATGGTCGCGGCAGGTTCCACCGTCATTTCGGCCATCATCGGCTTTCTGTTCGGTTTCGTGTCTGCCTTTACCGGCCGCTGGGCGGATGCGCTCAGCATGCGCTTCGTCGATCTGGTCATGACCTTGCCGCCGGTGATCTTCCTGCTGGTGCTGGCCTCCATCACCGGCACGGGCATCTTGCCGACGATAGCAGTCATATCGCTGCTCTCCTGGCCGCTGTTGGCCCGCATGGTGCGCTCAAGGCTGCTGGAACTGCGCGAACGCGATTTCGTCACCGCCGCGCGCGGCATGGGGGCAGGGCTGCCGCACCTGCTGCTGCGCCACGGCATGCCGAACTGCATCGATATTCTGGTGGTCTACGCCACGACGCAGGTCGCCAATGCGATCCTCTTGGAGGCCGGGCTTTCCTTTCTCGGGCTCGGCATTGCACCGCCCGCGGCGAGCTGGGGCAATATGCTGAATGCGGCCCGCTCCACAGCCGTTCTCGAACAATATCCGTGGCAATGGCTGTTTCCCGGCGCAGCTCTGGTGCTTGCCGTCCTTGCCATCAATTTCATTGGCGACGGGCTGAGGGATGCCTTCGATCCGCGCGCCGAGCTTCATTGAACCCAGGAAAGAAAGAGACAATGAGTAAATTCAAGGGCGTGGTGCCTCCCGTTGTAACGCCGCTGAACGACGATTTCACGGTGGATTACGCATCCTATACGAGGGTGCTGGAGCATCTGATTGATGGCGGCTGCCACGGGGCCTTCGTGCTGGGCTCCACCAGCGAAGTCGTCTTCCACGACGAAAAGACACGGCGGGAGATCATCGAGCATTCCGCCAAGGTCGTGAATGGGCGGGTGCCGCTGCTGGTCGGTGTCATCGACCCCACGACAGACCGCGTAATCGCGCATTCGAAAATCGCCAAGGCGGCCGGCGCCGACGCCGTCGTCGTCACCGCTCCGTTCTATACGGTGACCAGCCAGTCAGAGATATTGGATCACTTCCGCTGCATAAGAGAGTCTGTCGATGTACCGCTCGTCGCCTATGACATCCCGGTCTGCGTGCATGTGAAGCTGCAGCGCCAGACCGTGGTGACACTCGCCAAGGAAGGGACCATCATCGGGCTAAAGGATTCCAGCGGCGACGACGGCAATTTCCGCTATGCGCTGCTCGATCTTGCCGATCACAAGGATATCTTCCTGATGACGGGCTCCGAAATCGTCGTCGACAATGCGCTTCTCATGGGCGCGCATGGCGTGGTGCCCGGTATCGCCAACGTCGATCCGCATGGCTATGTGCGGCTATGGGATGCCGCGCAGCGCGGCGACTGGACTGCGGCGCGGCGCGAGCAGGAAAGGCTTTGCCGCCTGTTCGAGATCGTCTGGGTCGCGCAGGGCCGCGTCAGCGGCGGTGCCGCCGGCATCGGGGCCTTCAAGGCAGCCATGAAAAGTCTTGGCATTATCGATACCGCTATCATGCCCCGCCCGCGCGCGGCACTGAATGCGGAGGAAACGGCCAGGATCGATGCAATCCTGAAGAATACGGGGCTGCTGTAGGTATGATAGCGCCGGCTGGCCAACCCGTTCTCGATATCAGGGGGCTCAGGACCGTCTTCCGCACCCGCGGCGGCGAGTTGACCGCTGTCAGAGATATCGACCTGACTATCGACGCGGGCGAGACGCTGGCGCTGGTCGGCGAATCCGGTTCGGGCAAGTCGGTGACGAGCCTTTCGGTGATGCGGCTGCTGACGCGTAATGTCGGGAGGATCGCAGCTGGCAGCATTCGGTTGCGGGACAGGCAAGGCATCGTCAGCGATCTCGCCACGCTGGACGACAGCCATATGCGTGAGATCCGCGGCGGCGCTATCGGCATGGTATTCCAGGAGCCGATGTCGAGCCTCAATCCGGTCCTGACCATCGGCGATCAGATTGCCGAGCCGATCCGCATTCATCGGCGGGCAGATCGTGCCGCCGCGATGCGTGAGGCGATCGCGCTGCTGGAAAGCGTCGGAATTCCCGATGCGCAACGCCGCGTCAGGCAATATCCGCATGAACTATCCGGCGGCATGCGGCAGCGCGCGACCATTGCCATGGCGCTTGCCTGCGATCCTGTGCTGCTGATCGCAGACGAGCCGACGACGGCGCTCGACGTCACGATACAGGCGCAGATCCTCGATCTCCTCCAGCGGCTGCAGCGGGAGCGCGGCATGGCGATCCTGTTCGTCACGCATAATCTCGGTGTCGTGGCGGAGATCGCCGATCGCGTCGCCGTCATGTATGCCGGCCGGATTGTCGAGGAAGGGCCGACGGAAACAGTGTTCCGCAATCCGAGGCATCCCTATACTCGCGGCCTTTTGGCCTCCATGCCGCGGCTCGGCGAGGCGACACGGATGCGTCAGGCAGGCGAGCCGCTATACGCTATTCCCGGTGTGGTACCCAGCCTGACGCGCATGCCATCCGGCTGCGCCTTCGCGCCGCGTTGTGCCCACGCGATCCAGGCTTGCGGCGCGGCGGTGCCGCCTCTCGATGCTGTCGATGCAAGCCATGCGAGCCGCTGCATCCGCTGGCGGGAGATTTAGATGACCGAAGCGCTTGTCTCCGTTCGCGATCTTGCCAAGAATTATGTGTCCCGCGGCGCAAGGCTTTCCATACTTCGCGATATCTCCTTCGATATCGGAAAAGGCGAAGTGGTGGGGCTCGTGGGAGAGTCCGGCAGCGGCAAGACGACGATCGGCAGGTCCATCCTGCGATTGATCGAGCCATCGGCCGGCAGCGTCCGCTTCGACGGCACGGAAATGACCAGGCTCGGCGCCGGCGATCTGAGGCGCATGCGACCGCGCATGCAGTATATTTTTCAGGATCCCTTCGCCAGCCTGTCGCCGCGCATGACCATCGGCGAGATCCTGTCCGAGGGGCTGAAGATTCAGCGTATCGGCAGCCGTATGGATCGGCTGGATCGGGCACGCGCGGCGCTCGAACAGGTGGATTTGCCGGCGGACGCGATCAATCGCTATGCCCATGAATTCTCAGGCGGCCAGCGCCAGCGGATCGGTATTGCGCGCGCACTTGCGCTCGGGCCGGAATTTCTGATCGCCGACGAACCCGTTTCGGCACTGGATGTCTCCATTCAGGCGCAGTTCATCAATCTGCTGCGCAGCCTACAGCAGCGCCTCGCGCTTACCATGCTGTTCATCTCTCATGATCTTGCCGTGGTCGAATATCTCTGTGATCGCGTCATTGTGCTTTATCTCGGGCGGATCATGGAGATTGCTGCAAGCGCTGATCTGTATGCCCGGCCACGCCACCCCTATACCCGCGCGCTGCTCTCGGCCATTCCCTCACCGGACCCGGACAGTAGGCGCGACCGGCAAATCCTGAAGGGCGATATTCCGAGCCCGGCAAATCCGCCGAGTGGCTGCGTCTTCCGCACGCGCTGTCCCTTCGCGCTCGAGGCCTGCGCGACGACGGTTCCGCAATTGCGGGAGATTGCGCCGGGGCAGTTCAAGGCATGTATTCGCGACGATCTCGATTGATCCCGCTTTCGGGCTGATACGGATCTCGCGACGCGGCTGGCTATGTCGCACTGCACATTTGACCAAACGGGCCACCTTTGATGTCAAAAAAGTATCGGTTGGACGTACAAGGCGTAGTAGCGGCAAGCGGCTATGAGGGGTAGGGTTACCACATAAAAGATGCGATGGCCTCTGGGAGGAGGCGCCGTAACCGTAACGAATGCGGACGGACGAAAGGAGGTTTGCCGATGAATCCCGATTTGGAAGTGGTCGCGATCGGCAGCGGAGAATCCTTCAAAGCGTGGGAGCACGGCTATCCCTACCGCACGGTGCGTTGGCATTTCCATCCCGAATACGAAATCCATCATGTCGTCGCGACAACGGGTCAATATTTTATCGGCGACTTTATCGGCGAGTTCGAGCCCGGCAATCTGGTGCTGACAGGACCGAACCTCCCGCATAATTGGGTGAGCGACGTGCCTGCCGGTGTCACCCTGCCGCTGCGCTGCCGCGTCCTGCAATTTTCCGAATCCTTCTTTGCCGATGCGAGTAAGGTCTTCCCCGAACTATCCGCTTGCGCCGGCATATTGGAGACGAGCCGCCGCGGTGCGCTCTTCACGCCCGAGACTGCGACAATCGTGGGCCCGATCCTTGGCGAACTGGTCGAGGCATCAGGTATCCGCCGCATCGAACTCTTCATGAATATTCTCGATGCGATGAGCCGTGCCGAGGGCACGCGTACGCTCGCCAGCGCCGGCTATCAGCCGGACCCATCCGGCTTCATGTCGGCGGGCGTCAATCAGGCGCTGGCTTACATCAATGCGCATCTGACCGAGCCATTCAGCGAATGCGATCTGGCCGAATTGACCGGTCAGAGCCCGAGCGCCTTTTCGCGCAGCTTCCGCCGCCATACCGGCATGGCGCTGGTTCAGTACGTCAATCGGCTGCGCATCAACTTTGCCTGTCATCTTTTGATGAGCAAGGCCGAGATGACGATCACCGACATCTGCTTTGCGGCAGGCTTCAACAATATCTCGAACTTCAATCGGCGTTTTCTGGATCAGAAGGGCATGGCGCCCTCCCGGTTCAGGTCGCTCTTGGCACAGCACGCACGCGCGGTGGAGGCCGCCTAACACAAGGGAGGACAGGGAGGAGAGACAAAATTCAGGGCAAGCGAACGGGCAGGCGCCTTTGCCGTCCGAAGGAGAAAGCTTGTCCGAAATTACCGCCGCGTCGGTCACATGACCGCTCTCGGCGAACCACCAAACAAGAGCATCGCGTGCGGACAGCCGTGATGATCGAGGGAAACTATTACCATTTGGAACGGAGAAATTCCAATGAACCATTTCGCACTGAAAATCGCAGGCGCTGCCGCGCTTGCGGTCGGTCTTCTGGCCGGCACTTCCGCCTTCGCGCAATCGACCAAAGTGACGGACGCGACCGTCGCCTTTCTGATGCCTGACCAGAGCTCGACGCGCTATGAGGAGCACGATTTCCCCGGCTTCCAGGCGGAGATGAAGAAGCTCTGCGCCGGCTGCAAGGTCATCTATCAGAACGCCAATGGCGATGCCTCGCGTCAGCAGCAGCAGTTCAATTCGGCGATCTCGCAGGGCGCAAAAGCCATTGTGCTCGACCCGGTAGACTCGACGGCCGCCGCCTCATTGGTGAAGCTCGCGCAGAGCCAGGGCGTGCGTGTCATTGCTTATGACCGTCCAATCCCGTCGGCGGCTGCCGACTATTATGTCTCCTTCAACAATGAAGAGATCGGCAAAATGATCGCCAAGTCGCTGGTCGATCATCTGAAGGCGAAGGGCGTGAAGGCTGGCGATGGCGGCCTTCTTGAGATCAACGGCTCGCCGACGGATGCTGCCGCCGGCCTCATCAAGAAGGGCATTCATGCCGGTCTCGCCGACGGCGGCTATCCGGTGCTGGCCGAATTCGACACGCCGGAATGGGCGCCGCCGAAGGCGCAGCAATGGGCAAGCGGTCAGATCACGCGCTTCGGCAAGAAGATCCTCGGCGTCGTCGCCGCCAATGACGGCACGGGTGGCGCAGCTGTCGCCGCCTTCAAGGCTGCCGGCTACGATCCGGTACCGCCGGTGACGGGCAACGACGCGACCATCGCTGGCCTGCAGCTCATCATTTCGGGTGATCAATATAATACGATTTCCAAGCCGAGCGAGATCGTTGCTGCGGCCGCCGCCAATGTCGCGATCGAACTCCTGTCTGGCGAGACGCCGAAGGCCGACACGAAGCTCTTCGACACGCCGACCAAGCTCTTCACGCCGGCCCTGGTCACGCAAGAAAATCTGAAGGCCGAGATCATCGACAAGAGCGTCAACGGCAAGCCGATCCAGACGCCGGAACAGCTCTGCGGTGACCGTTATGCCGATGGCTGCAAGAAGCTCGGTATCGGCAGCTAAGGCTGCGCCTCCCAGTCTCCGGCCGCTTCGCCGGCCGGAGGCAAACGCATCCGATAGCATTTCAACCCGAGAAGGTGGCGAGTCATGAGTGACGCTTCCGATCATAGAGCCCCGTCCGGCGAGCTTGTGCTCAGCCTCAAAGGGATCTCCAAACACTTCGGCGCCGTCTCGGCACTGACGGATATCAACCTCGATGTGCATGCCGGCGAAGTCGTGGCGCTTGTCGGCGACAACGGTGCCGGCAAATCGACGCTCGTCAAGGTTCTTGCCGGCGTCCATCAGCCGAGTTCAGGCACGATTACATTCCGCGGCAAGCAGGTGACGCTCAGCGATCCCGCAACGGCACTTGATCTCGGTATCGCCACGGTCTTTCAGGATCTCGCCCTTTGCGAAAACCTTGATGTCGTTGCGAACATCTTTCTCGGCCGCGAACTGAGCCCGATGAAGCTCGACGAAACCGCCATGGAGGTTCGCGCCTGGACGCTGCTCAACGAGCTCGCGGCGCGCATCCCGAGCGTGCGCATCCCCATCGCCTCGCTTTCCGGCGGTCAGCGGCAGACGGTGGCGATCGCCCGTTCGCTGCTGCTTGAGCCGAAACTCATCATGCTCGACGAGCCCACCGCAGCGCTCGGCGTCGCGCAAACCGCGGAAGTGCTGAATCTCATCGAGCGCGTCCGGGATAAGGGGCTCGGCGTCATCATGATCAGCCACAATATGGAGGATGTGCGCGCCGTCGCCGACCGTATCGTCGTGCTACGCCTCGGCCGCAACAACGGCATCTTCTATCCAGATGCCTCGAACCAGGAACTTGTCAGCGCCATCACCGGAGCCACGGAAAACGCCGTGTCGCGACGCGCAGGGCGGCGTCAGGCCCAGCAGGAATTGAGAGAAGGGGGCCAGCCATGAGCCAGGACAGCAAGCAATCGACCATGCTGCTCGATCGCAGTGACGTCCGCGTTAACCATGATACCGGGCTTGGCGCGACTATTCGCTCCTCCATCGACAAGGTGCGCTCCGGCGACTTGGGCTCGTTGCCCGTCGTCGTCGGCCTCGTCATAATCTGGACGGTGTTCGGCACGCTGAACCCGACCTTCCTTTCCAGCAACAACCTCGCCAACCTGCTGTTCGACGCCTCGACCGTCGGCATCATTTCGCTGGGCATCGTCTGCGTACTGATGGTCGGCGAGATCGACCTTTCGGTCGGCTCGATCAGCGGCTTCGCCTCGGCCATGGTCGGCATGCTCTGGGTCAATGAGGGTTGGCCGGTGGCGTTGGCGATCCTGGCGGCGCTGGTCGTCGGCGGTGTGATTGGCGTGATCTATGCCGTGCTGTTCAACCGCTTGGGCATGCCGAGCTTCGTTGCCACATTGGCAGGTCTTCTCGCCGTGCTCGGCATGCAGCTCTATCTGCTTGGCGCCACCGGCTCGATCAATCTGCCCTATGGCTCGGCGATCGTAAATTTCGGCCAGCTCCTCGTCATTCCTCGACCGCTTGCGTATCTCTTCGCGCTTATTCCGGGTGTGGTTCTGCTGGCGACCGGCTTGGGCACTGTGCGGCGACGCAGGCAGGCGAACCTCTCCGCGCCCTCCGTCGGCGGCCTGCTGGCGAAGGCGGCTGTCATCACCGTGGCCCTAGAGTTCGTCGCCTTCTACCTCAATCAGGATCGTGGCGTTCCCTGGATGTTTGCCTTGTTCGTGGTGCTTGTTATCGTCATGGACTACGCGTTGACGCGCACGCAATGGGGCCGGTCGATGTCCGCCGTCGGCGGCAATCGCGAGGCAGCGCGCCGCGCCGGTATCAACGTACGCAGGATCTATACCAGCGCCTTCGTGCTTTGCGCCATGTTTGCGGCGCTTGGCGGCGTGCTAGCGGCGGCACGTCTCGCCTCGGCCAGCCAGCAGGCGGGTACAGGCGACGTCAATCTGAATGCGATTGCGGCGGCCGTCATCGGCGGCACCAGCCTCTTCGGCGGCCGCGGCAGCGCCTATTCGGCTCTGCTCGGCATCATCGTCATCCAGTCGATCGCCAGCGGCCTCACCATGCTCGATCTGTCGTCGGCGCTTCGCTACATGATCACAGGCGCAGTTCTTGCCATTGCCGTCATCGTCGACTCGCTCGCCCGTCGTTCCCGCGCCTCGCATGGGCGCGGCTGATTTCTTCAAGAAGGTAAGGATTGTTATGAGACAGGATTTTGCCGGCAAGGTCGCCGCCATCACCGGGGCTGCCTCTGGAATTGGCCTGGAATGCGCCAAATCGCTATTGAAAGAGGGCGCCAGCGTCGCCCTCGTCGACCGGGCCGAAGACAGCCTGAAAAGCCTTTGCGCCGAATTGGGGCCGAACGCCTTTCCCGTCGTCGTCGATCTTCTGAACCCCGAGAGCGTAGCGGCGATGATGCCGCAGATTCTTGGCAAGTTCGGTAAGCTTGATATCTTCCATGCCAATGCCGGCGCCTATATCGGCGGCGAGGTGGCGGAAGGCGATCCCGATTCCTGGGACCGGATGCTGGATCTGAATATCAACGCGGCGTTCCGCTCGGTTCGCATGGTGTTGCCGCATATGATCGAGCGCAAGACCGGCGATATCATGATGACGAGCTCGATCGCCGGTCTGGTGCCGGTGGTCTGGGAGCCGATCTACACTGCCTCCAAACATGCCATCCAGGCTTTCACCCACACGGTTCGGCGCCAGGTCGCCAAGCATGGTATCCGCGTCGGCGCCGTGGCGCCGGGGCCGGTGGTAACGGCGCTGATCAGCGATTGGCCACAGGCAAAGCTTGACGAAGCGATTGCCGCGGGCGGCCTCATGGAGGCGACGGAAGTGGCGGAAGCGGTGCTCTTCATGCTATCGAGGCCGCGGAACATCGTAATCCGGGATCTGGTGATCCTGCCTTTGAGTACGGATCTCTGATGACAGCACCCTATTTCATCGGCATCGATGTCGGCACCGGCAGCGCCCGGGCCGGGGTTTTCGATGCGCATGGCCATCTGCTCGCCGCCGCCAAGCGGCCGATTACCATCTGGCACGAGGCCGGCAGCATCGTCGAGCAGTCGAGCGAGCAGATATGGAGAGCCGTCTGCGACAGCGTCAAAGAGGCTGTTGCAACGGCAAAGATAGCGGCCGGTGACGTTTCGGGCATCGGCTTCGATGCAACCTGTTCACTGGTCGCCGTCAAGGCGGATGGCCAACCCGTGGCTGTCGGACCATCGGGCTATGCCAATCGCAATATCATCGTCTGGATGGATCATCGTGCGGCCGGCGAGGCGGCGGAGATCAATTCAGGCAATCATGCCGTGCTGCGTTATGTCGGCGGCCGGATCTCGCCCGAGATGGAGACGCCGAAGCTCCTGTGGCTGAAGCGAAACCTGCCGCAATCCTTCGCGGCAACGGATCATTTCTTCGATCTTGCCGACTATCTGACCTGGCGCGCGACCGGCTCGCTGCAGAGATCCGTGTGCACGGTGACATGCAAATGGACCTATCTCGCCCACGAGAAGCGCTGGGATGCGCAATATTTCAAGGATATCGGCCTTGGTGAGTTGGCCGACGAAGGCTTTGTGCGGATCGGCACCGAGATCGTCGAGCCGGGTACGGCACTCGGTGGCGGCTTGAACGACGTTGCCGCCGGCGATCTTGGCCTCGTCGTTGGTACGCCGGTCGGCGCGTCGCTGATCGATGCCCATGCGGGCGGCGTCGGGACGCTCGGCGGGCAGGGGGCGGACGGCAAAGCCGATGTCCGGCACAGGCTCGCCTATATCTTCGGCACCTCCGCCTGTTCGATGGCGTCGAGTGATGACGCTGTCTTCGTCGATGGCGTTTGGGGACCTTATTATTCTGCCATGGTGCCTGGCCTCTGGTTGACCGAAGGCGGGCAATCTGCGGCAGGGGCGGCGATCGATCATCTCGTTACCATGCATCCGGCAAGTGGTGAGGCGCGTGCCAGGGCCGAAGCGGAAGACTTGTCGCTCGTCGCCTGGCTTGACCGGCAGGCCATGAAGGCGGTCAGGAATGCGTCCGACGCCGTGAAGCTCGCGCTGCCCATTCAAGTCGTGCCCGAATTCCTCGGCAATCGTTCGCCCTATGCCGATCCCGACGCTCGCGCCGTCATCTCCGGCCTCGGGCTGGAAACTGGCATCGATGATCTTGTCGCGCTCTATGTCGCCGGCCTTTGCGGCATCGGCTATGGCCTCAAGCAGCTGCTCGAAAAGCTGGCTCAGGACGGCATTGCCTGCGATCTCATCATCGCCAGCGGCGGGGCTGCCCAGAGCGGATTGGTACGTCAGCTTTTGGCGGATACGACCGGCAGGCCGGTCGCTGTCGCCGATACGGAGGAACCCGTTTTGCTCGGTGCGGCCATGCTCGGCGCCACGGCCGGCGGGCATTGCGGTTCGCTCGTGGACGCAATGGCTGCCATGTCACGGCTGGCGAAGAGGTTCGAGCCGGCGGATGGTACCATCAGGGCGTTGCATGAACGGCGTTACGAAGCTTTCGCGCTGCTGCAATCGGCAGATCGCAGCATCCGCACCTTGATGGCGTCGTAAGTCTGGCGGGAACGACATTTATCGCTCCAATTCATAAGTCTATACGACGATGGCCCTCTACCGCTTTGTCAATTGCAGGCTAGATTGCCCTCATGCAGCGGAGCCGTCACGGCTCATCGCAGGAAAGGATGGTCATCATGGATATCACGAGGAACGGTGTGCAGCCCTCCGGCAAAGGCCCTTCGGACTGGTTCACCGGTACAGTCCGGATTGACCCGGTCTTTGTGGCTAATGATGCGCGGCGCGCCGCAGCGAGCAGCGTCACGTTTGAACCCGGCGCGAGGACGGCATGGCATACCCACCCGCGCGGCCAGACCTTGATCGTCACCGCCGGCCTGGGTCTCGTTCAGCGCGATGGCGGTCCGGTCGAGGAGATCCGGCCCGGGGATGTCGTCTGGTTCGAACCGAATGAGAAGCATTGGCACGGTGCTTCGCCGACGACAGCCATGACCCATATCGCCATCCAGGAACACCTTGACGGCAAGGTGGTGGACTGGCTGGAGCATGTGACGGACGAGCAATATCACGCGAGGTGAAGATGCCGACCCCTTTCCTTGCCGTCAAGCAGCGTATTTGCGGCTGATTGACCCTCGCAGCTTCCGGAAAAGATGTCGCCATAGCGGCGGTGCTGGCCGTAGGCAGATAAGTGTTCGGTTGCATCGCCGCGTAGTGTCGATGCACTGGCACGAATCGAGGATATCCGATGACCTCTGTTGAGCGTCCCATGCCGAGCGAAGCCGGCATCCTGCAGTTCATGGAGATCTGTGAGTCCTTCTATCCGCCGGATGCGGTAACGGCCTCCATCGCGCAGCAGCGCCAATGGTATGACGCGCTTTGCGCTCGTTTCGATCGCCCCTTGCCGGAGGGCATGCGGACTACAGATGGCTTCGTATCCGGAACGATTCCTGTCAGGCGTTACAGGCCCGCCAACATCCGTACGACAACGATACTCCTCTATCTCCATGGCGGCGGTTTCGTCGTCGGTTCGCTCGAGAGCCATCATGCGATCTGCGCTGAGGTCGCCGATCATGCCGGCGCCGAGTTGATCTCGGTCGATTACCGGCTGGCGCCGGAATATCGCTGGCCGGCCCAGACTGATGATTGTTTCAGCGTTCTCAAGCAACTGCTCGCCGAAAAGAAGTCAGTCGTGCTGATCGGTGACAGCGCCGGCGGCAATCTCGCGGCAGGGCTGGCCGTGCGCGCGCAAGCCGAGCGGCTTTCGGGCATTGTTGGCCAGATCCTGATCTATCCCGCACTCGGCGGCGATCTCGTCTCCGGCTCCTATGAGGAGATGGCCGAGGCACCGGGCCTGACGACGGCTGATGTCGCCTATTACCGCACCGTTCTGCAGGCGCCGGAAGGCGATCCGGTCGCAGGACCGCTTGCCTTAGCCACCATGGCCGGTCTTCCGCCAACCTTCATTACCGTTGCGCATTACGATCCGCTGCGCGACGATGGCCGCAACTATGCGGCGCGTCTCGCGCAGGCAGGGATCGAGGTCTGGTTCCGTGAGGAGCCGCAGATGGTGCATGCCTGGCTGCGGGCACGGCATATGAGCGATGGCGCGCGCACCGGTTTTGCCGCCATCTGCGCGGCGGCAAGCCGGTTTGCGGGCTCCTGCTGACCTACATCAGGTCGCGGACGATGCGCTTCTCCTTGAATATCTTCTCGAAAATCTGCGTTTCGCCCTCATAGGCAACGACCGAGGCGCTGATTACCCAGTCCTTTGCCGTGCAGGATATGGACGACGTTGCCACCGTGCGAACGAACCAGCCGGGGCGGCTCATGTCGCAGGTCCATGTCGAGATGCCTGTCATCGATAGCGGATCGTCCGGCGCGATCGACCAGACTTCTTCGCGCAGCTGCCGTGTGGAAAGTCCGGTGCCGGGATGTTCGGAAAGGCCGGTATCCTCATAAATTTCATAGCGGGTGACGCCGGCTGAGAGATCACGAACCACCTGCCGCTTCGTCGAGCCTGGTGCGTGTTCGATATATTTCGGCAGCGGATCGGGATTGTCGGGCTGCTTGATGTCGATGATCTCATGCGCACCGAGCTTCGCCAAAGCAAGGCCGATGGAGGCGATGTCGATCGTCAGGCCCGGATCTTCCGGTGGCGGCAGGACCATCGGCCAATAGGCTGTCGACAGCGACAAGCGGATGCGGTGCCCTTTGCGGAAACGATAGCCGCAGGCATCGAGCGTCACTGTCACTCTGACCTGCTGACTCTTAATCAGCGGCTCTGGCGCGGCATTGCCGTTGCGATGGGCGAGGTTGAGCACGCCGAAGGAAACACGCGTTGCCGTGCCGTCCGGATGGATATCGACGAGCCTTGCGCAGAGATTGGCAGTTTCGGCATCGCACCGCAGCGTCAAGGTGACGACGGGGCGGCCGAGATAATCGTGATCCTCCACCAGCGGTGCGGTCTGGAAGGTCAGCGACCCGGCATCGTCGACGCGTTGATCGATCGCCATTTCCGCATCCGGCTTCAGGGTGAACCATTCGCCCGAGGCCGTACCCGTGTCGAGCGGCGAGCGCAGATAGACGGGATGTTCCGGTGCGTGCGGGATTGGCATGCCTTCCATCAGCGTGCCGAATTGCTCGACATAGAAGCACTGCATCTCCGGCTGCTTCCATTCTTGCTTCGCGATCCAGAAACCGGGGTCGAAGTCGCGGCGTTTGGCGGGTTTTATGGCGTCAAGAATATAGGCACGCACCGATGGCATGGCCTCCGCGCCGTTACGTTCGCCACGCAGCCAGTGGTTCCACCAGGCGATGGCTTCTCCGTGGAAATCGGCCCGCGGCTTCGGCCAGGCGAAATGCGGATATTTGTGAACCCACGGGCCGATCAGCGCCTTCGCCTTATCCCCGAGGCCTTCGACCGCCAACAGCGGCGTATTGCGGTAACCGTCAGCCCAGCCGGCGATGACGATGGCGGGGATATCGAAGCCTGCGAAATCCTCGCAGATGGAGCCATGCCGCCAAAAGTCGTCGCGACGCTGGTGCTGGAGCCATTCCTCCATGAAGAAGGGTTCCTGCTTGAGGCGCTCCAGCCACATATCGCGCCAGTCGTCCCCAACGATGGCCTGGTCGGGCGAGCGAGACTGATAGCCGAGCATGGTCGCCGCCCAGGAGAGCTGGGCGGAGAGATGGCAGCCGTTCTTGTAATGGATATCGTCATTATAGCGATCGACCGTGGAGGCGATCGAAATCACCGCTTTCAACGCGGGCGGCTTCAAGGCCGCGACCTGCAGGCAGTTGAAACCGCCCCAGGAAATGCCCATCATGCCGACCGAGCCGTTCGACCACGGCTGTGCTGCGATCCAGGCAATCAGCTCGCAGGCGTTCGCAAGCTCGAGCTCTGTATATTCGCCATCGATGACGCCGCTGGATTCGCCGGAGCCTCTGATATCGACACGAACGCCGGCAATGCCTGCTGCAGCGAAGACCGGGTAGGTGGATTCGTCACGCGGACTTGTCCCGTCGCGCTTGCGGTACGGCAGGAACTCGAAAACGGCAGGCACGGGATCGCTCTCCGCCCCTTCCGGTATCCATATGCGCGCGGCAAGCCGCGTTCCGTCCTTCAGGGTGATCCATTGATTTTCAATGGTGGTGAAGCTGCGCTCGGCCATGATCATATATCCAGAAGAGGTTTAGGCATTAAACCATACACGGCTGCCGATGTAGCCATTCGACATATCGTTGCCGATATCGTCCACGTATCCCTTCAGCGTCTTCGAAGAGGCCATGATGTAGTCGTTGAAGACGGGCAAAATCAGGCCACCATCGTCTCGCACCATCGCTGCCAGCTGTCGATAAAGCACCTTGCGTTTGGCTTCATCGAGCTCGGATCGCGCCTGCAGCACCAACTTGTCGAAGTCGGGGCGCTTGAAGCGCGTATCGTTCCATTCCGCGGTCGAGAGATAGGAGGTTGAGTAGCGCGAATCCTGGGTCGGACGGCCGCCCCAGAAGGAGGCGCAGAAGGGCTGCTTGTTCCAGACATTGGTCCAGTAGCCGTCTTCCGGTTCACGCTTGACGTCGATCGTGATGCCGGCCTTGCGTGCGCTTTGCTGGAACAGGATCGCCGCATCCACGGCGCCCGGAAAGGCTGCGTCTGACGTCAGCAGCTGAACGGGGCGATCGAGGCCCGATTTCTTGAAGTGGAAGGCGGCCTTGTCTGGGTCATAAGGGCGCTGTTCGATATCGGTCGGCGCGAGCGCGTAGTTGGAATTGACCGGATAGTCGTTGCCGATCGTCCCGTAGCCGCCCAGAACCTTGTCGAGGATCGACTGGCGATCGATCGCATATTTCAGCGCGAGCCGCAGATCGGAGTTGTCGAAGGGCGCTGTGTCGCAATGCATCAGGAAGCAGTAGAAGCCCTTGCCGGCATTGCGGACGATCTCGACGGTCGGTGCCCGCTGCAGCATCGGCACGGTCTTCGGGTCGACATTGTTGACGAAATGAACCTGACCGGAGGCGAGCGCTGCAATGCGGGCGGTGTTGTCGTTGATGACGAGGATTTCGACGCTGTCGACGAAGCCCCGGTCAGAGCGCCAATCCCTAGGGTTCTTCTCGAAGGTGGCGCGAACACCCGGCTCGAAGCTCTTCAGAATGTAAGGGCCGGTGCCGACGGCCGCCGCCGGCTTGTCGACGCCGCCCTTCGGCTGGATGATCAGGTGGTAATCGGTCAAAAGCAGAGGCAGATCCGCATTGCCCTCGGAAAGCGTGAGGACGAGATCGCCCGCCTTTTCTTCGATGCCGGTGATCGAGGCCATAAGCCCAAGAGCACCCGACTGCGAATTCTTGTCCGCATGCCGCTTCAATGTCGCGACAATGTCGGCGACCGTCATCTTGCTGCCGTCGTGAAACTGCACATCGTTGCGGATCTTGAAGGTCCAGACGGAAGCGTCAGCCGAGGGCGTCCAGGAGGATGCCAGCGACGGCAAGGGAGCGCCGGTCTTCGGATCGGATTCGAGGAGCGTATCGCCCCAGAGGCGGCCAATGACGAACAAGACGGAGGCACTATAGGTTGCCGGGTCGAGCGCATCGCTGGTGGCGCCGCCCTTGAGGCCGAGTTTCAGATGACCACCGCGCTTCGCTTCCTGTGCTTGAGCATCGCGGGGCATTAGGAGGCCGGAGGTGAGTGCCGGCAGTGCACCCAGCGCGGCTGCCCCGCCGAGGAAGTGACGGCGGCCCATATTCAGCTGAGAAGATTGATCTTTTTGTTGCGTCATGACAGTTCCCTCGTTTCCATTTTGTAGGTGAGAACGTAGAGGCCGGCTCAGCCCACGCAATTTCGCGACTTGACGCATCTTTAAGCAAGTTTACGCTAGTCGTCATCAATGCGGAGCTACCGATGCCTCACTTGGTCGAGAACCTCAAAATTGCCTGCGCAACGCAGCGTTCCATTTCGCATCTATGCCGTGCGATCGATATCAACCGGCAACAATTCAACCGCTATATCAACGGCCAGACGAAACCGTCTGCTCACAATCTGGCGCGCATCGCCAAGTATTTCGATCTCGATGCAGCCGACTTTGATCTCGCTCCCAGGCTCTTTCGCGAGCGGCTTCGCAAGCCGGCCCTGGACCTCAATCAAAGCTCCGATTTGTTAAAGGCGTTCCCCGGAGATCTGGCCGCGCTCCGACGTCATATCGGCTATTTCCAGACCTATCATCGGTCGCCATCCTGGCCGGGAATGGTCGTCTGTTCCTGCAGTCGTCTTATCGAGCGGGGCGGGCTCGTGCACGTCAAGTCGATGGAGCGCCTGCGGGACCCAGGAAACGGCATTCAGCAATTTTCCAAATATGTGGGTTTGGCAGCCTTCTATCGAAACCGCATCTTCATCACCGAGCGTGTCGTCGGCCCGAATCCCATACTGTCGCAGACGATCCTTCTGCCCTTCGACGAGTATCAGCGCGTCTATCTGCGCGGGACGACAATGGGAGTTTCCTGGCGAAAGGAAAACCTCCCCTATGCCTCGCGGATGATCTGGCGGCATGTGGGTGCCGAGCCTGATCTGCGAGAACTTCTGTCGCGCTGCGGACCGCTGCCGCTGTCATCGCGGCAATTGCCGCCGACGGTACGCTCGTTTCTTACGGATCCCTCGGCCGAAGTGTATGCAGTGCCAGCCGAGTATTGACGACACCGATTGCCGAAGGGCTTTGTTAGCCTTCGCGGGTGCTCAACAGCGAAAAACCCAAGATGCAAGAAAAAGTTGTGCTTCTACGGAATATATTAAGGATCGCTTTATAAAAGTAGCAGTCATCATATCGTTTAGTGACGCATACTTCGACATTTTGGGGATGCCTAGATGCTTTTCTCTGCGAGAATGGATGCAGATCCCAGTGCGTGTGCCTATATCAACGATCTGCTTCGCCAAGAAGCAAAGATTAATTTGGACCGCGACGCCGACATTCCCGATGCTGTTTCAGTCAACCGGGTCTTGAATTTCATCAAGCGCTTGTGGAGCGAAACCGGGGAGGAGCTGGATGTCAATGTCTTCTATCGCCATCGCACCCTCGATGCCCTCGGCCTTGCAATTTCCAATCACGAAGACCTCTCAGTCTCTCCGAAAATCATAGAGCTCCGTGACGGGGAGGGCGCGGCGCCATTGCTGCTATTTGCAGGCGGAGCAAGCTGCTTCCTGGAAATGCAGCAATTGATCAAGGAAATCCGCTTTCCAGGACCGATCCTTGGCGTTGCGTTGACGGCCTTCAATCGCGATCGTCGACATCCGGCAACGGTGGAAGACGAGGTCCAAAGCACGCTGAGAGCGCTGCAGGCAGCAGGGATCAGCGAGCCATATCGATTGCTCGGTTATTCGTTTGGCGGTGTTTTTGCCTTGGAGCTTGCCCGCGTCCTGAGAGCGCAGGGGCAAAAGATTGCATTCCTTGGCATGCTTGATACCCCGTTTGGCGAGCAGGAGTGGCCGCTGATGACGTGGGGCAGGTTCATGTGGCAACGCTGGAGGCGCGCCCGAACCAGAAAGAAGAACCTACGGAAAGCCGATTCTCAGCCACGCCGTCTAGCATCGGCTCAGACCAGCAGGCCGGTTATCGGGCGACGAGAACTCCTCGCAAAAAAACTGAAGCCCCTTTCGTTCCGCTACGCCGATCCGCATTCGGCCTATTATCCGGAGCTGGCGCCGCAATGGATGGGCGATTATCCGCCGCTCTACGATGCGGCTGCCAGACAACTCCTGCGTATGAAGGGTCTTTATAAACCGAGCCGTTATGACGGCGAGCTGACCTTCTACCGCAGCCTGCAGGGCTCACCGGTCGATTGCGATCCCAAAACCATATGGGGGCGTTTTCTTGCGCATGCGGATTGGGTCGATGTTGCCGGCAACCACCAGAGCATGATTGTCGGTCGCAATGCCGGCACGCTTGCTCGCGAACTCAGCGCGCGCCTGCTGCGCTGAGCTTTCAATTTCCGGCGCTCTCCATCTTCCGCGTCGTCAGCACGCGCTCCAGCCAGCCGATCTCCATTTCGGGAACGGATTTCAGCAGCAAGTCGGTGTAATCGTCGAAGGGCGGCGACAGTGCTTGCGATTTCGGGCCGAAGCGAACGAGCTTGCCACGATGCATCACCGCGACGCTATCGGCGATGGCGCGCACGATGGCGATGTCATGGGTGATGAAGACGTAGGAGAGATGCGACTCTTCCTGCAGCTTCAGGAGCAGTTTCAGAATGCCTTCGGCAACCAGCGGATCGAGCGCCGAGGTCGGCTCGTCGCACAGTATGAGTTCTGGCTTGGCTGCGAGCGCGCGCGCGATGGCGACACGCTGTTTCTGGCCGCCCGATAGCTCGGCCGGATAGCGGTCGATGAAACCGTTGCTCATCTCGATCTGATCGAGCAGCTCTTTCACACGTGCGGTCTTCGCTGCACCATGCAGGCCATCATAGAAAGTCAATGGACGACCGATGATATCGCGGACGGTCTGACGCGGGTTCATTGCGGTATCCGCCATCTGGTAGATCAGCTGGATACGGCGCAGCTCCTGTCGCGAGCGGTCTTTCAAGGCAGGGGTCAGCGGCTTGCCGTCAAAGGAAATCCGCCCGTCGCTCGGCGGCAGCAGGCCGGTGATGACGCGGGCAAGTGTCGATTTGCCTGAGCCGGACTCGCCGACGACAGCCAATGTCTGACCTTTAGGAACATGTAGAGAAACATCGTGCAATACCTTGAAACCATTCGAGTATTGCGCGCTGATATTCTCGACTTTCAAAAGTGCGCTCGTCTGATCGGCGGCTTCTGCACGTATCTCCTGGCGGACGTTGACGAGAGCGCGGGTATAGTCCTGCCGCGGCTCCTCGATGATCTGCTGGACGCTGCCATATTCCACCGTCTTGCCGTGCCTCAGCACCATGATGTCGTCGGAAATCTGGGCAACGACGGCAAGGTCATGGGTGATGTAGAGCGCAGCGGTATGCGTCTCCTCAATGGCGTGCTTGATCGCTGCAAGCACATCGATCTGCGTGGTGACATCGAGCGCGGTCGTCGGTTCGTCGAAGACGATCAGTTCCGGATTGGAGCAGAGCGCCATGGCGGTCATGGCGCGCTGCAGCTGGCCGCCGGAAACCTGATGCGGATAGCGGTCCCCGAAAGTTTCCGGATTGGGAAGGCCAAGCACGCGGAAGAGATAGAGCGCCCGCTTCCTTGCCTCCTCCTTCGTCATCAGGCCATGCTTCACCGTTGCTTCGATGACCTGATCGCCCAGCCGATGCGCCGGATTGAAGGCGGCCGCTGCCGATTGCGCGACGTAGCAGACCCGTGCCCCGCGGATCCGGCGGATGCCGGACTTGCCGAGCGGCAGGATGTCGGTGCCGTCGAGCAGCACCTGGCCGCCGGTAATCTCGGCGCCGCCACGGCCGTAGGCGAGGGCGGAAAGGCCGATGGTGGACTTGCCGGCGCCGGACTCGCCGATCAGCCCGAGCACCTTGCCTTTCTGCAAGTCGAAGGAAACGCCATCGACGATGGTGACGCGTTTCGGCGGCTCGCCCGGCGGATAGCTGGTTGCCTCTATCTTGAGATTACGGACGGAAAGAAGCTCAGGCATCGCCACGCCCTCCCTTGAGGCTGGAGGTGCGCCTTAGGAGCCAGTCGACCACCAGATTGACACAGATTGCGAGTGCCGCGATGGCGGAGCCCGGCACGAGCGCGGCTGAAATCCCGAAGATGATGCCGTCCTTATTGTCCTTGACCATGCCGCCCCAGTCGGCCGCCGGCGGCTGGATGCCTAAGCCGAGGAAGGAGAGGGTGGAGAGAAACAGGATCGAGAAGGCAAAGCGCAGTCCGAATTCCGCTAGCAGCGGCGACAGCGTATTCGGCAGGATCTCGCGGAAGATGATCCAGATCTTGCCTTCGCCGCGCAGCTTAGCGGCTTCGACGAATTCCATGACCGCGACATCCAGCGCCACGGCGCGGCCGAGGCGATAGACGCGGGTGGAATCGAGAATGGCCATGACGAGGATCAGCACGATCAGGTTCTGCGGCAGGACGGCGAGCACCACGAGCGCGAAGATCAGCGTCGGGATCGACATCATCAGGTCGTTAAAGCGCGAAAAGACCGTGTCGATCCATCCGCGCGAGACGGCGGCGGTGAAGCTGAGGATGATGCCGAGCGAGAAGGAAATGATCGTTGCCGCCAGTGCGACGAAGAGCGTCGTGCGGGTGCCGTAGATCAGACGCGACAGGATATCGCGGCCGAGATTGTCGAGGCCGAAGAAATATTGTGCATCGGCCGGCTGCCAGACGTTGCCGACGACTTCCGTCTCGCCGTAAGGAGCGATCCAGGGAGCGAAGATCGCGCAGATGAAGGCGATCAGAATACCGACAATGCCGACCCACGCGGTGATGGGAATATCTCTCAATCTCATCGCGGATGCCTCAGACGCGGGTTGGCGATGATGGCGAGAATATCCGCCGTCATGTTGAGGAAGATGTAGACGGCGGCGAAGATCAGGCCGCAGGCCTGGACGACAGGCATGTCGCGTACCGTCACCGCATCGACCATGTACTGGCCCATGCCCGGATAGACGAAGACAACTTCGACGACGACGACGCCGACGATGAGATAGGCGAGGTTCAGCGCGATCACATTGATGATCGGTGCCAGCGCATTGGGGGCGGCGTGCTTGACGATGGCGCGGAAGGCGGAGAGCCCCTTCAGTTCCGCCGTTTCCATATAGGCCGAAGACATGACGGAGAGAATGGCCGCCCGCGTCATGCGCATCATGTGAGCGAGTACGACAAGGACCAGAGTTGCGGTCGGAAGCGCGATTGCCTTCAGCCGATCGACGAAGCCCATGCCGTCGAAAACTGTGGCCGGAAAAGTCGCGATACCGAATTTGACCGAGAAGAACATGATGAGGAGATAGCCGATGAAGAATTCCGGCAGAGAGATTGCCGCCAGCGAGATGACATTGATGATCTTGTCCGGCATTCGGTTCCTGAAATGGACGGCGAGCATGCCTAGGCAAACCGCCAGCGGCACCGAAATCAACGCCGCAAAGCCGGCCAGAAACAGCGAATTGCCGAGCCGCTTGCCGATCTGCTCACCGACGGAATTCTTGCTGGCCCAGGAAGTGCCGAAATCGCCCTTGACGGCATTGCCGAGCCATTCGACATAGCGGGTGACGACAGGCCGATTGAGGCCAAGCTCTTCGCGGATATTCGCGACCGCCTGCGGCGTTGCCGACTGGCCGAGATAAGTGGTGGCGAAATCGCCGGGCAGGGCTTCGAGCCCGCCGAAGATCAGGACCGAGACGGCAAACAGCAAAATGATGCTGAGCACGCAACGCTCGATAATGAGGGATAGCAGCGGAAAACGCTGCTTGAACCTCAGCCCGGGCAGAACGGTGCCGGGAGGTGAATTGGACATGGCCGATGCCTCGCACTGAGAGCGGTTCCATGTTTTACAGGAATCGCTGTGCCGCTCTCTTTTGTTGTTTTACGCAATTCCGAATGGAAAACAGCTGCGCATTTTCCTGAAATTGCCTGAAACGTCGGGAGGACCGCGAAAGGCTTTCGCGGTCCCGGCTGCATTGGGGATCAGGGCGTTCTCGCCGCTTCAGGCATCAAGCGTCCAGCCAGACGCGGGTCGCGACATAGCCGTTCGACATGTCATTGCCGATATCGTGGACATAGCCCTTTACCTGCTTGGTGGAGGCATTCACGAAATCGTTGAACATCGGCAGGATGACGCCGCCTTCGTCGCGCACCATCATTGCCATGGCGCGATAGAGCTCCTTGCGCTTGGCTTCGTCCAGTTCGGAGCGGGCCTGAAGCAGGAGTTTGTCGAAGTCGGGGCGCTTGAAGCGCGTGTCGTTCCAGTCCGCCGTCGAGAGATAGGCGGTGGAATACATCTGGTCCTGCGTCGGCCGCCCGCCCCAGTAGGAGGTGGAGAAGGGCTGGACGTTCCAGACGTTCGTCCAGTATCCGTCGCCCGGCTCGCGCTTGACCTCGATATTGATCCCCGCCTTCTTGCAGCTTTCCTGATAGAGAACTGCGGCATCGACGGCGCCGGGGAAGGCGACTTCGGAGGTGCGCAGCAAGACCGAACCGCTATGGCCAGACTTTTTGTAGTGGAAGGCGGCCTTGTCGGGATCATATTTGCGCTGCTCGATGCCTTCGGGGAAGAGCGCATAGGTGCCGTTGATCGGGAAGTCGTTGCCGACCTTGCCGTAGCCGCCAAGAATCTTCTTGACCATCGTCTCGCGGTCCATGGCGTATTTCAGTGCCAGGCGCAGGTCGTTGTTGTCGAAGGGCGCCTTGTCGCAATGCATGATGAAGACGTAATGGCCGCGGCCGGCGGTGGCCAGGATTTCGACGTTCGGCGCACGCTTGAGAAGATCCACGGTCTTCGGATCGACACGGTTGATGTAATGGACTTGGCCGGATGAGAGCGCGGCGATGCGAGCCGTCGCATCGTTCATGCAGATGATTTCGACACTGTCGACGAAGCCGCGGTCGGTACGCCAGTCGTCCTTGTTGCGCTCGAAGGTGGCGCGTACGCCGGGCTCGAAGCTGACCTGCTTGTAAGGGCCGGTACCGATCGAGGCGAGGGGATCGTCATAACCGCCATTCGGCTGGATGACGAGGTGATAGTCGGTCAGAAGCAACGGCAAGTCGGCGTTGCCTTCGGTCAAGGTCAAAACGAGGTTGTCGCCGTCAGCCTTGATCTCCTTGATCGACTTCACAACGCCGAGCGCGCCGGATTCCGATTTCGCATCCGTATGGCGCTTGAGCGTGGCGACGACGTCGTCGATCGTCAGGTCCTTGCCGTTGTGGAATTTCACGCCCTTGCGGATCTTGAAGGTCCAGGTGGCGGCATCCTTCGACGGCTCCCAGGATTCAGCGAGCGAGGGAACGGCGGCACCCGTCAGCGGGTGGGATTCCACCAGCATGTCGCCCCAGCAGCGGCCGATGCAGAACATGACCTGTGACAGGAATTTTGCCGGATCCTTGGAATCGGTTGCAGCACCGCCTTCAAGGCCAAGCTTCAGATGGCCGCCGCGCTTCGGTTCGGCTGCCATTGCACTTTCGGTAAAGAGCTTGTCGGCGAGCGTCAAAGTCACGCCCGCGGCCATTGCGCGTCCCATGAATTCGCGGCGGCTAAGCCCGCCGGCGGTAACGCGGCTGGTCAGATATTTCGTATAATCGTTCATTCCCCTGTTCCTTCTTCTTGCCGTGTTGACAAAGCTCCCGAGCAAGCCACTTCAGGTCACGGTTCCTCTTCCGCCTGAAGCCTGTTGCCCGCGAGCATGCGGGAAATTCAGCGGTTGCTGCCGCCTCCTACCTTCCTTTCCAGATGGGGGCTCGCTTCTCTGCGAAAGCCCGTGCGCCTTCCAATTGATCTTCGCTCGAATAGAGGATGTCGACCGTTGCAAACTGCCGTTTGGTGATCTTGTTCATGGCAGTCTGAAACGTCGAACCCTCCGCTTCACGAACGATTTCCTTGATCGCTGCGTAGACGAGCGGCGGACCGCTTGCGAGCAGGCGGGCGAGCTCCCAGGCCCTGTCCATCAGCTTGTCGGCCATGACGATCTCGTTGACGAAGCCCCAGCGGTGCGCCTCTTCGACATTGAGCCACCGGCCGGTCAGCAGCATGTCCATGGCGATATGATAGGGGATGCGCTTCGGAAGCTTGATCGATGCCGCATCGGCGACGGTGCCAGAGCGAATTTCCGGCAAAGCGAAGGTCGCGTGCGAGGCGGCGATGATCAGATCGGTCGACAGCGCGATTTCCAGCCCGCCGCCGCAACAGATGCCGTTGACGGCGCAGATGATCGGCTTGTTGAGATCACGCAGCTCCTGGAGGCCACCGAAGCCGCCGACGCCATAATCCCCGTCGACGGCATCGCCGGCGGCGGCCGCTTTCAAATCCCAGCCCGCGGAAAAGAATTTCTCGCCGGCGCCGGTCACGATGGCGACGCGCAGATCCGGGTTGTCGCGGAAGTCGCGAAAGATCAAGCCCATCTTGCGGCTGGTCGCCAGGTCGATGGAGTTCGCCTTGGGCCGGTCGATGATGACCTCAAGAATGCCGTCTTCGGAGCGGGTTCGAATGGGGTCTTGCAACTTCCGCTACCTCCTTCGCCGGATGAGGGCATCCGCCGCAATGGCGCCCCGAGATTCTGCTAGAACCATCAATGGATTAATGTCTAGTTCTTCAAGATGTGCGGCGTTCGTTACGACATATTCTGCCGCTGATAGGACGGCGTCAGCAACGATTTCAAGGCTGCTGCCTGCGTTGCCGCGATAGCCTTCAATCAGTTTCCGGACCTTCAGGCGTGAAATCCGCTCGAGAACCTCGGCTTTTGTTATGGGGAGTGGCAAAACGACGGAATCCTCAAGCAATTCCACGAGAACTCCGCCCGCGCCAACGGTTAGTGTCAGGCCGACGACCGGATCGCGGACCGCGCCAACGATCAGCTCCGCGATAGGGCGATCGATCATCCGCTCGACAAGGAATCCGTGTGAGAGACCGGCCATGCCTTCCGCTGCGTCTCTGACGGCATTCCTATCCCATAGGTTGAGCTTAACCGCGCCGACATCAGACTTGTGCTCGACGCCGAGCGCCTTGAGCGCCACCGGAAAACCGAGTTGTTCCGCCCAATCGGCCGCTTCGCTCGCCGTGGCGGCGGTCCTGCCTAGTGGGACGGTGAGGCCCGCAGCGGCAAGCTCTGCCTTGGCGGCGGCTTCGCTTAGGGTCTCGACCTCGCCTTCGGCAATGGAGGCGTTAAGGAGCGGCAATGACTGTGGCCTATTCCAGGCCTTGGCAATGCCGCCGGCGATATCCGCCGCCACTAACGCCTCACTGATGCCGCAGAGCGGCACGATGCCGCTTTCGATCAGCCGCTGTGCGATCGCCTCCGGCATGTTTTCGGGCAAGGTCGCCAGAATGCCGGCGCGGGCACCCGTCCGCTTCGCGGCCGCGGCAACCGCCGCAACTGTAATCATCCAGTCCGCGCCATCGCAGCGATCCTCGCGCGGGAAGTCAAGCACGAGCATATTGAGGGCATAGTCGCCCGCGAACATGGCGCTGAAAGCCTCTGTCTGCTGGCCCAGATCGCCCCAGACGAAGGTGTGATAGTCGAGCGGATTGGAAAGCGTCACCATCTGGCCGAGGCTCGCGCGCAAGGCGGGTAGCTGTTCGGGTTTCAGGGCACGGAATTCGACGTTGCGGCCAACGGCAGCATCCGCCATCAGCGACGCCTCGCCTCCCGAACAGCTCATCGACGAGATCGCGTTGCTCTCGAGCGGGCCGGCGACATGCAGGAGTTTCAACGTCTCGATCAGCTCCGGCAGCGTCGAAACGCGGCCGATGCCGAGGCGGTCGAGAACGGCGTCGGCCACTGCATCGCTGCCAACAAGTGAGGCGGTGTGCGAAACGGTGGCGCGTTGAGCCTGTTCGGATTTGCCGACTTTTAGTGCGACAATGGGCTTCTTCAGCTCTCTGGCGCGCATGGCGAGCCCTTCCAGCGCCCTTATATCGCCGAAGCCTTCGATATGCAGGCCGACGGCCGTGACGCGCGGGTCTTCAAGGACGGCCCCGGCAAGGTCCGACAGGCCGGTCTGCGCCTGGTTGCCTGCGGTCATCAAGTAGCTGATGGGCAGGCTGCGCCTCTGCATGCTGAGATTGATAGCGATATTGGAGGACTGGGTGAGGATCGCCACGCCGCGCTCGGTTCTGACAATGCCATGCTGATCGGGCCAGAGCAGGGCGCCATCCAGCCCATTGATCATGCCGTAGCAGTTCGGCCCGACGATCGGCATGGTGCCGGCAGCTTCGACGAGCGCGCGCTGCAGATCCGCCCCGTCTGCCAGTTCAGCCACGGCTTCGCTGAAGCCGGACGCGTAGCAGACGGCACCGCCGGCACCTCTGCCAGCGAGGTCACGAACAATGTCGACGGTAAGCGTCCGGTTGACGCCAATAAAAGCGGCGTCCGGCACGTCAGGCAGGTCGGTGATCGAGCGATAGCAGCGGCGGCCGAGTACGTTTTCCTGTGTCGGATGCACCGGCCAGATTTCGCCGGCAAATCCCATGCGGTCGCATTGCTCGATAACGCGCCGTGCCTCTCTGCCGCCGAAGACGGCGATCGTTTTGGGTCGGATCAGGCGGTCGAGCGAACGCTGGGTCATGGGCTCATGCTCCGAACGGCCGAAGCAGGTCGCGGCTGATAATGTGCCGCTGGATTTCCGAAGTCCCGTCCCAGATACGCTCGACGCGGGCGTCGCGCCAGAAGCGGGCAAGCGGCAGATCGTCCATCAATCCCATGCCGCCGAAAATCTGGATTGCCTCGTCGGTGACGTGGGCAAGCATTTCCGACGCATAGAGCTTGGCAGAGGCAATCTCGCGGTTGGCCGGGATGCCAGCATCGAGCTTCCAGGCGGCCGACAGCGTAAGGAGGTCGGCCGCGTCGATCTCGGTGATCATGTCGGCGAGCTTGAAGGACACGCCTTGATTGGCGCCGATCGGCTTGCCGAATTGCTTGCGCTCGGCCGCATAGGGCAGGGCCAGATCGAAGACACGGCGCGCCCGGCCGACGCAGGTGGCGGCAACCGTCAGGCGGGTTCCGTAGAGCCACTGGTTGGCGAGATCGAAGCCGCGATGCACTTCCCCTAGCACCTGAGACTTCGGCAGGCGGCAATCAGTGAAATTCAGGATGCAGTTGTGATAGCCGCGATGGGAAACCGAGTCATAGCCTTTGACGATCTCGAAGCCCGGCGTGCCGCGATCGACCAGGAAGGCTGTGATCTTCTTCTTGACGCCTCGATGGGTATCCTCCTCGCCGGTGGCGGCAAAGACGATGACAAAATCGGCAACATCGGCGTGCGAGATGAAATGCTTCGTGCCGTTGAGCACGAAATCGTCACCATCCTGCCTTGCCGCACATTTCATGCCGCGCATGTCGGAGCCGGCGTCCGGTTCGGTGATCGCGAGTGCATCGACCTTTTCCCCGCGCACCGCCGGCAAGAGGTAACGCTCGCGCTGCTCGCCCTCGCAGGCCATCAGGATGCCGGATGGGCGGCCGAAGAAGACCGTAAGTCCCATTGAGCCGCGGCCGAGCTCACGTTCAACGAGCGTGAAGGTGACGTGATCGAGCCCGGCGCCGCCGACCTCCTCCGAGAAATTGCAGGCATAGAAGCCCAGCTCGATGCATTTGCGCTTGATTTCCAGCCCAAGATCGGGCGGTACGAAGCCGGTGCGTTCGACCTCGTTTTCGTGCGGATAGATCTCCGTCTCGACGAAGTCCCTGACCGTCTTGACGATCATTTCCTGTTCTTCGCTGAGTCCGAAATTCACGATCGCTTCCTCCTAGCGTTTTTGTCCCACATGACGGCCGGCTCCCTCCGGCATGGCCAAGGCTGCATGCGCGGCAGAAATCGGCCTCAGCTTCGCAAGCACCTCCTCCGGTGCGGCAACGGCTTTGCCTGCTTTCGCGTCGACATGCAGCAGCATTTGTTCCGCCGTAGCGATTATTTCGCCGCTGGCGCTGTTATGCAGTGCATGGAAAACATGCAGCCGCTTTTCGTCAGATGCGAGGATCTGCGCCGTCGAATGGATGGCCTGTCCGAGCTTGGCCTCGCCGAGATTGCGGATATGGGTCTCTACCGTGTAATAGCTGTGGCCGCGTTCGACATAGGCGAGATCGACGCCGATCAGCCGCAACAGCGCATCCGACGTGTCCCCGAACACCTGCAGGTAGCGATGTTCGGTCATATGGCCGTTATAATCGACCCAGGCCGGGCTGACCTTGGTATCGACCAGGCGCAGCGGCTTGGTAATGTCCAGCCCCTGCTTCGCTCCGCCACCTGCGGCCCAAAGCTGCTGTTCGAAATCCTTCAGCAGTTTGCCTGCGCCCCAGCCCTTGCCGCCATGGCCGCCTTTCAGGCTCTGGAGAATGCCGACCAGGTTCTCGTCGCGGATGCGCTCGAGTTCGCGGATCGACAGGCCATCGGCCTGGTCGTCCGACTGCTGACCGATCTTTTCGACAAGTGCGTCGTCGAGATCGACGACGTCCATGAGCTTCGTCCAATTCCACTGCAGGGCAGGGCCGAATTGCGCCAGGAAGTGGCGCATGCCCGCTTCTCCGCCGGCGATGCGATAGGTCTGGAACAGGCCCATTTGCGCCCAGCGCAGGCCGAAGGAATAGCGGATGACATCGTCCAATGTCTCGACGGTGCAAATGTCGTCCTTGATCAGCCACAAGGCCTCGCGCCAAAGGGCTTCCAGCAGTCGGTCGCCGACGAAAGCTTCGATCTCTTTGGCGATATGCACGCCCTTCATGCCGATCGGCGGCAGGCGCTCCATCGCCGCTTGAATGGTGGCAGCGCTGGTCTTTTCGCCACCTACGATTTCGACGAGCGGCAGGAGGTAGACGGGATTATAGGGATGGGCGACGAACAGGCGCTCGGGATGGCGCATGTCGCGCTGCAGATCGGTCGGCAGAAGGCCGGAGGTGGATGAGCCGATCAGCGCATCGGGCTTTGCGGCTGCGTCGATCTGCGTCAGCACGTTGCGCTTGAGATCCAGCCGTTCGGGCACGCTTTCCTGGATCCAGTCGGCGCCGGCGACAGCTGCTTCCAGCGTGTCCCTGAAGGTGAGCTTTCCACGCGGCGGCAGCGGCGCGCCGGTTAGCATCGCATAGGCCTTTTCGGCATTGGCGAGAACCTCGCCGACGATGCGCGTTGCCTCTGGATGCGGGTCATAGACATCGACATCGATGCCCGCCAGCAGGAAGCGGGCGATCCATCCGCCGCCGATGACGCCGCCGCCGATACAGGCTGCCTTGTTGATCTTGGTCATCGAGGGCCTCAGCGCTTCGTCAGTTTCAGCTTGTTGCGGACATCTTCGGGGCCGATGATGCGCGCGCCCATGCCCTCCACCACCTGCACCGCCTTTTCGACGAGCTGCGCGTTGGTCGCGAGCATGCCCTTTCCGGCATAGAGATTGTCCTCCAGCCCGACGCGGACATTGCCGCCGGCAAGGATTGCCGCCGCCGGGTAGGCCATGGCGTTGCGGCCGATGGAAAAGGCCGAGAAGGTCCAGCTTTTGGGAACGTTATTGACCATCGCCATAAAGGTGTTGAGGTCATCGGGCGCCCCCCAGGGGATGCCCATGCAGAGCTGGATGAGGACCGGATCCTCGATCAAGCCCTCCTCGGCAAGCTGCTTGGCGAACCAGAGATGACCGGTATCGAAGGCCTCGATCTCCGGGCGGACGCCGAGATCGGTCATCTTCTTCGCCATGGCCCTCAGCATGGAGGGCGTGTTGGTCATGACGTAATCGCCGAGACTGAAGTTCATCGTGCCGCAATCGAGCGTGCAGATTTCGGGCAGGCATTCGGCAACATGGCTGACGCGTTCGGAGGCGCCCGCCATGTCCGTACCCTTGTCGTTCAGGGGCAGGGGACTTTCAACATCGCCGAAAATCAGGTCGCCGCCCATGCCGGCGGTCAGGTTCAGCACGACATCGACATCGGCGGAACGGATGCGGTCCGTGACTTCCCTATAAAGTTCGTTGCGGCGGCTGGCAGCGCCCGTTTCCGGATCGCGGACATGGCAGTGAACCACTGCCGCCCCAGCCTTGGCGGCGTCGATCGCGGATTCCGCGATCTGCTTGGGAGTGATCGGAACATGGCTGGATTTGGAAACCGTATCGCCGGCGCCGGTCACGGCACAGGTGATGAAGACATCACGATTCATCGCAAGAGGCATTTTTGTTCTCCCTCGTATTGAGGACATTACGAGCCATGAGACGCCTTCATGCTTTGCATTATCGGAAGCATTCGATACAGTTTCGGAACACGTGGAGGAATGCGTGATGCTGACAGCGGCGAACGAGACACTCGACATCGACCTCCTGATCCTTCCGGAGACGAACCTGATTTTGATTGCGTCGGTGATCGAGCCTCTGCGCGGGGCCAATCGCATTTCCGGAGCCGAGCTTTATCGCTGGCGGCTTTTCACGCCGGATGGTTCGCCTGCGGAAACGACGAGCCTTATTCCGGTGCCTGCATGTTCTGGCTTTCGTTCCAGCTCGGATACCGCACCGCTTTTCGTGCTCGCCAGCTACAATTGGCGGCGCAGCGCCACGCAGGCGCTGAAGATGCAGCTGTCGCAGACCGCGCGTCATCGTTCGATGGTTGCCGGCATCGAGTCTGGGACGTGGCTGCTTGCCGAGGCGAGCCTGCTCGACAATGTCTCTGCTGCCGTCCACTGGGAGGATTACGACGATTTCGCGCTCGCCTATCCGCAGGTGCGCGCCGTTAGGGATCGCTACGTAATCGACAGCAAGCGGATCACCACGGCCGGCTCTCTGCCGACCGTCGATCTCATGCTCGAGATCATTCGGCGACGGCAAGGCTATTCGTTGGCCCTCGAAGTTAGCCGCCTGTTCATTTACGAGCCGGCGAGCACGCAGAGTGTGGCAGAACTTTCGCCATCGACGGCCGGCTTGCGCATGCGCGATCCGCGCGTGGCGCAGGCAATCCGCCTGATGGAGGACCATATCGAGCAGCCGCTGGTGCTCGCGCGTCTCGCCCGCCGCGTTGGCGTGAGTGCACGCCATCTGCAGGCGCTGTTCCAGGAGAGCATCGGCGCGCCGCCGCATGTGCATTATCTGGCGTTGAGGCTCAATGCGGCGCGGCGCAAGGTCATCGAGACGAAAGCCTCCTTTGCCGAGATTGCAGCCATGACAGGCTTCAATTCGGCATCGGCCTTTTCCCGCAGCTATCGTGCCAGCTTCTCGGAAAGTCCGTCCGGGACGCGCCGCAGGCTGCGCCGGCGCATTACGGCTGCAGCAGAGCAGACATAGGACGAAAGGCCTCGCGCACCATTTCGGCCAGTTCCCGGATCGCTTCGCTCGAATGATAGGGATTTCGGCGAAGCACGACGCGCGATGAATCCACAGGCGGGAAACCGTCGTCACTCGTGAGTTCGCGGCAACCGTTCGGAATGTTGCTGCGCGATAGCGTGGTCACTGCAAGCCCGGCGGAGACGGCGTTCTTCAAGCCCGAGCTCGTGTCGGCGATGAAGGCGATACGATAACGCCGCCCGATTTGCTCCAATGATTTCAGAGCGAAATCGCGACACCATGTCGAATCTCGATAAACAGCGATTGGCATTGGGGTCGCCTCATGCACACGGTGCACCAACGACGTCACCCAGACCGTTGGGTCGACACAGAGAACTTCGCCTTTGCTCTGGTTGTTCCAGTCGAAGACGACGGCCAGATCCAGTTCATCCTTTTCCAGCGCGGCCAGGTTATGTGCCGTGTAATCGCAGGAGACGGTTACTTCGACGGCTGGATGCCTGACTGCGAAAGCGGCTAAGGCGGCGGGAAGAATGGTCTGGCTATATTCCTCCGGAATCCCGATCCGGACCGGGCCGTCGAGCGGTTTGGTGCGAATATTTGCCGCCGCCTCGTTTAGAAGCTCGATCACGCGCTGCGCGTAGGGAAGCAATTGAGTGCCGGCTCGGGTGAGGACGGCCCCCCGGGCACTTCGTTCGAAGAGCGTTTCGCCGATCGTATCCTCGAGCCGCTTGATCTGGGCGCTGACGGCCGATTGCGTGCGGCCGATCCTTTGAGCGGCCGTGGAAAAATTGGACGTCTCGCTGATGACGAGGAACGTCCGCAGAAGGTCGCTCTCAATGGGTTCACGCATTGGGGTCACAAATATTTCTGATAGCTACTATCTCTACTATTCGTTTGCCTGATGTCAAATATCGGCGCACACAAGGGACGTTCCTTCGTTCCTCGAGTCCATATATGACATTCCAGTTTCCGGCCCGCTCCGCTTTTGCCAGCGAATATGAGAGGGGCGTTATACTTGTGGCGACAGCGATGCTTGCGTGGAGCTGCAGCGGCATCTATGCGCGCCTGCTGACTACGGACATATGGACGGCGATCGCCTGGCGTTCGCTGTTCGGCGGCTTGTTCCTGCTGATTCCCAGCTTTTTCCTCGAAGGTGGGTTTTCCAGGCGGCAATGGGCATCGATCTTTCATCCTGCCGGGCTGGCGATGCTGGCCTGCCAGACCATCAGCCAGGCGTGCTTCATCGGCGCGCTCTATACGACCACGGTCGCGAACGTGACCATGATCTATGCGACGGCACCGTTCATTGCCGCCTTCCTCAGTTGGACTATGCTGAGGGAGCGGGTCGCGAAGCGCACATTGGTCGCCGGTGGCATCTGCCTTATCGGCGTTGCTGTTATCGTTGCCTCGTCGATCGGCGGTGGTACAGGTGTCGGCGATCTGCTGGCGCTCGGCATGACTGTTACCTTCGCCCTCATCATCGTCATCCCGCGCATGGATCCGAGTATCCCGATCCTGCCGTCGAGCGTCGTCAGCGGGCTTTTGACCTTCGTGGTCTTCGTGCCCTTTGCCTCGACAAGCTCGGTAGATATGCAAAATTGGCTCCTGCTGGCAGCCTTCGGCGCAACGAATTTCGCGCTTGCCTTCGTTCTTTTCCTGTTCGGATCAAGAAAAATGCCTGCCGCCGACGCTGCGCTTATCAGCTCGATGGAAATCGTGCTGACGCCGTTCTGGGTCTGGCTCTTCTTCTCCGAGATGCCGCCGGTTGCCACTTTTGTCGGCGGAGCGATCATCTTCGCGACGATCGTCTGGCATACCGCGATCGATCTGCGGCATAGCCGCCGTCGTCGCGCACCCGTCAATGGGCTATAGCCATAACCTCTCGTCTCGGCAAAGATAGCGGATCGAGCCTCGACTTCATAAAGCGATGAAAGTGACATGACCTCCAACGATCCCTTGCTCCAGCCCTATCAGCTCAAGCACCTGACACTGAAGAACCGCATCATGTCGACGGCGCATGAGCCGGCCTATTCGGAAGGTGGCATGCCGACGGATCGTTACAGGCTCTATCATCGCGAGAAGGCAAAGGGCGGCATCGCGCTGACGATGACGGCGGGCTCGGCGATTGTATCGGCGGATTCGCCGGCGGCCTTCGGCAATCTCCATGCCTATCGCGATGAAATCGTGCCCTGGCTAAAGAAGCTTGCCGACGACTGTCACGAGTTCGGGGCTGCTGTCATGATCCAGCTGACCCACCTCGGCCGCCGCACCGGCTGGAACAAGGGCGACTGGCTGCCGGTGCTGGCGCCATCGCCGATCCGCGAGCCGGCGCATCGCGCCTTTCCGAAGACGGCTGAGGATTGGGATATCGAGCGGATCATTGAGGACTTTGCCGCGGCAGCGCAACGCATGCAAGCCGCCGGCTTGGATGGTATCGAGATCGAGGCCTATGGCCATCTGACCGACGGCTTCTGGTCACCGGCAACGAACCGGCGAGACGATGAATTCGGCGGCTCGCTAGAAAACCGCATGCGGTTCTCGATAATGGTGACGGAGGCCATCCGCAAGGCGGTCGGTCCGGATTTCATCGTCGGCATGCGCATGGTGGCTGACGAGGACTGGGAAAAGGGGCTTTCTCGTGAAGAAGGCGTCGAGATTGCCAGGCGGTTGGTGGCCTCCGGCAATATTGATTTCCTCAATATCATTCGCGGCCATATCGATAGCGACGCGGCGCTCAACAATGTCATTCCGATCCAGGGGATGGCGTCGGCACCGCATCTCGATTTTGCCGGTGAGGTGAGGGCGGCGACGAAATTCCCAGTCTTCCATGCCGCCCGCATCGGCGATGTCGCCACCGCGCGTCATGCAATCGCGGAAGGCAAGCTCGATATGGTCGGCATGACGCGCGCCCATATCGCCGACCCGCATATCGTCAGCAAGATCATGACGGGCCAGGAGGCCAATATACGCCCCTGCGTCGGCGCAACCTACTGTCTCGACCGGATCTATGAGGGTGGCGAGGCGCTCTGTATTCATAATGCGGCTACCGGCCGCGAGGCCGAGATGCCGCATCGGATCGAGCGCGCAGCGGTATCGCGCAAGGCTGTCGTCATCGGCGCCGGGCCTGCGGGCCTGGAAGCGGCGCGTGTGCTGGCTGAGCGCGGCCATAAGGTCGACGTGCTGGAGGCGAGCAGCAAGGCTGGCGGACAGGTGAATCTGCTCACGCGCAACCCGCGCCGCAAGGAGATGATCGGCATCATCGATTGGCGGCTGGCGGAGCTGGAGCGGTTGGGCGTCACGATCCACTACGACGTCTATGCGGGAGCTGATGAAGTCCTGGCGTTCGAGCCCGATCTCGTCGTCGTGGCGACGGGCGGTATCGCGCAATCTCCAGAGCTGGAGAGCGGCGACAGCCTTGTGACCTCCTCCTGGGACATTTTGGCCGGCGCGGTGAAGGCCGAGGGTCAGGTCCTGCTCTATGACGACAATGGCGGACATCCGGGCATGTCGGCGGCCGAAGTCATCGCCAATGGCGGCGCCGAGCTGGAACTGGTCTCGCCGGAGCGCTTCTTCGCGCCCGAGATGGGCGGCATGAACCATGTGCCCTATGCGAAGACCTTCGCCGAGAAAAATGTAAGAGTCACAATCAATACGAGGCTGAAATCGGTGCGGCGCGATGGCAATGCGCTCGTCGCTGTCCTCGGGTCGGATTTCTCGGAAGAGACGCAATGGGAACGCAGAGTATCCCAGGTGGTCGTCGAGCACGGTACCGTCGCGAATGATGAACTTTACCTGGAGCTGAAGCCCTTATCGCGTAACTTGGGCGCGGTCGATTATCCGGCATTGATCGCCCGCCGCTCGCCGCTGCCCGTCAAGAACGAAGCCGCTTCCTTCGATTTGATCCGCATCGGTGACGCGATCGCTAGCCGTAATATCCACGCGGCAATTTACGACGCGCTGCGCTATTGCTCGCTTCTGTGAGTCGAGCGGACGGTCAGGCTGCGCTCGAATTTTCACCAAGAATATTATTTATATCAATGCGATGTAATAAATACCTTGGGTGATAAATGAAGTTCTGGCGTCGCAGTGAGGCTACCAGACCGCCTTAATTTTGAAACAAAATGTAACAAGTTATAACACCCTGTTACCGGCCGAATCGTTATATTCGGGCATGTGAGTGAACGAGAGGTGTTTGATGCTGGCTACCCATGCGCCGTCCCCTTCGCGGACCGATGTCCTGATCTGTCTGGATAATCAACAAATTGCCTCGCGCATCAGTTCGCTTCTATCACAACAGGGATTGACGGTCGCAGCCATACCGACGGCCGGCCTTCAGGAGTGGTTCGATCCAACCGGTTGTCACCTTGTGGTGACGCATACCGCGATGATCGGAGACGTGCGGAGGCGGCTGAACTTGCCGGTCGTCAATATCGAGACTTTCATATTCGAGCGCCCTGATCATGTGACCGAGGGGGCTGCGCGGCAGTTCGACGGCAACGCCTTCGTCAAGCGCATTTTTTCCGTTATGAACGGTACGCAAAGGCGCGCGGCTGAGTGATTTACGTCAGCGGTTGCTGTCTCCTATAATCGCTGCTGGCTGGCCTTGTCGAAGAAATGCAGGTTCGGCGTCTTGAGCGAGATCTGAATTGTCTGGCCCGGCACGAGTTCGGCGCGTTCGCGCATCACCCAGGTCAATTCCTTGCCTTCGAGGTCAAGCGCGATATGCGTTTCCGATCCCGTCGGTTCGACGACGGTCACGGTTGCGGTAACGCCGGCCTCCGTGGCAAACGAGATATCTTCCGGACGTATGCCGAGAACAACCTCCCGACCCTCTGATTGAGCCGGAGCGCTGGCGAGCTGGATGCATGTGCCGGTCGTAAGCATCAAGGCTGGGGAAGCGCCACCCGTGATCTTGCCTTCGAGAAAATTCATGGCCGGAGAGCCGAGGAAGCCAGCGACAAAGACATTTCTTGGCCGATCGTAAAGTTCCAGCGGCGAGCCGACCTGTTCGACCTTTCCACCCTGTAGCACCACGATCTTGTCGGCCATGGTCATGGCTTCGATCTGATCGTGGGTCACGTAAACGATCGTCGTCTTCAGGCGCTGATGCAGCGCTTTGATCTCGGCCCGCATCTTGACGCGCAGCTTGGCGTCGAGATTGGAAAGCGGTTCATCGAACAGGAAGACCTTGGGATCGCGCACGATGGCGCGGCCCATGGCGACGCGCTGGCGCTGGCCGCCGGAAAGCTGGGCGGGCTTGCGATCCAATAATGGTTGCAGGCCAAGTATCTTGGCGGCCTCGCCGACCTTCTCGTCAATTTCGGCACGCTTTGCGCCGGCGAGCTGCAGCGCAAAGCCCATGTTCTGCGCCACGGTCATTTGCGGATAGAGCGCGTAATTCTGGAAGACCATGGCGATATCGCGATCTTTCGGCGGCAGGTCGTTGACGATCCGGCCGCCGATCGAGATTTCACCGCCAGTGATGTCTTCCAGCCCTGCGATCATGCGCAGCAATGTTGACTTGCCGCAGCCTGAGGGACCGACGAGAATGACGAATTCGCCGTCCGAGATTTCGACATCGACGCCGTGGATGATGTTTACCGCGCCGTAGGACTTCCTGACGTTCTTGATGGTCAATCCGGACATGAGATTCTTTCCCTGAAGATCGATCAATGCTTCTTGCGGATGCGGAGCGCCTGGTATGGCTTGCCCGGCAGTTCCACGCCGAAGGCCGCATCCGCCTTGCCGCCGCGCACGATGGCGCCATGGCGCGTCGGATGCGGGACCGGCGCTTCCACCTTCCTGGCGGGCGTGACCGTCATCTCCCATGTGTCGATGATGTCGACATCATACTCGGTTCCATCCTTGGGCAGACCGGTGGACCAGATGACCGGTTGGTGTTCGCCGAGATAGATGTAGCTGACATCACCATCCCTGGCGCCGGAAACGCGGGTCCATGGCCATTCGCCATAGGAGGACATGGGTTCGAGGCCGTTGACGACATCCTGCTCCAGGAGATCGCGCAGGAAGCCGATGCGCTTCCAGGCTTCCCCGCGCAGCTCGCCGCCTTTTGCCCACCAGATAAGATCCTCCGGATGCGAATAGGTTTCACCATGGCCGGCATAGCCGCCGCGCGTCACCGTGATCCAGAAGCGATGCACCAGCTCCTGTGCTGTCAGGTTGCCCCAGGACTGGATGATGTTGCCTTCATATTCCGGCTCGTCGTTGACGACGGGCTTGCCATAGGCTTCGCGCCATTCCTGTGTGCGCTTCACGTCCCAGTTCTGAATGCAAGTGTGTGTCACCCAGGGCTTGCGATGATCGAAGTTCATCGTCGGCTCGCCGTTGTGTATCGACTTCAGATGGCCATAGGGATCGTTCTCTTCGAGAATGTGAAAATAGCGGTCCCACTGCTGCAGCGGCTTAGTGTCGAGAAGGAAGTCGTATTCGTTGGCAAGCGCCCACCAGACATTGCGATAGGCGGCAAGCCGCGCCGCGAGATAGGCGACGTAGCGGAAATCCTGCTCGGCCGTCATATCGGCATAGCCCCAGCGATCATAGGGGTGGAATATGATGATATCGGCTTCGATGCCGAGATCGCAGAGGGCTGCGACCTGGGTCTCGAAATGGCGGAAGAGGAGGGGATTCGGCCGGTCGAAGTCTTCCTTGCCGTCCGCGCCCTTTTCAAAGCAGGCGTAGAGAGGGTCGTTGACGTTATAGGGGTAGTCCTTGGGGAAGACGCCCATGCGGATCTTGTTGAAGCGTGATTTCTTCAGCGTTTCGAGCGTCTGGGCCTGCATCTCAAGCGGCTGGTGCGTCCAGGCATAGCAGGTCGTGCCGAAGGAGAGGAAAGGCTTGCCATCGGCATAGGCGAAATGGAACTTGTTGCGGACGTGCACGGGGCCGTGGTTGCCTTCCGACGGCTTGGTGGCAACGAAAGAGCCGGTCTTACTGTCCAGTTCCGATGTCTTCGAGCGCGTGCGGAACGACCATTCACCCTCATTATCCGGCATGAAGCGAACGCGATAGACGCCGTTGCCGTCGTAGAAGCCGGGCACGCGGACCTCGCGGCTGTGCTGGCTGAAAACGGCATCGAATGCCACATCGAGATAGGGATTGCCACCGGAAGGGCCGTTGAAGGCCGCTTCGAACACTCCCCATTTTTCGACGGACGCGTTGGACATGATATTCTCCTCGGAAGATGTATGGATGGTCCGACCGCTCAGCCCTTGACCGCACCGGAGGTGAGGCCGGAGACGAAGTAGCGCTGGAAGATCAGATAAACGATGGTGGCCGGTAGCACAGTCATGACGATCGCCGCGTTCAACTGCCCGTAATCATTGGAAAACTGGCCCTGGAAGGACATGAGCCCAAGCGGCAGCGTCCACATATGCTGATCCTGCAGCAGCACGAGCGCCATGGCGAACTCATTCCACGTGGAAACGAAATCCAGGATCAGCAGCGCGGCGAGGACTGGCAGGCAGACGGGCAGGAATATCCGGCGGAAGATGGTGAAATGGCTTGCGCCATCGATCAGGGCCGCTTCCGACAGCTCCTTCGGGATGCCTTTGAAGAAGCCGTGCAGAATGAACACCTGGTAGGGTACGCCGAAGGCGATATAGGGCAGGATCACGCCGGGATAGGTGTCGATCAGTCCGAGCGAATTGACCAGCGTGAACAGTGGCGCCAGCATCACCTGAAACGGGATCATCGTGCCGAAGACGACGAGGAGCAGCAGCAACTTGCTGAATCGCAGGCGTATCTTGGCGAGCGCATAGGCCGCCATCGCCGAGAGGATCAGGCCGAGCGGCACTTTGATGACGGTAATGATGGTGCTGTTCAAGAAGGCGCTGGCGAAATTGCCGCGGCCCCAGGCGCTCGAATAATTCTCGAAGGCGGGCTCAAGCGGTGGCATGAAGGCGCCAGTCGACGTCACATCAGCCTGCGTTTTCAGCGAGGTGAAGACGATGAAAACGAAAGGCGCGAGCCAGATCGCAGCCACCACCAGCAGCGCGATCCACAGGCCGATCAAGACGGGATCGCGCTTGCGCTTTGCCTGTGCAATCGTTTCGAAATCGTCCGACATGGATGTGGCCGATGCTGCCGTCATTGTTCGGCTTCCTCATGCTTTTGCGTCCAGCGCAAGTAGGGAATGACGACGACGATGGTGATGAGCAGCAGGACGACCGAGATCGCGGCACCGCGGCCGAAATCGAAGATCTGCATGGCTTGTGTGAAGGCCCAGAGCGCCAGCATCTGTGTCGATTGCGCCGGCCCGCCGCCCGTCAGGCCATAAACGATGTCGAAGGCCTTCAGCGACGAAATGACCGAGAGTACAAGCACAATCGTCAGCGTCGTGCGTAATGCAGGCAGGGTGACGTAACGGAAGATGTTCCAACGCCCGGCGCCGTCGATGCGGGCGGCTTCGACCAGCGTCTGCGAGACATTCTGCAGGCCGGCGAGGAACAGGACCATGGAAAAGCCGACGGATTGCCAGAGATAGGCGACGAATACAGAATAGAGCGCGATATCTTTGTCGCCGAGCCAGTCCTGAATCCAGCCCTGCAGGCCCATGGAAGTCAGGATTTCGGTGAAGAGGCCGAAGAAGGGATCGTACATCCATTTCCACATGGTCGCGACCGCGATCGGGGCGATAATGACAGGCAGATAGAAGATGGCGCGGAAGGTATTGCGGGCAAAGAGCTTCTGGTTGAGGCTCAGCGCCAGAAGCAGCCCGACCATGGGCGGAAAAATCACGCACATGATCGTCCAGATCACCGTATTGCGGAAGGCAACCCAGAAGACGGGGTCCTGCGTGAAGATATATTGATAGTTCGCCAGGCCGACGAAGGGGCGTTGCGGATCGAGGCCGTTCCATTTCTGGAAGCTCAGCACCACCACGTTCAGCATCGGATAGAGCGCGAAAATCGCGTAGATCAGCATGGCCGGGGCAAGTAGGATCGCTGCCTGAAAGCGGGGATCATGAGTACGATTGCGGAATGACATTCTGCTTGCTCCCGGCGGCAGCTGACGCATGGGCATGAGGGTGCGGAAGGCCGCCCATCGCTATTGGCGATGAAGACGGCGGCCTCCCTCAAGGGATCAGGTACGACCTGCGATGAAGGTCTGCAGCTGCTTAGCAGCATCGGCCGGCTGGATGTTGCCGGAGGCGACATCGTTGATCACCCGGAAATATTCGGTGGTGACGTCGAGCGGGAAGGCCTGGTCACCATTCATGTAGACCTTGCTGTAGGTTTTGAAGATCTCAAGCCACTTCGCCTCCAGCGGCTTCTGACCAGTGTACTGGACATTCTTGTTGACCGAGATAGAGCTGATCTGGCCGACGAGATCCTGCTGCACCTTCGTCGACAGGAAGTAGTCGAGGAACTTTGCCGCAAGATCCGGGCTCTTGCTCTTGGTGCTGATGTAATTGTACTCGGCAAAGCCATAGAGGCGATTGGTGTTCGTCGGGAACGGCACGACGCCGTAATCGTCGAGATTGACCTTGCTGCCGCTCAGCTGGCTGACCAGCCAGTCGCCTTCGAGCATCATCGCGGCACGGCCGGCGACAAACAGCGTATAGGACTGCTGGTTGCTGATGCCCATGAAAGGCTTCAGCGTATAATCCTTCGTCCACTTGGCGAATTCGGTGAAGGCATCGGTTGCGCAGGGCTCCTTGGTCCAGTCGGCTTTCATGGCCATCAGCGCGTCATGCTTGTCGGCGCCGCATTTGGTTTCGAGCAGCACGTCCATCAGGCGCATGACGTGCCAGTTGACCGAGCCGCCGAAGGTGAAGGCCGGAATGCCTGCGGCCTTGAGCTTGTCTGCTGCGGCCAGCAGCTCTTCATAGGTTTTCGGCTCCCCGGTGATACCAGCCTTCTGGAAGAGCTTCTTGTTGTAGTAGATCGCTTCGCCCTTGAAGGTGAAGGGAACACCGTGCTTGCCGCCTGGATAGAGATCGGCAAAGGCGGCGGCGGACGGGAGCAGTTCGTCGTTCCACTTGTACTGGGTGTAGTATTTGTCGAGCGGCAGCGAGAGGCCCGCCTTGACATACTCGCCGCCGAGGCCAAGGCCGGCCCAGCTGAAATAGATGTCCGGGCCTTTGCTGGAGCCTGCGGCCACGCGAAGGGCGGTCTTGTGTTCATCGACGCCGCGCTGGACGATTTCGACATGGGTGCCGGGATTGGCGGCCTCAAAATCCTTCGCCACCTTCTTCAGCGCGCCGTTTGCCGCGCCATTGTCGAAGTTCAGCGTCCACAGCGTCAGGTCTTCCGCGGCAACATTGGTTGCCGAAAAGGCCGCCGCTGCCATAGCAGCAGCGCCGAACCAACGCGCATATTTGAAGTTGCCAGCCATCTCCCGTCCTCCTCTGAGCAAAGCTGAGGGCGGTTTTGACAAATCGTTGTCAACATGTCAACTGGTATGATGAGCTTATCAGCGATATCACATGAAGTGATCGTGAAAACAGATCATGAGGACGACGGCCGACGCCGCGCCGGGGTCCATATGTCCCAAGGCCCGATCGCCCAGGCGCGACGACCGGCCTTTTGCCGCGACCATATTCTTGGTTGCTTCTGCGCCCGCTTCGCCCGCTTCAAGAGCGGCGGCCAAGCAATCGGCAAGTGAAAGCCCTCGATCTCGGGCCGCGCGGCAGGCCGCGGCGGCGGGTGCCCAGGCGTCGACCATGGTCTTTTCGCCGACCTCCGCCTTGCCCCGATCCTGAATGCCCTTGGCAAAAGCTGCGAATATTTCGACCATATCGTCGTCGCTCAATGACGCCTTTCCCTTGGCGACCGCGCCTGCGCGCATCAAGGCGGTCGCATAGAGCGGTCCGGACGAGGCGCCCACCGCATTGAGGAAGGACTTTGCCGCCGTGTTGAAGACCAGCGTCGGCTCGGATGTCGATGAATCCAGCTCCGAAACCGCCTTGGCGGCGGCGGCGAAGCCGAGCTCCATGGCGATGCCGTGGTCGGCGTCACCTATCACGCCATCCAACTCGCAGAGGCGGTCCTTCTCGCGTGCCATTGCGTCTGCGATCCGCACGAAAAGCGCCTTCAGGTCCTCTGTTGTAACCGTCGTCATTACAAAACCTCGCCGGAGCGGAACATGGCGCAATCACAGGGGTGATCGATAAGCCGCTGCAATTCTTTATCGAGATGCATGAGGGTGATGGAGGCGCCGGCCATTTCCAGCGACGTGCAATAGTTGCCGACCAGCGACAGGTGAATGACGACGCCTGCATCGTCGAGCATGGCCTTGACCTTGCGCATCATGATGTAGAGTTCCATCAGCGGCGTCGAGCCAAGTGAGTTGACGAGCACGGCGACCCGGTCACCGCGCGCCGGCTTCATCTCATCGAGGATCTTGCCGACGAGTTCGCTCGTCACCTCGTCTGCCGACCGCATCGGCCCGCGGGCGACGCCCGGCTCGCCATGGATGCCCATGCCGATTTCCATTTCGTCGGCGCCGATCTCGAAATTCGGCTTGCGTGTCTGCGGCAGCGAACAGGGCGAAAGCGCGACGCCCATCGTATAGGTGCGTTCATTCGCCCAGCGCGCCACCCGTTCGACGTCGTCGAAACCGTACATCAGGTCGCAGGCTGCGCCCGCGGCCTTGAAGATGAAGACATTGCCGGCAACGCCGCGACGGCGCTCCTTCTGATCGACCGGCGCAGAAGCGATGTCGTCCGTCGTCAGGACTGTACGCACCTCGATATCGTTCATGGCAAGCATTTCCGCCGCCATATCGAAATTCATGACGTCTCCGGCATAGTTGCCGTACATGAACAGCACGCCGGCACCGCCATCGACAGCCTTGGCACATTCGATGATCGGATCGGGCGGCGGCGAGGCAAAGACATTCCCGATAGCGGCGGCATCGGCCAGCCCTTTGCCGACGAAGCCGAGAAACGTCGGCTCGTGCCCGGATCCGCCGCCGATGACCAGGCCGACCTTGCCGGCCCGTGGGCCATGCTTTGCCACGATCGAGCGCGGCGATCCCTCGACAGCGCGCAGATGGCGTGGATGAGCCGCCAAGATGCCGGCCAGCATCTCATCGACGGCGGCGGCACCCTCGTTGATCAATTTCTTCGTCTTCACGCCGAGACTCCCAAATCATTGTGATTGTTGGGACTAACTTGCGCGTCTGCGAATGAAGGTCAATCCATCAAAGTCGTGGAAGCGGTGCTATAGGCATCAAGCGTAAGCCTCGTATTTCCGGGCTGCTCCAGCAGCCGGAACCTTCCCAGCTGAATCTGTTGCGAGGCGGGTGTGATGTTGACCAAATGGAGTTGTCGAACCGCTCCAGGCTGCGCCGTGATGAAGGCGAGCACGGAGGTCTGATCGGACGACAGGCACTCCTGCCACTGGCTGCCTGCGAGGCGAGACAAGGTGGAAACGACGTTAAAGAGCGGTCGTGTGATTCCCGGCGCCGACGGCTCTTTTTCTCCGGCGATCAGGCCAAAAGGCCCGGTCAGGGCCGAAAGCGTCAGGCATTCCAGTCCGGCATCGAGGACGCGGGCGGCATAGCCGAGTGCAAAGGCCTCGCCAAAGCGGGCATTGTGCCGCGGATCGGTGTTGGCCATGGCGATGCGTGCGCCATGGGGATTGTCCATGGTCCGGCTACCATAGGGGTTCTGGCGCATCGGTATGGTCGAGGGGCCGATACGGTAAGGCTTGTCTCCGTAGATGGCGCGCACGGAACGCGTGATGAAGGGCAGTGCTTCCAGTGTCTGCATGACGCTCAGATCGTCAGCCGCATGGACGATCGGATTGGTGCAATGGGTGATGAAGCCGAGCGTATCGGCGGGCACCCGTTTGCGATTGAGTTCCGTGAAATAGCTCAGCATGCCGCCGCCAATACGCACATCGGGAAAGGTGGCGTGCGCGGCGACATAGACTTCCTCAAGAGGCGGGCATTCGGGCCATTTGCTGCCCGGCGGCGTCGATTGCCGGTCCATGGAAGGCGAGATCATGATTGCATCGGGCTTGAAGCCGGCCGCTCGCATCCAGCCTGCTATTTGCTGTGTTTCAACAAGAGATGGCTGGTGACAGGGCAATGCGATTTCCAGCGTTGATCTGCCGGCATGAATCGCGGCAACGGCTGCGAAGCGTTTGAACGCATCAGCGCCATGGCCGGCATCGGGATCGAAGTGAAACAGCAGTTCCTGGGGGGCAATTTCATCTAAGCGCTCGCGCGCAGCCAGCGTCGCATCCGCTTCCTCCGGCGTAACGACAAGGCCGATCGATGGCATGGTACCGGATTTTGTCCCCGCGCTTAGGGTGATCGCGGCATCCGACGTATGGGAAAAAGAGGGTGGAGAACGCCGCTTATCCCCGATGGCCAGAACGATACGTTGCCGTATCGGCTCGCTGGCCGGAATGCGATAGGGCCAAGGCAGGGCAAGCGGGCGAACATAGGTTTTGTAGGAAGCATCGGACCAGTTGCGCTGATCTTCCATCTCGAAGGTGTCGCCTTCCATCCGGCACTCAGCGGTCACGCTCGCCATCACGCCATGCGTAATCGCCCGCATATCCTTGAAGGGCTGCCAGGGTTCGATAAGATCGGGGAAATGCGTGCTCTCGCGGCTGCCATCGACATGCTCGACCGATACCGGTGTACCGGCAACACCCACGATCGGGTGCAGGATACAGAAGCCGCAGCGGTTGGTTTCGAAGCCGGTCGTCGAGAGCGCTATTGCCTCGAAGGTAAGGGCTTCATCGGCCTCAGCTGTTATCCGCACGTCAATCGCAAGTTCGCTATTCTCAGGGCCTCTGCAACGCGCAACATAGCTGACGAAAAAGCCATCCTGATGCTGATTGATCCGCAGATCGTCGATATCGGGCGCATAGGTGCCCCAATCACGATCGCGAACCAGATAGGAAACGGCCCGCAGAACCTCCACGCCATCATAGCGGATGGCCCGGAGATTGCCGTCCTTGAAGTCGACCTCAATCCTGCCCGCTGTCAGTCGCACCGGCGGCGTTTCGAGCTCGCGCGTGCCGTAAAGCTGGAACGGATCGATCTCGGTCTTCATCGCAGCATCGCTCCGATATCGACGGATCTCCCGTTGGCGGCACTCTCATAGGCGGCCTCGACAAGCGCCAGGGTCTTGAGATTGTCAGCGCCCGACGTCGAGGTTTCGCCTCCGTCGGTAAGACGGTCGGTCCAATGCTGTTGGATCGCCAGAACACTCTCCTGGATGTTGTGCCAAGGGCGCGAAGCCCAAGGCAGAAGCCGCGGTGACGCATCCGTGACGCTCACGCCATCGGGGCCGTTGACCTCGAGGCGATAGCCTTGCGAGAGGCGAATGGTGCCTCGCGTGCCGTCGAGCTCGATCAGCGTTTCAGGAAATGGCTCGGTCGCAAGCTTGGAGGCATAGCTGACATCGACGATCGAGGTCGCGCCGTTCTCATGGTCAAGCAGGATGGTTGCGACATCCTCACCCTTGATCTTCGGATTGACCCGTTTGGTGCGGGCCGTCAGTGAAGAAACGTCGCCGAGGATGAAGCGGGCGATGTCGAGCGTATGAATGCCGAGATCCTCGATGATGAACCGTTCGCCTTCGGCCAAATAGGGCTGCCCCGAAAACACATCATAGCCGGAGCGGAAGGAGAAGCGCCCCCAGAAGGGCTCGCCGATCGCGCCGGACTGGAGGGCACGCTTGACCGCCTGAATGGGCGTTTGCCAGCGGAAGTTCTCATGCACCATCAGCGGCACGCCGGCTCGCGCACAGGCCTCTACCATCGCCTTGGCGTCGCTCAACGTCTTTGCGAAAGGCTTCTGGCAGATCGCCGGGATCTTGTGCGAGGCAGCCATTTCCACCAGGGCGCGATGGCTTTGCACCGTCGTTGCGATGTCGACGAAATCGAAGCCGCCATCGGCAAACATCGCTGTCGCGTCGGTGTAGCGGCGTTCGATGCCGAACTGGTCGCCGATGAGTTTCAGCCGCTCCGGGTCGCGGTCGCAGATCGCGACGATGCTGGCGCCTTCGACGTCTTGCCACGCATGCATCTGATTGATCGCGAAGAAGCCGCAACCGATCAATGCGCCCTTGAGTTCTGCCATTTCAGCCTGCCTTTGCCATTTGCATGAGAGTTACGCGCTGCTGGAGACGCCGCTGCGCCTGATCCACGACGACAGCGATGATGATGACCAATCCTTTGATGACCATCTGCCAGAAGGATGAGACGCCCATCATCACAAGGCCGTCCGAAAGGATGCCGATGACGAAGGCGCCGATGATCGTGCCGCCTATGGTGCCGCGGCCGCCCGACATGGAGGTGCCGCCGAGCACCGCTGCCGCGATTGCGTTCAGCTCGAAGCTTTCACCGGTCGCCGGATGCGCCGCCATCAGCTCCGACGATATGACAATGCCGACGATGGCAGCGCAGAGCCCCGAGAACATGTAGACGAAAATCTTGACCACATCGACGCGGATGCCGGACATGCGCGCAGCGCGCTCATTTCCGCCGACGGCGAAAATGTGCCGGCCGATCGGTGTCGAGCGGGCGACATAGGCGGCGAGTAGCGCCAGCACGATCAGGATCCAGATGGAAACGGGCAGACCAAGCATGCGGCCGGCGCCGAACACATCGAAGCCTGTCGTATCGTATTCCGGTCGGCCCACCAGGTTCGGAAAGGTCTGACCGTCGGACGACAGGAGCGCGAGGCCGCGGGCGATATAGAGCGTTCCGAGCGTGGCGATGAAGGGTGCGACGTTGAGCTTGGTGATGAGCAGGCCGTTGATGAGCCCGATCAGCAGCCCGACGGCCAGCGTGATGAGAATGATCTCGTAGATGTTGAAGTAAACGGTATAGCCGATCGGCAGTTCGACGCCGTTGAGGATAAGGGCGCCTGCCACCATGCCGCAGAGGCCGACAATTGAGCCTACCGATAGATCGATCCCGCCGGTGACGATCACGAAGGTCATGCCCATGGCGAGAAAGGCGTTGAGCGCGACATGCTTCGACATCAGGATGATGTTGGCGGTCGAGGTGAAGTTCGGTGCAAAGATCGCAAAGAAGATGACGACGGCAAACAGCGCGATGAAGGTCCTGAGCTTCATCAGCGTCAAGAGAACGGAGCCGTTCGAGCGATTGGTCGCAAAGGCGGAGGACGTGTCTGCGGTCATGACGCGAGTTTCCCTGTATGTCCGTGTCCCTTGGCGGATGCCGCGATGATGGCCTCTTCCGTCGCTTCGCTTCGGTCGAGAACGGTCACGAGCTTGCCGTTGCTGAGCACTGCGATGCGGTCCGAAAGTGCCATGACCTCTTCAAGGTCCGATGTTGAAAACAAGATTGCCAGACCCTTGCCCGCGAGCCTACGCATGGTGCGGAAGACGTCGGCCTTGGCGCCGACATCGATGCCGCGGCTCGGCTCATCCATCAAAAGCACCTTCGGATCGGTCATCAGCGCTTTGCCGATGACGACCTTCTGCTGGTTGCCGCCGGACATGGAGGTGACCTCGAAATCTGGATTGGGCGCCTTGATCGAGAGATCGCGGATCATCTCGCGAATGGCGTTCTTTTCGGCACCCGGATCGATATGGAAAAACAGCCGGGCGAAGCGGCTGAGGCTCGCAAGCGTTAAATTGCTGGCGATGGACAGGACCTGCACCAGTCCCTCGCGCTGACGGTCCTCGGGGATCAATGCCAGGCCTTGCCGGATGCGCCGGGTGGTGTCGCGGGCGCGAACCTCGACCCCATCGATGTAGATCCGCCCGGTCGAGTGCATATGCCGGCCCATCACACATTCGAAGAATTCGCTACGCCCGGCACCCATCAGGCCGTAGATGCCGAGGATTTCGCCGGCGCGCACCGATAACGAGACATGATCGACGGCAAGGCCGCCCGTGCGCCGCGGCAGGCTGATCTCCTCGGCACGGAAGGCTTCTTTGCCGATCGCATGGCCGCCGTCCCTGGCGAAGTCCTTGGCATCCGATCCGATCATCGAGCGGACGATCCATTTCGTATCGATATCACGAACCATCGCCTGACCGGTGATCTGCCCGTCGCGCAGCACGGTGATGTAGTCGCCGATCCGCATCAGCTCTTCGAGCCGGTGCGAGATATAGACGATGGCGACGCCTTGAGCCTTCAGTTCCACAATGACCTTGAACAGAATGTCGACCTCAGCCGCAGATAACGCCGATGTCGGCTCGTCCATGATGAGGATACGGGCGTCAAGCGATATGGCCTTGGCGATCTCGACGAGCTGCTGCTGCCCGATCGGCAGGTCTTCCACCATGGTTTCGGCGCCTATGCCGGCATCGAGCCGATCCAGAAACGCGTTGGCCCTTGCGATCTGCGCCTTGTGATCGATACCGAAAATGCCGCGGGTGATTTCGCGCGTGGCGAAGATGTTCTCGGCCACCGTCATGTTGGCAAAGAGATTGAGCTCCTGGAAGATCATGCCGATTCCGCGGGCCTGTGCGTCAGCCGGGCTGCCGAAGGAGACTTCCTCGCCCTCGAGCAGGATGCGGCCCGAAGTCGGCCGTTCGACCCCGGCGATGACTTTCATCAGGGTAGACTTGCCGGCACCGTTTTCGCCGACGAGCACATTGACCGCGCCGCGGTGCAGCTCGAGGTTGGCGTGCCTGACGGCGACGATGCCTGAATAGACCTTGGAAACGTCCTCCAGGCGCAGGATGATGTCGTTGCTTGGGGTTCCGCTCATGATCATTGCCCCAATGTCAGGGCCGAAGGCGTGATCAGGGGAAGCTGGCCGGATGGCGGCAGCGGAAACGCGCCCGTTACGGTGATCGTCTTTCCGATCAGCTCGTTGCGAGGCAGAGCTGCCAGAAAGGACGAGTTTGCCTTCTCATTGAAGGCTTTGCCGAATTGAGCCCACTCGATCTGATTTCTGAATTCGTTGAAGTCCAGGAAATCAAGCGCGTCGCGTAGCGCCGTACCTCGGATCGCAGGGCCGATCTGTACCTTCGCGTCCGGCTTGCCATCGCCATCCACATCGACGTCGAGGGTTCCGGCGCGAGAGGCTGTGTCGGCAGCCACGATCTTGCCGCTCAGTTTGACGGCATAAGTCCACGGCGATGAAGCCTGTTTTCGCGGGTTTCCGTATTTTGCGCCGGCATCGTCCGGATTGGCGGCTATGGCTTGCAGCACCGTCTTAATGTCACCCGCGCGCTTCTCAATAGCGGGCAGTGCCTGGGGTTGCCAGATCGCCTCCACCTTGGCTGCGGGGTCGAAGGCACTCTTTGCCGCCGCTGCCGCCTTCTCCTCGGGCGTCGGCGTTTTGATAATCTTGCAGCCGGGCAATGCCGCCGCCAAAACAAGGGCCACGAGCGCGCCTCTGGTCCTCAACATGCAATGCACCTCGATCTCGCAGGAAAGACATCGGGAGAGCGCGGTTCCGCGCCCTCCCACTTAGTGGTCCGCTATCAGTTCTTCAGTGCGAAGGTTTCGAGCTTGTCGGCGTTGTCGGCATTGATGAGGACGCAATCCATCAATTGCTTCTCATCCTTCGGCGCCGTCTTGTTTTTGATATAGGCGTCGGCCTGTTCGACCGCCTTCTGGGCCTGGGCGTAAGCCGGCTGCATGACCGTCGCCTTGATGCCGCCCGCCTTGATGGAGTCGCGCACATCGTTCGACCCGTCGAAACCAACGACGATCACGTCCTTGCGGCCGGCGGCCTGCAGAGCGGCAATTGCGCCCATCGCCATAGTGTCGTTGCCCGAGATCACGCCCTTGATATCGGGATTTGCCTGCAGGATAGTTTCCATCTTGGCATAGGCTTCGGTCTGGCTCCAGTTCGCCGACTGCTTGGCGACCAGCTTCAGGTCGGGATAGTCGTCGATGACGTCGTGATAACCCTGCGAGCGGATACCGGCATTGGTATCGGCTTCGCGGCCGACGAGCTCGGCATAGTTGCCCTTCTCGCCCATCAGCTTGACGAATTCCTGCGCGCCGAGCTGCGCGCCCTGGTAATTATTGGAAACGATCTGGGCGACGGCGATGCCGGTGACGTTGATTTCGCGATCGATGAGGAAGGAGGGGATGCCCGCATCCTTGGCCTTCTTCAAGGCGGCGACCGTCGCATCCGCACCAGCATTGTCGAGGATGATGGCCTTGGCGCCACGCCCGATCGCTGTGTCGATGACTTCCGATTGCTTATTGGCATCGTCGTCATGCGTCATGACGAGCGTGTCGTAGCCCAGCTCCTTCGCCTTGGCTTCGGCGCCGACGGCCTCTGCCTTGAAGAATGGATTGTCGAAGGCCGGCGTGATGATGGCGATTAGGTCGGCCGCGAAGGCCGGCATCGCCGTGCCCAGCGCCAGTGCGGCGGTAAAGGCTGCAAGTGTCAGTCTGCGTGTCAGTTTCATGGTCTCCTCCCAGTTATGAAACAGGCCCTGTTCCCGGCAGGGCGGCAAGGGGCGGGCATTGCCCTCCCGGGGGACGTCGATCAGGTGATGCGACGGATGCTTTCTGCGATCTCCTGCGGCTCGAAAACCTTCTTCCAGTCGTCGCGCATGAGGGCAGGGATGCCGAATTCTATCGCCTTGTTGCAGGCATCGGAGAACACGCCGTCGACTTCCTTGAAGATGACGGCGCCGAGTACGTTCATGTGGCCGAGCAGGAAGTCGCGGGCGGCTTCCGCCGGAACGCCGCGGGCGACGCACTCATCCATAGCCTGACGCATGACGACGAGCAGCGAGGCGCAGACCGTTTCTGAAAGGCCCGGCTCCAGCATCGCCATCTGCTCGACGGTGACCCGGTGCGAACGCATGACCGGCGCCCAGATGACCTTGGCGATTTCCTCGCCGAGCGCATAGGCGCTTTCCGGACCTTGCATCAGTGCCGAAACGATATGCTGCTTGGCAAAGAGGCCGCCGAAATGGTCCTTCTTGGCCTGCATCTCAGTCTCGTCGTTGAAGATCGGCGGATGGCAGGGATGGGTGACGAAATAGGTGAGGTCCTCGCGCTGCGGCAGATGGCCTGCAAAGGGGGCGGCGGCGTCGAGCGCGACAACCATCGTGCCGGGCTTCAGCTTATCGACGATGCCGGTGGCAACCTTGCCGATCGCGGTATCCGGTACTGCAAGGATCACGACCTCTGCGCCGTCCAGCGCGGCATCGACGGGGACGCAATCAATAGAAAGGTCATTCTTCAGGCGGGCCTTGCCGGCATCGCTGACCTCGACATGGCGCACATCGAAGCGCGAGCCTTTCAGGTTCTTGGCGAGCCGGTAGCCCATTTTGCCGCCGGCGCCGAAAAGAGCAATTGCAGTCATCTTAGTACCTCGTTCACTTTCAATGTGTGGTATCGCAAGTGGTATAATGAGTCAATGAGTATGCCAATATCATACCGAAGAATGCCGCAGCTATGATCCCCTCCCGTCGCGGATCTGCGCGAAGTAATCGTCGGTGCCGACCTGCCCGCCTTTCAGCGCGATCTGCAGGCCATTGGTGGGCGCGTAGCTGCCATGGGCGGTGCAAAGCGGCGAGCCGGGGGTTTGCGGCAATGGAAGAAGCGTCGTCAGGGCCTCGACGCGCACTTCCTTGAGCGCGTGGCTCGACGTGTCGCCGCCGGCAATGACGACGCGACCGAGGTTTTCCTGCTCGATTAACTGCCGCAGGATCGTGCCGAGAGCCTGCCCCAGGCGATGGCGGGCGCCGGGAATGCGGTCGATATCGCCGCCGCGGTCGGCGGATGGGCCGAGTGCCGTATGAAGAATGACGCTGCGGCCGGCCTTGAGGCTGGCCACGCCCGCGGCGACGGCTGCGTCCAGAGCACGCTCGCCGCTCTCGCCGACAAGCTCTATGGGATCGAGATCGATGCCGTCAAAACCGTCGGCTGTGGCACGCCGGATTTGCCGTTCGGTCGTCGGCGATACGCTGCCGGAGACGACCGCGAGGCGGTCGACCTTGCCGGGAGGAGCAAACTCCGGCTTTTCTCCGATCAAACCTTCGTTGCGCCAGGCATTGAGAAGGGCATATTCGACACCGGACGAGCCTGCGACAAAAGCATTGCCTTTGCCTGCAAGGCGCCACAGCTGATGTCCTGCGGCAGCCTGGGTTTCCGGGCTGTCGACATCAAGCAGCAGGACACCCTCCTTGCCTCTCGCCAGAGCATCGAGCCGCGCATCGGCATCGGCTGCCTGGATCGTGATGAGATCGGCGAGGCTGACGGGGAGGGACGTCTGCCTGCTCAGATGCAAGGTGAGATCGGCCTCATCCATTGGCGTAACGGGATGCCGGCTCATGACCGGATGCCGGTCGATGCGAAAGACTTCGCCTTGGTAGGCCGCGAAAAGGTGGCCGAAAGCGGTGTAGCGTTTCAGCTGCGGCGCTCCGACCACAACGGGCACGACGGGTTGTGCAAAGAGCGCTTTGCCGATCTCGATCGCCTTGCCGATGTTGCCGATGACGGGACTGGAATCGAAGGTCGAGCAGACCTTGTAATGGCATATCGCGGCATCGAGGCTCTTTAGCCATTCGATTGCAGGCGTCAGATGCTCATCCATCCATTGCGGCGTTTCGCTGCGGCTGGTGCCGGCAATGCCGATGGCGCGGCAATCCTTGAACCGCTCCAGCATGGCTTCACCTGGAATGCCGAGGAAGAGAGCCGTCGGCACGCCATTTGAGGCAAGCGCCTCCATGACGTCGGTGGAGCCGGTGAAATCGTCGCCGTAATAGCTGAGAAGAAGGTTGGACATTGCTGTTAGGCGTCCTTGCCGTCACTGAATTTTGCGATTGAGGCGGCAAGCTCCGGATGATCCCTCGCATAGTCGGCAAGCGGTATGTCCGAAACCGCTGCCTGCCAGGCCTGCTGGATGGCGCGAACGCCGGCCGCCGGTCCGAAGGGATGGCTGACGATGCCGCCGCCACAGAGATAGAGAAGGTTCGTTGTCCGGCCGGTGCGCTGGTAGGTTTCCGGCGCCTGGCCGCCCCATTGACCGGAGCCGGCGACAGGAAGCGGACAGTCTGTGGGATCGAAGAGCGGCGTACTGATGGCCTTGAAGGATTCGACGAAGCTATCGTCCGGTTCCCAATATTTGACCCTGATGCCGTTGATCTGGAACTGGTCGACGCCGAGCAAGCGCCAGAACTGCTGGTACACCTTGAAATCCATGCCGGCGCCGGGATGGCGCGTCAGCACATCCCAACCATTGCGATGCGCATGCAGGACGAGGCTGGAGCGCTTGCGCAGGAAGCTCATGCCGCCGAACCCGATAGAGTTTATGTTGACAACAGCGCAATTGCCGCCGGCCTTCAGCACGAGATCGTGGTTGCGCATCATCTCATCGGGATCGGCATGCGAAATGCCGAAGGCATACATGACCTTCTTGCCCGTCTTCTGCTCGTGATCGAGGATCAGCGGCATGATGGCTTCGACGCGCTCTTTGAGCGGCGAATAGGCCGGGCTCATCAGCTTCTCGTCATCCTTGATGAAATCGACGCCCGAGCCGATCAGCTCGCCGACAAGCGCGGCCGTTTCCTCTGGCCGAAGACCGAGCGCCGGCTTGACGATCGTGCCGATGATCGGGCGACCGCTGACTCCGGTCAGACGCAAGCTGCCGGCAACCCCGAATTGCGGGCCGGGATGCGCATCACGGAAGGCCTCCGGCAGCTTCATATCGACGATGCGGATGCCGGTCATGCCCTTGATCGAAAAGACGCCGCCGATCGCGATCGTCATCAGCGCCGTAAGATCGGTGCCGATGGCATCCAGCGGGAAGGCGATGTCGACATCGGCGCGATGGATCGGGCCATGGTCCTCGGCCACCTCCGGCCAGGTTGAACGCTCGGCGTCGGCAAGGGGGCGGATCGCGAGGACACGCGCGGCCACACGCGCCTTGAGCTCTTCCGTTTCGCCCGGCACGGCGACAAAGGTGCCGGTCGACTGATCGCTGGCGATCTTACGAGCCATCGCCTCGATGCTGCCGGGCGTTTCAATACGGTAGGTGATGGTGATGGTCATGAGTGGATGAATGCTCCTCTCGCCGACGATTTTTCGCGTGGCGCAAACTGGTGATCTGGTATAATGAGTATTCCAACTTCTGCAACGATTTTTTTGTCCGGTTGCAGATAAGGCGACTCGTATGGGCTTCCGCCATGGCGGCCAAAAATGCATAAGGGAGGAAAAGCTTTGGGAAAGCGGGATTCCATGAGCCAGCCAGTCGAACAAATTGTACGTCGAAAGCTATCCGATGAAGTATTCGACCGATTGGAGCGGTTGATCACGTCGGGAGAGCTCAAGCCTGGCGATGAGATGCCGTCCGAGCGTGTTCTTATGGAGCGCTTCGGTGTCGGGCGTCCGGCAATCCGCGAAGCCATGCAGGCACTTGCCAATATGGGGCTGGTCAACATTTCCCACGGCGAACGCGCCAAGGTGCTTCAGTTGACGGCGAAGTCGATCTTCCGGCAGGTCGACCTCACCGCAAAGATCATGCTGTCGCAATCATCCGATTCGCTCGAACAGCTGAAGAGCGCCCGCATCTTCTTCGAGCGCGGCATGGCCCGCGAGGCGGCCCAGCGTGCAAGCAAGAAAGATGTCGCCGATCTCAATGAGATCATCGAGCGGCAGCGCGCGTCCCTCGGACACGCCGAGGACTTCATTTCTGCCGATATGCAGTTCCACACGCGCATCGCTCAGATTTCCGGCAATCCGATCTTCGCGGCTGTCAGCGAAGCGATGCTCGCATGGCTGAAAGCCTATCACACCGACATGCTGATCTGGACCGGCAAGGAAAAGTTCACCCTAGTCGAACATGAGGAAATCCTTGCGCGCCTGGCTGAAAACGATGCAGATGGCGCCGAGCAGGCAATGCTCAAGCATTTGGAAAGATCGCGCGCGCTCTACACAAAATGAACATCCGTTCTCGCCCCCGCGCCGGCACGGCGCCTGGATGCCCCCTGTCGTAATTCCTCCCAAATCCCAATGGAATCTATTGGTACTCAAATGAGGTGTGCGTGATGATTGATTTCTTTCAGCGAAACATGGCGCTTTTCCTGGCCGCCCTGATGACAGCAGTGGCCGTAACACTTTACAATCTGAGCTGCCTTCTGCTCAGGCATCATCATGCGCTGCTGCACAATCTGCATCATGCGGCAGGCGCCCTGGTCCTCCTTGCAGGCTTCTACACCATGATCCGCTACATGCAGGCGCTGCCGGATGATGAAGGCTAGAAATACGCCAAACTCCGAAATTCGAGCCGGCAATTTCAGATAGAGTTCAGCCTGCGCGGCTATATCCTCGACCTGTCCCGATGCGAAATCGGCGACGCCCTAACCAGGTGTTGCCAATTTCAAACCGGGAACCAGTTTCACAGCTAGTTCGTCGCACCACTCCGGTGCAAAGCCCCCATGAACAACTGAGGATATCAAAACGTGGCTGATGTTTGTACGCAAGGCGTGGATACGGGCTTCGTTGCCCTGGGCTATGCCAAGATTGCAATTCTGGGCATCGTGCAGGGATTGACCGAGCTGCTGCCGGTTTCGTCCACTGCCCATATGCGCCTGGTGCCGGCCCTGCTTGGCTGGCAGGACCCCGGTTCTGCCTTCTCGGCTACGATGCAGCTAGCAGCACTCGCCGCGATCGTCTCCTATTTTTGGAGCGACGTTCGTTACGTCACATTTGGGTCGCTCGATGCCATCAGGCAAAGGGACTGGAGTTCTCCCTCCATACGGCTTGCGATCGCCATCGTGATCGCGACCGTACCGATCGTGATCGCCGGTCTGCTGCTGTCATCCTCCCTGAATGCCTGTGGCACCTCGCTCCGCAGCCTTTGGGTGATCGGTATCGCCTGCCTGGTCATGGGCTTGTTGCTGGCGATCGCCGAACTCTACAGCCGCCATCGGAAAGACATTGAGCAGATGACGCTGATCGATGCTCTGTTCGTCGGCATCACGCAGGTCGGCGCGCTCGTTCCCGGCGTTTCTCGCTCTGGTTCGACGCTGACCGGCGCGCTCTTCCTCGGATTGAAGCGCGAGGAAGCCGCCCGATTCTCCTTCCTGCTCGGCTTGCCTGCCATTGCGCTCGCCGGCTTGAAGGAACTGTATGAGCTTCATAAGGCGCATATTCCGATGGAAGCCTGGTCGGTTCTGCTCGTCGGCCTGATCGTCGGCAGCATATCGTCGTTCATCACCATCTGGGGGCTGATGCGCTTCCTGGAGCGCTTTTCGACCTGGCCTTTCGTCATCTACCGAATCGTGCTCGGCGCCGTCATTCTTTTTGGCGTGCTGACCATGGGCTGGGCCTGAGCAAACTGATTTTTAGCGTGCTGCGGACTTAAAAGGTGGCGCTGCTCTGGAGAGCAGCGCCTTTTTCGTTGCGGAGCGACTATCCGAAGACCAGGCCGCCATCGACGATCAGGTTCTGTCCGGTAACGGCCCGTGCCCAAGGGCTTGCAAAGAAAAGAACCGCATCGGCAACCTCGTGGGGCGTGGTGACGCGGCGCAGCGGCGTATTCGCGGCTATGATGTCGAATACAGATTCCGGAGTAGCGCCACTTGCATCCGTCGTGCGCAGAAGGCCGCCGGAGACCATGTTGACGGTGATTCCGAGTGGCCCGAGTTCGGCGGCAGCCGTGCGGGTGAGCGACAGCAATGCCGCCTTGGCGGCTGTATAATCGTGATAGGGCACCACGGGGTTTTGGAAGAGATTTGTACCGATCGTAACAATCCGTCCAAAGCCTGCCTGCGCCATCGCCGGCCGCGCCGCTTGTATGAGGTTCAAGGCGCCCTCCAGCGCGGTTTCCAGCTGCCTGGTCATCTCGGCCCAGCTCAAGGCATCCAGCTTCGAACGTGCGTCACCGTTGAAGCTGAAATCAGCCAACGCATTGTGGACGATGGTCGTCGGCACGCCGAAATACCCGGTCACCTCGAAGACGAGCCGCTTGGTGTCTTCGAGGTCGCGGATATCGGCTTGAAAGGCCTTTGCATGATCGCCGAGCTTTGCTGCGAGCGCCTCCGCGCTCTCGCGGCTGGCGCGATAGTTGACCGCCACTTTCGCACCTTCCCGGGCGAAGGCCGTCGCTATCGCGGCACCAAGGCCGCGTCCCGCACCGGAAACGATGACAATCTGATCTTTGAGTGAGAGGCTCATTTCTCTGCTCCTTGTCTGTTTGGCCAGAGCGCATGGAAATGCTGCACAGGCCCGTGGCCGCTTCCGACGGAAAGCTGGCCTGCGGCAGCAACCGCGGCGGCGAGATAGGTCTTGCCGACGGCGACAGCTTCGGGAAGCGACAGGCCCTTGGCGATCTCTGCCGCGATAGCGCTGGAGAGCGTGCAGCCTGTTCCATGCGTATTCTTGGTCGGCAGCCGCTCCGCCTCGAACCAGGTCACATGATCGCCGCTTGCGAGCACATCCGGGCTTTCATCCCCTTCGAGATGACCACCCTTGACGAGGACTGCCGAAGGCCCGAGCATGGCCAAAGCAAGCGCCTGACACGCCATGTCTTCGCGGCTTTTCGCCTCCACGTCATGCAACAGCGCAGCAGCTTCGGGCAGGTTCGGTGTAACGACGGTCGCCAGCGGCAGCAGCCGCGTGGTCAGCACGTCAACGGCATCGGCAGCCAGTAGGGCGGCGCCACCCTTGGCGATCATGACCGGGTCGAGGACGACGGGTACATCGCGATGTCGCGCCAGAATGTCCGCGACGGCACTGGCGATGGCGGCATTGGCGATCATGCCGATCTTGACGGCATCCACATGGACGTCGGCAAAGATCGCATTGATCTGGTCTGCCACGAAATGTGGAGGCACCGGATGGACGCCGGAGACGCCTTGCGTGTTTTGCGCGGTCAAGGCAGTCAGCGCTGCCATTCCATAAACGCCGCGGGCAGAGAAAGCCTTCAGGTCGGCTTGAATGCCAGCGCCGCCGGAGGGATCGGAGCCAGCGATGGATAAGACATTGCGGATCATTGGCGAGCCTCCTTGATGGTGTTCGCGATGACAGTTGTCGCGGCTTGCGGGTCCGGTTGGCCGCATATGGCCGAGACGACCGCGAGACCATCGGCTCCGGCCGAGTAAACGCTTGCGGCATGCTCTCCCTTGAGGCCGCCGATCGCGACCGATGGAACGGGGCATAGCCTGACGATGCGTGCAAGCCCGTCGAAGCCGATCGGCTGCTTGTGATCGGGCTTGGTGGGCGTGGCAAAGACCGGGCCGATCCCGGCATAGTCGACGATGCCGGGATCTATGGAGGAAGCGAGAGCTTCCGTTTCCACCGAGAGGCCGAGGATCATGTCCGGCCCGATCAGGCGGCGTGCTTCGGCGGCATTCATATCCTCCTGTCCGATGTGGAGGCCATCGGCGCCAATGGCGATGGCAGCCTCGACATTGTCGTTGACGATCAGCCGGACATTCGTTCTGTGCAGGATTTCCTTGAGGGCGCGGCCCGTCTCGATCATGGCGGCTGTCGGTGCATGCTTGTCGCGCAGCTGTACGATGGTTGCGCCGCCGGCAATGGCTGCACGGGTGGTTTCAATCATGCCGAGATCGGCACACAGCATGGGATCGAGGACGAGATAGAGCGAGAGATCGAAGTCTTTCATGCCGCCGATATCCCTGCATTGCGATCCAGCACTTCCGGGCTAAGGCCGGCGAGGGCGTCGAGGAAGCGCCAGGAAAAGGAGCCCGGCCCGTCTGCAGCCGCTCCGGCCTGTTCGCCGGCGACGGCAAAGACCGCGAGCGCCGCAACGGTCGCATCGAATGGATCATCCGGCGTTGCTGCGGCAAAGGCGCCGACGAGGCAGGTCAGCGAGCAGCCGAGGGCCGTCACCTGCGGCATGAATGACGAACCGCCGGCGATGCGCTTTGCCCTCCGCCCGTCAGTCACGAAATCCGTAACGCCGGTAACTGCAACGACGCAGCCATGCTTTCCCGCCAATTGCCGGGCGGAATCTTCCGCGTGTTCGACGGCGTCGCGGCTATCGACGCCCTGGCCGCGGCTCGTGCCGCCGGCAAGCGCGATGATCTCGGATGCATTGCCGCGAATGATCGCCGGCTTTAGCTCGATCAATTGCGCGACCGCCTTGCGGCGGAACGTGGTCGCATAATGGGCGACGGGATCGAGGACCCAAGGCTTGCCCGCCTCGTTTGCCGACCGGGCAGCCTTCAGCATGCCCGCAAGCCAGCCGGACGAGAGCGTGCCGATATTGATCGTCAGCGCGCCGGAGATAGCGGCAAACTCGCCGGCCTCCTCTTCGGCATGTACCATTGCCGGCGATGCCCCGGCGGCAAGCATCACATTGGCCGCGATATTCATGGCGACGAAATTGGTGATGCATTGCACCAGCGGAGGGTTAGCCCGCATGGTGCGAAGCAGATTGCCTGCAGTTGTCTGGTCTTGCATATCGCCCCTTTCAGGCGGGCGAGACGCACAGGGACGACGTGCTGGTACTTTACGAGGTCCCGAGCGACTCCCTCCGCCAGCATGATCTGGTTCAGGTTCGAAGGGTGCTTCTCAGCCCGCCGGATGGCGGACGCCCCTGTCTCTCATCTCTCTTCTTTTCGCAGACAAAGACGGCGCTGTCACCAGCAAATTACAAAAGTCATGCTGGCGAGTGAGATTGCCTGCTTTCTCGGCGACCCATGCGATGGATGCATAGGTGGAGTGATCCCTTAGCTCTGCAAAAACCTGTGGGCTTCGACTATATATTTCTCATCGAAGCGACGGGAGCGCCAAGCACGGCCGCTCAGCTTCGAAAGCCCAAGGAAAGGGGATCATCATGAACGTAGCACGCTCTTTCAATAACTGGCGCAAGTATCGTCAGACGGTCGCCGAACTGGGCCGTATGTCCACGCGCGAACTGCATGATCTGGGTATCGATCGCGGCGAAATCCGCAATGTTGCCCGCGCAGCGATCGCTCGCTAACGGCCGCACCGGCTCCTTATAAAGCTGAATTATGCCAGCGCCTGTTCCCTTGAGCAGGCGCTTTTGCTTTATGAATATCACCGTTCCTTTTCGCCGCGCTTGCTGAAGATTGCATCAATTTAGCTCTCTGCTTTTCGCATGGCGCATAACTGCCTTGCAAAGAAATGCCTATGAACTGAGCAAAAGACTGGTATGTTCTTCTCATCGAAGCGATGCATCTCCTCCCGCATCCCTTCGCTTCGCAGACGTCCTTATCCTCCTCCCAGGGACGGCTGCAGGAATAGCGGAACTCCTCCTCCCATCCGCTGTTCGGTTCTTGTAAAAAGCCTGCCGCTCCTCCTCCCGCGGCAGGCTTTTTCATTTCATGGACCTCCAGAAGATTGGCAATGACCTAACTTGGAAATGAGGCGACGCAGCTCAGCCCAAGCGGCAGGAGCGCTTCCGCATTAAAGTGTGCGCATTCTCCTCTCGCAAAAATGAAGAGCGGCCCCTATGTGCGACCTATGTAGCGCGCTACATCGAAGATCGCCCAAATTCGATTCCCGAAAAAGGAGGATGCCCATGACCGGTTCTGCCGAATATACGCCGCCGAAAATCTGGACCTGGAACAAGGCCAATGGCGGCCAGTTCGCCAATATCAATCGCCCGATTGCCGGCCCGACTCACGAGAAAGAACTGCCGGTGGGACGTCATCCCCTTCAGCTCTATTCGCTTGGAACGCCGAATGGCGTGAAGGTCACCATTATGCTCGAAGAGCTGCTGGCACTTGGTCACAGCGGCGCGGAATATGATGCCTGGCTGATCAAGATCGGCGAGGGCGATCAGTTCGGCAGCGGTTTCGTCGATGTCAATCCGAACTCGAAGATCCCGGCTTTGCTCGACCGCAGCGGTCCGAAGCCGGTCCGCGTTTTCGAATCGGCCTCGATTTTGATGTATCTCGCCGAGAAATTCGGCGCCTTCCTGCCTACCGAGCAGCCGGCTCGGGCCGAATGCATTTCCTGGCTGTTCTGGCAGATGGGCAGCGCGCCCTATCTCGGCGGCGGCTTCGGTCATTTCTACGCCTATGCTCCGACAAAGATCGAATATGCGATCGATCGCTTCGCCATGGAAGTGAAGCGTCAGCTCGACGTGCTCGACCGTCGGCTGGCCGAAAGCGAATATATCGCCGGCAGCGACTATACGATCGCCGATATTGCCATCTGGCCGTGGTACGGCGGCTTGGTCAAAGGCTGGCAATATGGCGCGGCCGAGTTCCTGCAGGTGCAGGATTACAAGAATGTTCAGCGCTGGGCAGAGCAAATCTACGCGCGTCCTACCGTCAAGCGCGGCCGCATGGTCAACCGCATGTCGGGCGATCCATCCGAGCAGCTGCGTGAGCGCCACGATGCCAGCGACTTCGAGACGAAGACGCAGGATAAGCTGGAAGCCGCTGGCTGATACGACAATTCCCTTTTGCTGAAATGAGCTCGCGGTCCTCCGGATCGCGAGCTTTTTATTGCTCTTGCCACCGGCGTTGCCGGTCTCGACAAGTCAGCCTCGCTCCACCTTGCGAAGCATAAAGTTCGGCTGCCGAGGGTCCGTCGCTCGGCATAGAGCGCGGCGCGATCCTGCGAAGCGTTTTCGAGTTCGGCGAAAGAGGAATGCTTCTCCATGCAGCAAATTGCTGACGACTGTACCCTGGATGAGAACGTGACCGCGGGTGCGTCGTCGCAGCAGCGAGGCGAGGCGAGGGGTGCGCTTCTGAAACATCTGGTGTCGGGCGGCGACGAACGGCTGGATTGCGATCCGGTCAGCGGGCTCAACATGTATGGCTATGGCCCCTCGCCCCGACCCGAAGATCTCGCTTTCGGTTCGTCGACGGCATCGACCATCTCCGCCGCCGCCTTTGTCGCGGTCGAATCCTATTACGCGGATTTGACGCAGGAGATGGAAACAAGCTCGCCGAAGGCTATCTACGACCGCGAAATCGGGCGCGTGCGTGACAATCTGCTGCGCTTGCTTGGCCTCAGCCAATCGTCGCAGCCGCGGATCGATGCCATTCTGGCCACATCGGGCACGGACATCCATCTTTTTTCGGCCTCGCTGTTGGCAGGCGAGGACGAACGTGCCCTGATGACCATCACGCTGATGGGGAACGAGACGGGCAGCGGCGTCATGACGGCGTCGGCCGGGCGGCATTTCATGAGCCGCGTCAGCAGCGAGCGAGCTGTTGTCAAGGGTGAGGAATTGCGGGCGGGCGACGCGACGCGCAACGCCGCCATTGCTGTGCGCAACAAGGATGGCTCTCTTCGCACCGAGAGCGAGGTGGAGGAGGAGTTGCGCGGCCTCATCGAACTTGCCCGCGCAGCCGGCCTCAGATGCCTGCTTGTGGTCACGGACGTTTCGAAAACCAGCCTGCTGGCCCCGGGTCTCGGGACCGTTCTGCGTCTGAAGCAGCGCTTCGGTCCGTTGCTGGATATCATGATCGACGCCTGCCAGTTTCGCCTGTCGGCGGCGACGATCCGCGCATATCTCGCCCATGGCTTCATGGTCGCGCTCACGGGTTCGAAATTCCTTGCCGGACCGATTTTCAGCGGGGCGCTTCTCTGCCCGCCCCAAATGTCGGAGCGCTTCAAATCGTGCGCACTGCCAGCGGCCTTGGCGGATTATTGCGGAAAGGCAGAGTGGCCGGAGGGCTGGGCCGCTCGCGATATCTTGCCGGATAGAGCCAATTTCGGCCTGCTGCTACGCTGGAAAGCCGCGCTGTTCGAACTCGGACGTTTTCTGGATATTCCTGAAGATCGCGTGGTCGCCGTTTTGTCCGCCTTTGCCGACGCCGTCTCTGATCGTCTTGCGAACGATCCGGCCTTCGAGCCTTTGCACAGCCGGCCATTGGACAGGCGTGAACTGGGGGGCGCATCATCGGCTCTTCGCTGGGACGAGATTCCCTCCATTTTCTCGTTCTACCTGCGCAATTGCACGGATGGCGCGATGCTGACTGCGACGGAAATGGCGGCGGTCTACAAGGAGCTGGCCATCGACGGTGATGGGGTTGCGTCCGTGCGTCTCGGGCAGCCCGTTCGCTGCGCCGATTTTGGTGATGTACCGGCAAGTGCCCTTAGAATTTGTTTGAGCGCGCCGCTGGTCGTGGCTGCTTCCAAGAGCGATGAAGCGCTTGCGACGGTGATCGCGCAAGCGATGCTGGTTCTGGATCGCACCGCCGAGGCAGCGGCTCGACTAAGCGCCGGTTCCAACATCAAGGAGATGCGCCGCAGTGCCTGAAGCGCGTGGTGGAAACCCGCTTCAGCTGGCATAGTCCGCTCTTGGCGATGGATCACGAACCTCGGCGCTCGCCCCCGTCAAAACCAGCGAAATCGCCTCTGACGATGCCGTGCCGCTGGAGCTTGTCGTAGAAAGTCTTCCTGGGAATGCCGAGCGCTTCGATAGTACGGCGCACATCGCCATTGTTCTGCGACAGGGTTGCGCGAATGAGTTCGGCTTCGTAACGTTCTACTCGAACCGGCAAGGGCAAACCTTCGTCCGCCGCCGGTACCTCGCCGGATTTTGCCGTTGTTGCCGATTCGAGGCCGAGCACGAAGCGCTCGGCAAAATGCGAGAGTTCGCGAACGTTGCCCGGCCAGTCGTGCTGCTGCAGATGGCGGCGCACTGCTGTGGATAGGACCGGCACCTCGCGCTTGAAGCGGCCGGCGGCGCGATCGGCAAAATGGCCGAAGAGCAGCGGGATGTCATCGCGCCGTTCACGCAGTGGCGGAATGGAAAGTGTGACGACGTTGAGGCGATAATAGAGATCCTCGCGAAAATCGCCGCGTTGGCGAGGATCGGCGAGATCGACCTTCGCCGCCGCCACGACGCGAAGATCGACAGGGCGGACTTCGTTGGTGCCGAGCGGCGTCACCTCGCGCATCTCAAGCACGCGCAGCATCTGCACCTGGATCGCCGGCGGCATGCTTTCGATCTCGTCGAGAAACAGGGTGCCGGAGCTGGAATATTCGATGCGCCCAACGCGCTTTTTCTGCGCGCCGGTAAAAGCGCCGGGCTCATGGCCGAACAGCTCGCTTTCAATCACGGTTTCGGGCAGGGCGCCGCAGTTCAGCGCGACGAAATTACCCTTCGCGCGCCGGCTCCAGCGATGCAGCAGGCTCGCCACCACTTCCTTGCCGCTGCCGGTCTCGCCCGTGACAAGTACATCGACATCCGTATCAGCGATCTGCCGCAGCGTATAGCGCAGCCGCTCGATGGCGGGTGTCTGGCCAATCAGAGGCAGATCGCCCTGCGCCTGCTCCGCCGCTTGCCGCAATGCCCTATTCTCCAGGATGAGCCTTCGTTTCTCAGCCGCGCGTCGCACGCTTTGCACCAGCCGGTCCGTGGCGAAGGGCTTCGCGATGAAATCATAGGCGCCGTCCTGGATCGCCTGCACCGCCATCGGAATATCGCCATGACCCGTCATGAGAATGACCGGTAGATCAGCGTCGAGCGTCTTGATGCGGGCAAAGAGCTGCTGTCCATCCATCTGCGGCATGCGGATATCGGAGACGACAACACCCGCAAAACCGGCGTCGAGAACAAGAAGCGCTTCGGCTGCAGCAGAGAAGGCGGATACGGCGAAACCAGCCAATTCCAGCGTCTGTTTCGTCGCCCTCAACAGATCCTTGTCGTCGTCGATGAGGAAAACGGGGAAACTCTCATTCATGGTGTGGCCTTGCGCAAATGGACGGTGAAGCGTGTGCCGCTGCCATTGCTCTCGACATCGATCCGGCCGCCATAGTCGACGACGATATCTTTTGAAATGACGAGACCAAGGCCGAGACCCTTTTCCTTGGATGTATTGAAAGGGGTAAACAGCGAATCGAGGATCGTCGTTGGAATACCGGGGCCGTTGTCCGAAACCACGACCTCGACCTCATCCAAAGTTTCGCGCACCGACACCTCCACCTTGGCCTGATCGCGGCCTTCCAGGGCTTCCAGAGCATTTTGAAAGAGGTTGATCAGCACTTGTTCCAGCCGGATGCGCGTGCCGACAACACCGAGCCCCGTTGGCGGCAGCTCGATCTTCAACGCATCCAGGCGGCCGGCAAAGCGGCTCCGCAGCAGAACCACGGCTCCCTCGATCACGCTTCTGAGGTCGACCGGCTCTGGGGCAGTCCTTCCCTTGCGGGCGAAGGCTTTCAGTTCTTCGGTGATCGTGCCGATACGCTCGGTCAGCGCCGCGATCGCCGAAAGGTTTTCCTTCACTGGCTCTGTCTGCTGCCGATCAAGGAAGACATTGGCATTCTCCGCATAGGCGCGGATCGTCGCGACCGGCTGATTGATTTCATGCGCGACGCCGGCGGCGACCTGACCCAGGATGGCAAGGCGATTGGCTTGCACGAGATCCTGCTGCACGCCTTGCAGCTTGGCTTCCGTCGCACGGTGGTCGGCAATTTCCGCCTCCAGCCGGTCGCGGGCCTGGCTGAGATCCTCCGTGCGCTCGAGAACCCGGCGTTCCAGCTCCTCGCGCGCGATCCTGCTGATGGCGATCTGCATGGCAGAAACATCGCGGCGACGCAGCAGGAAAGCGGCGAATGCGAGGATCGGCAGAAGGACGGTCAAGGCAAGGAAGCGCGTCTCGCGCACGGACGAGGCGATCGCCTGATCGGTCGGGATCAGGTAGCCAAGCTGCCAGGGTGTTGATGGAACGGCGACCGTCAGCCGCAAATATTCCGCAGCGCTGCTTCCAGGCAAAATGGCGCGCACGATGGTTGCATCCGGGCCGACTTTTTCGGGGTGGCTGACCGGAAGGGGCGAAAGCGGTGCCGCGCCGAACTGCAGGCTTTTTCGAATGGCATCGGCTTCCTCGCGCGCAAGAGGGGTGGTCGTCATGAAGCGCCATGAGGGCAGGCTGGTGATGAGCACGACACCGCGTTCGTCGGTCACGTAAGCGGGGCGGCCGGTCTCGCTCCAGTCGGCCTCCAGCTGATCGAATTCCATCTTCACCACAACGACACCAAGCGCGGAGCCGACATCGCCAACGCGTCGGGAAATGTAGAGGCCGGGACGATTGCTGACCGTGCCGAGCGCGTAATGCTCGGCGGTTCCCGTTTCCATGGCTTTGCGAAAGTAATCGCGGAAAGAATAATCATTGCCGACGAAGCTCAGCGGCTCGCGCCAGTTGCTGGAGGCCATAGCAACGCCGTCCTTGCCGGTGACGTAAAGGACGGATGCGCTGGTGCCGGAGACGAGACTTTCGAGCTTGCGATCCAAGGCGACGACATCGTCGATGTGCTTGTCAGCGAGCGCATCTCGCACCTGCTGATCATCGGCCAGCAGTAATGGCAAAGCGCGCGGACGTTCGAGGACCGCGCGCAGCAGGGCAACCTTGAGGTTCGCATCCGTGTGCCCCTGCCGCTGCAGCGTTTCTATTGCCGAGAGCCGTCCATAGAAATTCGCGCCATAAAGGCCAGCCGCAATGATGGCCGCACTTAGAAACGCGAACACGAACCAGACCCGGCGGGAGCGCCGGCCCAGTTGCTCGGGCGTTAGAAATCGTTCGTTGGCCGGGCGCTGCAGCATTGCCGTATTGTGCATGATTTCGCGCGCCCCGCAATTCGATCTGTGCGGATAGTCGCACAGATCGATGATCTTGGATCAGTGTCGGAAATTAAAATCTAACAAAAGCAAAGTGTTAAAATCAAGGCGTGTATCTGGCACGGTCATTGCAAAGAACGACGGAACAGTCGGAGGCTGTTGAATTCTAGTCGTCGCCCGGAGGGCCGAGAGATCGGTTGGGCTTAACGGAGGACATCATGATTGCTCCTATCGCTGCCGCGGAAACGCGCGCCAAGGTTCCCTTTTACCGGCACCTCTATGTGCAGGTTCTGACCGCCATCGCCGCCGGCATTCTGCTCGGTCACTATTATCCGCAACTCGGCACATCGTTGCAGCCGCTCGGCGATGCCTTCATCAAGCTGGTGCGCATGGTCATCGCGCCCGTCATCTTTCTAACGGTCACGACCGGCATCGCCGGCATGTCGGACCTGAAGAAATTCGGCCGTGTCGTCGGCAAGTCGTTCATCTACTTCCTGACCTTCTCGACCCTGGCGCTGATCGTCGGTCTTATCGTTGCTAACGTCGTGCAGCCGGGCGCAGGCATGCACATCAATCCGGCGACGCTGGATACCAAGGCCGTCAACAACTATGCGGCGCAGGCCCATGACGCGTCGGTCGTCGGCTTCCTGATGAACATCATTCCGGATACGATCGTTGGCGCTTTCGCCAAGGGCGATATTCTCCAGGTGCTGTTCTTCTCGGTCGTTTTCGGTATTGCGCTTGGCGCTGCCGGCGAACGCGGACGCCCGGTGACGGATTTCCTCCAGGCACTGACCACGCCGATCTTCCGTATGGTTGCCCTGCTGATGAAGTTCGCTCCCATCGGTGCCTTCGGCGCCATGGCCTTCACTATCGGCAAGTATGGTATCGGCACGATCGCCAATCTGGCTTTCCTGATCGGCACCTTTTACGCCACCTCGCTGCTGTTCGTTCTCGTCGTGCTCGGGGCCGTCGCCCGCTATAACGGCTTCTCGATCCTGGCGCTGATCCGCTACATCAAGGAAGAGCTGCTGCTGGTGCTCGGCACCTCGTCGTCTGAAGCCGCATTGCCGGGCCTGATGAACAAGATGGAGCGTGCAGGCTGCAAGCGCTCCGTCGTCGGCCTCGTCATCCCGACGGGCTATTCCTTCAATCTCGACGGCACCAATATTTATATGACACTGGCGGCATTGTTCATCGCCCAGGCAACTGATACGCCGTTGTCGCTGGGGGATCAGGTCCTGCTGCTGCTGGTGGCAATGCTGAGCTCCAAGGGTGCCGCCGGCATCACCGGTGCGGGCTTCATCACGCTTGCCGCCACCCTTGCCGTCGTGCCTTCGGTTCCGATCGCCGGCATGGCGCTGATCCTCGGCATCGACCGATTCATGTCGGAGTGCCGCGCCTTGACCAATTTCGTCGGCAATGCGGTAGCCACGGTCGTTGTTGCCCGCTGGGAAAACGAACTCGACCAAACCAAGTTTGCCGCCGCCATGGCGGGGCAATTGAGCGAAGAAATCGAGGTGCCTGCCCTGCAGGCAGCCGAATAAGCTTCGCATGTCCTCCCAAGGATGAAACGGCCCCTTCGGGGGCCGTTTTTTCGTTCGGTGCCGTTCGATCACAGTTTCGTGTAGCACTCTCAGATGGCTGATCCTTCCGCATCATCAACAGCCGCCTTCATAAAACTGTCACCGCAGCGGCTCACAGCATCATACGGACAGTTGTGAATTTCGACGAAACCCAAGCGAGCAGGAGAGCAGCGTGTCACAGACGATTTTTGTGAGCGCGGGCCGGCCAGTTTCGAGGGGCGTGTGCGTCGATCGACCGTGTCGCGAGTAGCGCGCATGGCTTTCTCACTTTCAGCGCAGCAAAAAGCCTTGCGACGGTCGGAGAGCTTTCTGTCCGAGCTTGCCGGTCATGCCGACGAGTTGCTGCACGGCCAGGTCCATGAGCAATATGCCGCCATCTGCTACAGGAAGGTGCCCGAAGGCGACGATGCCGAGATGCTCGTCGTCACAAGCCGGGAGAGCGGCCGATGGGTCGTTCCCAAGGGTTGGCCGATCAAGGGCAAGAAGCCGCATGAGGTTGCCGCCATTGAAGCTTATGAAGAAGCCGGCGTGCGCGGCAAGGTGAAGAAAAAGCCCTTTGGCTATTTTACCTATCTGAAGCAGCTTGCCGACGGCAGCCGCGTTCCCTGCATTGTCCAACTGCATCTGCTGGAGGTCGACCAAACGCTCCAGGACTTTCCGGAGCGAGGCCAACGCCGCGTCGAGTGGGTTTCCTTCATCGAGGCAGCCAATCGTGTGCGTGAACCGGAACTCAAGGGGCTCCTGCTTGCGGCCGAGCGGAAGGTGCGCAAGGCAAAAGGCAAGAAATGATCTTCGTCGTTACAGGGTGACGTTCACAGCCGGGCGGGCGGCGGCTGACGTCGCAGGACGGCGTGCAGTGCCGTTCATTCCTCTGTAACCGTGACGTGTTGTCGCTATCACAGAATATTAAATCGCGACATTAGCCGAGAGCCAGGCGATTGGCAGCTATGCGCTTCCGTGCTTGCCCTCGCCGCATTGATGCCTATATTGACGCAGCGTTCGGCCGTGTCTGTTTAGGTCGATATGCCTCATGGCTGCAATAGCTGCCTTCACCCGGCAACGAATTGGCCGGCGGACTTTGGAAGGAGAAATTTCATGTCCATTACTCCGAATAATATCGATAGTTCAAAGGTTTCTACGGTTCCTGATGGTGAGATTGCTGCTGCTGTGCGGCAGGCGCGTGAAGCCATCGGTTACACGATTGACGACCTCTCGGAGACCTGTGGTCTGACCAGTGGGGAGATCACGGAAATCGAGGCTGGTACCGAGGCCGATCCGGCGAAACTTCGCCGCATTGCGACCGCATTGCAGGTTCCGCCATCGACTTTCTTCATCGTCTGAACAAGCGGCGCACTTCGGTGCGCCTCTTCAATTCGGCGGCTCGCGTTTCGCATTGGCTTTCCATGCCGATCGTCGCAATCGAAGAGCGCATCGTCTCGCTTTCGCAGGCACATGCGTCTGCAACTGTATGAGCAACGTCTTGGGACGGGCTTGCAATGCTTCCGGCACCGAAAGCTGCCGGAATGGCAATCGCAGGTGGATTAGGCGACATTTGAAGTTGCCTATGCAGCTATAGATGTAGGTGTGGCTGCTGCATCGAAGAGATGCAGCTTCGATCACAGGACCGTTCGTTGGCCTTTTAAGCGAAAATTTCCATATTTATACATTGAAAATAAGCCAATATCGCCTGGTTTTATGAGTATTTTCGCTTTCTGTTGTCGCGATACTGGTCAAATTCGTTTCAAAGTTTTAATCTATACGGGTCAATTGCGTTTTATTAGTAGTACTTTTGCCGATACAACATATCGCTGCTATGCAGTGGGACGGGTTTGACGGCGTTTATTGGGACAGATCGGCATGGGGCGGAATGATAAGAGTTTTGGTGCCGACCTCGATAACGGTGCACAGCTTGTTAATTCGGTCCCTGATGATGTTTTCACTCCTCGAACGAATGTAGATAGCCGCCTGGCCTCGCCGCCGGAGCCGCAGGCGGGACAGGGGGGGCAGGACCGGACGCGGGCCGAAGAAGACAAGCTCGCAGCCCTGGATAGGATTGCTCGGGATATGACCTTGCTGGCCACACTGGTGACGAGGCGCCGGCATGCAAAATCCGAAAACGCCGCCGATCAAGATCAATCAACCTCATTCGACGCCTCGGATGAACCCGCAGGGCTGGCATTCGCGCCGCTCGGAATTGCAGCGCAGGATGGGGACGAGATTCATTCCATCAATTCGATCGCACAGGCCATCGAATATCTGACGACGAAATGGCCGATACGCTACGGAGATGCGTTTGAAGAAGCGTTGCAGGCCTGCGTCGACGGCGTCAAAGGCAGGCTTTCACCCGAACAGGTTCGCTCTGCCTTCCTCAAGGCGGCTGGCGCCGCCCGCATGCATATAATTCCCCGAGGCGATTAAAACCTCTCGGTTTGTTTGAATTTGCAGCATGCGAACAAGCAGGCGTCTTGGAGCATGCCGGGATAAAAGCTACTGACTGGCGAGTTGCGCTTGTTGCAAGCGAGGAGGCCCGACCGCTGCTTGAAGCAAACAACCAGGCCTCCCGACCATCGCAAATTGGCGGTTGCGATAGTTCCAAAGATGTGGCTTGTCGCCGCTACATCGTCCATACGGAAAGCGGCGCGGGAGGTCTGATTGCGCCCCACGTTGGAAAGTCGATTTCACAGTAAGCCAATACCTAATGCCATCAGGCTGCATGTTTCGGAATGCTCCAGCGGCAACATGATCGCTCTGCCTGTCTTCCTGGGCGCCGTTGCGGAGATTGACACACCAAATGTATGCAGGCCGTGATTTGCCAGCATGCTCTTTATCATATGTCCGTTCATAGGGAGAGGAGTTGGGCGCAGTTGGGAGGCCTGACGTTCCTTCTAGGGGTCCGCCCCGTCAGGCCTCCCAGCGCAGCAGATGACTATCTGCGGTAGCGATAAAAACTCGCAGAACGGCGTTCTGCCTGTCTATCGAAAGCGACATATCACACCCGATCGCGTCACTCGGAAGCCGCCGCGGCCAGCCGCCCTTGCGAACGAAGCGAAATTGCCGCGCTTCGTTTCATACATTCCGCGTCCCCGGCAGACGCGAAGCCATCCATCTCATTCTGGTTGTAATGTTTTTGCCGCCGCGATTCCGGCATTTTGCGGTGCGTCAAAGTATAGAATCAATATGCTCTCAATACATATTGCGACAAAACTATACAAATAAAGCTTATATATAGAAAATATTTATTAGTGACTACGTATTTACAGCTATAATCACGTCTATATTATGGCCTCAACGTGGACTTTCGCAAGTTACATGTTGAATCTCGTGAATTCCTTCGAGGAGAATTTTCGAATGCGCAAGTTTTTGGGGACTACGGTTTTCTTGTTGGCGACGGTTGCGGGAAGTACCGTCTATGCAGCAGATCTCGCAACTTCCACACCGCCTCAAGCTCCCGTCGAGGCGGCGCCGGTATTTTCGTGGACCGGTTTCTATGTCGGTGTGAATGCCGGCGGCGGTTTCGGTGGTAACGACGATGTCGGGTTCCATTCCTTCGGAAGTTACCTTGGCAGATTTGGCAAGCTTGAAGGGTCCGGTTTCCTCGGAGGTGGCCAGATCGGCTACAACTACCAGTTCGACCCCAACTGGGTAGTCGGCCTCGAAGCCGATTTTCAGGGTGCTGACATCAGCGATTCCTTCCGAAACGGCACCGCAAGTGCATCTTCCAAGATCGACTGGTTCGGCACTGTTCGCCCCCGCATCGGTTACGCCTATGACAACACCTTGTTCTACGGAACCGGCGGCTTCGCCTATGGACACGTCAAATACAAGGGCGCGTTGGCTGGCGTAAGCTTCGACGACGACAAGACCGAGACGGGCTGGACTATCGGTGCCGGTGTCGAACACGCTTTCACCGACCATGTGACGGCAAAACTCGAATATCAGTATGTCGATTTCGGCAGCAGCAAATTCGGGGGGGATACCCTCAATACCAAAGGCAGCCTTGACTTCCATGCCGTTCGGGTCGGCCTGAACTACAAGTTCTGATCCAGTTTTGCCTTAAAAGACAACATGTTAATCTGTCGGAGAGGATAATAACATGGCTTTGATTGGCATCAACCTAATCAACAATGGCACGACTACGATTGATAGTAGCAATGCCGGCACTCCCTCGGATAGCATCCAGCTCAATCTGGTTGCCAACGGTACGGTGATTGTTGACGGCGTTGATGTCGATATTAGCAGTATCGTCGGCATCGACGGGGCTTCAAATACAACGATCAAAGCGGTTAGTGGTGCGAATGTGACGATCAATGCCGGCCCCGCAAATGTCGGGGCCGCTTCGACCTATACTTATGCGATAGGTGCCGATTCGAGTATTACGGCGAATGTGAGCCTGCTTACTGCCGATCTTTTGAACGGGGCTACCGTGGATTTTGCCGATGCAAAAGGTAGTGGGCTGTTCGCCTACGATCCGGGCGGCATCAATTTGAGCCTCTCGACCCCGCCGAACGTCGTAAACGTTCAATCGGGAGACAGGATCGAGGTAGTAGGCTCGAACGTTGTCTCTCAAACAGGGAATACCGTCACCTTCTTCGGCGGTCTCTTGAACGCGGTACCGTTTGGCTCCTATACCATACCCATGGGTGTCACCTATACCTACGATGCCAACGCGGACAGCCTGACTTTTACGAGCTGCTTCCTGCGTGGCACACTCATCCGCACACCCGAGGGAGATACTCCGGTCGAAGATTTACGGGCCGGCGATCTTGTGGTTACGCACAAAGGCGTCGCGGAAATCAGATGGGTCGGACGGCGTCGGATTGATCCGAAGGCGATCGATAAACCACGCGATACCCTTCCGGTTCGCATACAGGCGGGCGCCCTTGCCGAAAACGTCCCTTCCCGGGATCTTTACGTTTCGCCCGACCGTTGCATGTTTCTAGAGGAATCGTTGATTCCAGCAAAGTTCCTCCTCAACGGTACGACGATCACGCAGGAGACGACTTTGGTGCCGTTCGAGTATTATCATATCGAACTCGAACAGCATTCGATCATTCTTGCCGAAGGCGCACAGACCGAGACATATCTCGCTCTCGGTGGTCGTATGTCCTTCCTTGAGCCCGGCGTACTGCGGTTCGGTTCCTTTGCAAGTACAGCAACGCGCACCTGGAACGACTGGTGCTATCCGCCAGTCTATGCCGGCAGAGTGCTCCAGCAAGCTCGTATGTCGATTGAAAGGCGGGCGATGGAAATGGGCTATCGCGTCCGCGAAGCTGAAGCATCCTGAGAGAAGAATAATGCCGCCATAAGACGATGCTGTTTCGTCCTATTTACTAAATCGGGATCGGGTTGACGGACGAGCTTCGATCAAGAGCTGTCGGTTGGTCTAAAAGACACGCGGATTTTCTCCATCCCGCGTCCTTCCCATTTTGACTATCTGCCGCTTGGCCAGGAAGACTCGCTTATCTGTTGTTTTACAAGGGGATACTCATCAACTTTCCCGTCGACATGACGGTATGAGGATACCTGCCGATCTTATGGTCTATAACGCGCTCTTCCCGGGTGCGCGGGTCAGGGTTGGCGCAATAATCGAGCATTGCTGCAGAGCCTGAGCATTTCGCGCTGCGTAGCCGATTTCAATCCGAGCGAAACCGCATTCTCAAACCTCAAAGTCTTGTCGAGAACAGCTGGCGAACGACCCATCGACAGCATCTAAACGATAAGCGAGGTAACCCGACTCTCCACCCCGACTGACGCTGCAACTATCTGACAGCGCGTGTGATTCCGCTTTGAAAGTCAACTACGCTTCGGAGAAAACAGAAAATATCTTTATTAGACTATGATTATAGAGATTTTGTCGCGTTTTATACTGTCGTGACGGGATTGGTGTGGCAGGGGCGGGATTGCCTGGACAAGAGTGTCGATGGTCTTTGCATGCTCTGGAGTTCCTCGCGCTGCGGCGTTGGCAAGGAGATGTGCGAAGGGCGAACCGAAGCTCCATCGTCCTACGCGATGAGGGTCAGCATAGACTAGTTCTGAACTCGTTTACTTTAACGGAGCAAGAAACATGGCGGAAGGCAATTATAGTGCCACCACAGCGAGTGGCGTACAGTATAATCTGACCTACAACCCTGGCGGCCCACTCGGGATAGGTGCAAATTACAACCTCACCATCACCAACCCTGACGCTACGACTACAACGGTAACCAATATTGCGCCAGGCAACGTCGCGACACCGGTTAATGGCACCAGTTCGCTGTCTATCCTCTCGGTCCTTGGGAACACCAACTATGTGGTGGCCCCCGGCGCGACGGCAACCGTCAATATTACCGCTGCGCTATTAGGCTCGTCCACGGTCTATGTGGGCGGCAACGCTACCATCAATTCGGGTATTAGCGCCCTGAGCAGCATGACCGTCATCGTTGACGGCGGCACCGCCACCGCTGCCGGCGGCTCGGTCCTCGGAGCGCTGAGCGGCTTGAATGTCGATATCGAGAATGGCGGCACGTTTACCAACGGAACGGCCTTGATAAGCGCGCTGAACGGCACGACCATCAACTTCGGAGCCGGTGGGGGCACCTTCGTCGCGAACGCCGGTGGCGCGGTTCTCGATCTTTCGTCGACGACCATCAATAGTTTCGATGCCGCGACGGACAAGATCGAGTTTCAAGGGCTGGCAGGATCGGTGGATCACTACACCATCACTTCGAGCGGCGGCTCCCAGACGATCAGCCTTTTTGACAGCAGCAACAATCCTCTCGGAAATGTCAGCGTTGCCGGTACCAGTTTCACGACCGGCACTTTCATAGCCGGCCAGGCAGGTCCGCTGACGATCACTGCGAATGGCGCAGCGATAGACATTACTCCGGTGGCGACGCCCTGCTTCGTTTCCGGAACGCTTATCCTTACCGCGCGCGGCGAGGTCGCCGTCGAAGATCTGAGGGTTGGCGACCTGGCGATCACGGCGACCGGCGAAGCCCGTCCGATCATTTGGATCGGCAGCAAACGGGTCGAACGGCCGGTGCGCAACGAGTGGCCGGTCCGGGTTCGTGCCGGCGCATTCGGCGATAACCTGCCCGCTCGCGATCTGCTGCTGTCCGGCGGCCATGCGGTGTGCGTGGACCTGATGGGCGAAGTGTTCGTGCCGGTTGGCGAACTGGCCAATGGCGCGACGATCGTCCGCGAGGAGTGGCCCGAGGTCACATATTGGCACGTCGAACTGGAAAGCCATGATGTGCTGATGGCAGAGGGCCTGGGCTGCGAGAGCTACATGGAAGTGGGCAATCGCGCTTTCTTCGGCAGGGCTTATGGCCGTCTTGTCGAGGTCGACGCCGCTCAACGTGTGGCCGAGAGCTTCACCCGTTATGCCCGCCCCTTCGTCGACCGCGGTGTCCTCGTCGAGGCGATCCGCGAGCGGTTGATTGCGCGGGTCGAGACACTCGGCTGGAGCCGGGCTGCGGATATGGACCTGCATATGCTGGTCGACGGCAAACGCGTGGAGGGACAGATCGACGGCGACCTCGCCCGGTTCATCTTCCCGGCTTCTGCCAAGACGGCGAGCCTGGTGTCGCGGACCTTCTCTCCCGGCCGCGAGGTTCGTGCGCTCGGCGTGCGGTTCGAGAGCCTGCGTATCTTCGATGGTCTCAAGACGGATCGCGACGTTGCCTTGAACGGCCTCGTCGGCCTTCATCCGGAAGAGATCGCTGCAGGTTGCAATTGGTCCTGGACCAATGGTCACCTCGTGCTGCCGGCCACACTGTGGGCCGATTGCAAGGGCCACGTGATCCTGCGCCTGACAGGCTATGCGGAAGCCGGCCAACCTTGGGTGGCGCCGGAAGAAACAGACGTCGCGGGGCTCCGCGCCGCTTGAGGAAAGCCCATCTTGCGGCGGTCCACCTTTGGACCGCCGACAGAGTGAGGAGCTGTTCAGCAGCCGGAGAGGGATGGGATCGACCTATCCGTCTCCGGCAAGAACCGGCGGAGTTGCGAGCGCCGACGAACCATCGCGGAAATCCCCTTAGCCATCGCGATCAACCTGACCCAACAAACCGGGCGAGATTTCATGAACATTTTCCGCAGCAAGGAAGAAATGAGAAACGTCGTCAGTGAGGCAGACGTCGCGCGGGATTCGCGACTGTGGCAGAAAGCGGCCGACCTCTATGATGAGCATTTGCAGACCAATCCCGAGGACACGGGGATTTGGGTTCAGGCGGGCAACTGCCTCAAGGAAGCGGGTGACTACCGCGAGGCAGCCAAGCGCTACCAGAAAGCTCTCGAGCTCAACCCGGATGATTCCGATATTCACCTGCAGCGCGGACACTTGCTGAAGCTCACCGGACGCATGGGCGAAGCAATCGAAAGCTACAAGCGCTCGGTGGAATGCAACCCCGGCAACCACGACGCCGTCATCGAACTCGTGGCAGCGGGCGCCGCTGGCGACGTCTTCTCAGATTTCAGCGCCGAGAGCGAAAAAGCGTTAAAGACCATCTGGCTCGACGTCACCGACCTCATGGAATATGCTCAGCACAATAAGAGCCTGAGCGGAATTCAACGCGTCGTTGCCAACCTGGTCCTTCATATCGAGTCCGGTATGTTCGGAGATTACCGCGTTATCCCGGTGATCCCCGAGTATGATCGCCATCGTATTCTCGCCGCGAGCCCGGCGGCACTTGCGACGCTTGTTCGCCAGTTCGATGTCCCGATTGTCGATCGCAGCATGGTCGATAAGGCAATTGCCGCCGTCTTCGACGCGCGCTTCGAAGTTTGGCCGACGCAGGATGATATATTCGTCGTTGCGGGCGCTTTCTGGATCTATCCGCATTACGATGTCATGCGGAAGCTTCGTGAAAAAGGCATGCGCTTCTGCGTATTCATCCACGATCTCATTCAGATCCGGAATCCCGAATATGTCCAGCAGGCTGCCGTCGACAAGTTTCAAAGACAGCTGATCGACGTATTGTCGGTTTGCGATTTCGTTCTGGCGAATTCGGAGTTCGTCGCATCCGAAATCAGGGCCTATTTCAAGGAGCGTCTCAACTTCGAGCTGCCCGTCAAGGCAATTCCGCTCGCAACGGAACTGCGGAAGACACAGAAGAAGACCAGGATCCTTAATACCAACATCCTCGGCATGGCAGAGGAGGAATATGTCCTCTGTGTTGCAACCATCGAGGTTCGCAAGAATCATATGTACCAGATCCGCATCTGGGAACGTCTGATCCGCGAACTGGGCGAGAAGGCACCGAAACTCGTCTGGGTGGGCAAATGGGGTTGGCAGATCGACGAATTGCGCCACCATCTGGCCGCTCACGGTTATGTCGGGGACTGGCTCTACATTTTCAACGACATCTCGGACGACGAGCTGGAATATCTATACCGGCATGCTCTGTTTACGACCTATACAAGTTTTGCCGAAGGCTTTGGCCTGCCCATCGGCGAGAGCCTGAATTACGGCAAGCCCTGCATCGCCTCCAACGCCACCTCGATGCCCGAAGTTGGAGGGCATTTTGTGCGTTACATCAATCCTTACAACATCGAGGACGGCTACAACATCTTCAAGCAGGTCATTGTCGATCGCAAGGATCTGGCCGACTGGCAGCGCGATATCGAGCAGAATTTCGTGCCAAAATCGTGGGATGCGTTCTGCTCCGAGCTGTTCTCGACGGCGATCGACATGAGTGTTGGGCTGGGAGATCAGCCCGGCCGTTTGAATTGCCGCCTGCCTCGCAACGAGATCATCGAAGGCGGCGACACGGCGCTATTGCGGATCGCCGCCGAAGGCCGGCGGATCGTTACCTTTCGCGCAGCGCGTGACTCTGGCTGGTTCGCTATGGAGGATTGGGGCGTCTGGGCAAGCCAGCGCCGCTCCCGGCTTGTGTTCGATAGCGAACTCGCCGAGGGCCAGAAAGTGCGTATCTACCTGGAGGTGATGTGCCCACCTGGCAGCCAGAACATTGTTTTGATCACCGATGCCGGAGGGGAAACGTCTTCCTTCCAGGTGATCGACCGGCCGACCTACATTTCGTTCGAAGGTGTTGTCGGACCGCAGGGGAGGGTGACGGTCAACCTGCTGACGAGGGGCAGGTTCGGCGATACGGGCGCTCGGTCATGCCATCTCGGGCTTTCAGCCGTGGCGTACTGCGATGGGGCGGCCCCACTGGAACGAGTGGGTTTGTTGGAGAAAGTCATGCTCCAATCGCAGCTAGGCCGAAACTGATCGATGCAGTCCCGTTAGGCGGCTTGGCCCGCCTCAAAATGTAATTTTGATCATCTCGATTCCCGAGATCAGTGCTGTGAGTGGAGGGTTGTTTATGGATGGAAGTTTAGAAACGATATGTCAGTTCCTGTATGGGAACGATATTCCTCCATCTCATAAAGATCATATTAGGAGACATGGTATTTCGGATGGAGAATTATCTTATTCAAAAATTCGCTCTGTTATAGGTGTTTTTGATCGTCAGAGCTTAAACACACCGATCATTGTCAGATTTGGACCAGAGGATATTTTCTACGCTGATCTTGGATCATTTAGCTTGGCGGTAGACAATGCCGATAGGGCAGTCGGCCTTTCGATACTGCATTCAGGTATATATGAGCCTCATGTCACTGCCTTTTGTAAGTCAGTGATCAAGGAGGGAATGCATGTCGTCGATATTGGTGCAAACATCGGGTATTTTACGCTGTTGTCCTCAAGGCTCGTTGGACCATCGGGTTCCGTGACAGCAATAGAGCCGAATTCCGAAAATAGCCGCTTGATACTGTTGAGCATCGAGCGAAACGGAATTGACAATGTAAAGCTTCTGCCTATCGCACTATCCAGTGCAGAAGGGGCCGCCTATTTCTCTACGCATGTAGGTTCCAATGGCGGGTTGCTGCCGGAAACCTCGGCTGTTTTAAGCAGTCCTTATTGTACGGTGGTGCCGGTTTTTCGCCTGGATCAGCTTGTCCAAAAGCGCATCGATTTCATTAAGGTTGACGTAGAGGGCGCAGAGTCCAAGGTTTTTGACGGCGCTTGGCCTCTTATAGAGCGCGATCGGCCCATCATATCGACGGAGTTCTCGCCGGAGATGCTTCAGCGCATATCTGGGGTGGATCCACTGAGCTATTTAAAGAGGTTTACAGATATTGGTTATCACATTGGTCTTCTCGATCGAGCGGACCCGACGGGCGCACCGAAAGACATAGGAGACGCTGGCATATTCTTACAGAATTACGGAGCGAATACTCGCCTTGAAGATCTGGCGCTGATCCCCCGTGAGCGGTTTTCAAACTGAAATATAGCTATTGAGAATTTCCTCCGTTGGGAGTTCTGGCGTGCATTTGGTAAGTGGCAAGAGATGAGGCGAAGCGGCGTTGTCTCCACAAGTCGGTGAGGACTGTAAAAATGCCAATTTCCAACGACGATGTGAGCTACGGCTATCGCTATCTTTTGGGCAAGTTGCCAGAAAACAACGACCGTACTGCCGGACAATTTTTGCTGCTCGCATGGGCACTTATCGTGTTCAGTTTCAGTACGGGTGCCTGGGCGCAAAGCGCCAGCACGGTCCAAACAAACGCTGCGTTACAATCGACGTCCATTTCGGGACTGGCGGTGGGAACGACCATTGTCCGTAGCGGGTTTTACGCCGCCGGTGACGGCGGCGCGGCTACATACACCTTGTCGGCATCCAACTGCACCGGCCCAGATAACGGCGCGAAGGTCCAACCATCAAGCGGGACAGGGTGTTGGATGCTGCAGCCTAGCACAATAACGGACATCCGCATTTGGGGCGCACAAAACAACAACTCGACAGATATTGGCCAATATGTCCAGAAAGCCTACGACGCAAATGTTGGTTGCATCTTTATCCCGGCGGGAATTTGGTTATGGTCCTCTGCAGTAACAATGTCGGCGCAGACCCCTTGCTTCCGCGGTGCAGGCTGGAATGAGGCGGTTTCAGCGGGATCATTGAGCAGCACAAATATGCTTGGTACGTGGATTCACCGCTCTAGCACTTCGTTCACCCCCGCCACAATAAGTGGACTTGCTGGCCAAGGAGGTACGCCCTCCTTTTCTTATATAGCGTTCTATGACGATCAGCCAGCGATTGGTACTGGTCCCTGGACCCCAAACGCCTATCCATATTTCTTCGTACTTAACAATAATGGCCGGGTCGATTTTGATAATATCATGTTCTATAATACAACGCATTGCATCAGTGTCTTTAACTCTGCGCGGGGTCACATCACAAATATTTATGGCCAGCCCCAGGGAACGTGTCTTTCCTTTGATCACATGCATGATATTTCGACGCTTAAAGATATCCAGTTTTGGCCTTTCTGGTCAGGGGCTTCCGTCGTCGCGGCGTTCGACCAGACTGTTGATCCGATTGTCTACGCGCGATCCGATTCACCTTTTATAGACGACATTTTTACCTTGTCTTATCATAGTGCCCTAGCCTTTACCCAATCGAACGAAGGTACCACGACGGGTGCGCAGATCGGTTCTGTGTCCGCTGACGCCACGTTATACGGCATTTGGATTAAGCCCGACGCGACAGGCGTGCAATTACAGATCGCCAATCTTCGCGGGTCGGGCCAGGCATTTCCCGGAACCGGAAGTCAGCCTGGTTCAGGCACCTATCGGGATTCTGGGACAAGTACACAGGTATCGATCGGAAATATAGATTGCTTCTACGCTGGCGGTAGCTGCATCTCTGTATTGGGCAGCGGAAGCCTGCAATTTGGTAACGGAGTCCTGTGGAACTACAACAACGACAATAATGGGTCGGCCGCTATTAATGCCGGAGCTTCCGGCTTTATTTCAGGCGCAAATCCGCCAAGTATAGCCAATGTCACACATCCAGCACCTGTAATTCCCACAACATCCGCCGGCGGCATTTATGAGCTGCGCGGCGTAAGACAGTATTGGACTCCGGGAGTGGTCGGGAGCGGCGAGAGCGGCACGGTAACGTATAGCTCGCGTGTTGGGACGTTCTGGTATGATGGCTCTCAGGTGACGATTACCTTTTACATAAACGGTACTACCTCCAGCGGCCTCTCAGGTTCTCTCTTTATCAATGGTCTGCCGTTTACGGACAATGAGCTACCAGACCAGCACGCGTTCTGCACCATTTCCAGTATGGCGGGAATTACGCTCAGTCCCTCGTTTAATATTCTATCTGGGGTTGTAGCTAGTGGCTTAAATCAAATATTGCTTGTCCAAAGTGGCAGCGGCCAGGCGACAATACCGGCCCCGACGACGATTGTGACGGGCGGTTCCGGCTCCTTCGTACTTGGAGGATCATGTACGTTCGCATCAGGACAATAAGAAGAACAACGAACAACGACCGTCGCGGCTTGTGCACCAAGAAATATCATTTAAGGACCAGAGGAATGCCAATTTCTAAGGACGACGTGAGCTATGGCTATCGCTATCTCTTAGGCAGGTTGCCAGAAAACAACGATGTTATAGAAATTTATCGCCAGGCATTCGAAGACGTTGAATTATTCCGCCAGCATCTGATGGAATCTCCCGAGTATAAATTAAAGAATCCCATAGCGGTCACTAAATCTTTTCTGGCCCATACTCCGCCCTCCGATATTGAAACCACCATGGACGATCCCACTCTTAAACAGGTGGTATCCAAGACGGCATCCTATTGGTCAGAAATTGGTGCTCAGGCGCCACATTGGTCTGTGTTGTCTTTGGATAAGTATGTGCCGGATCAATTGGAACAAAATCTGGTTGAATTTTATGAAAGCGGTGTCGGAGATTTGTACTTGGTTCGCGACCTGCTCCGTAGAATGAACCGATCGCCAAATGACTTCAAAACTATCCTTGAATTTGGTTGCGGTGTGGGGCGTGCGACGGCTGCGCTGGCTACGGCCTTCAAGCATGTTATCGCGCTGGACATCTCAGCCCCTCATATTGAATTGGCGAAAAAGCATATTGCATCTTCGGGCGTCAATAATGTCGAGTTTATCCAAGTCACATCTGAGAACGTCATGCCAGGACGCGGCTTCGATCTTTGGTATTCCCGGCTGGTGCTGCAACATAATCCGCCGCCAGTTACACTGTCTATCCTAGAGAAGGCGTTTTCCGGATTGCCGCCTCACGGAGTCGCGATCGTACACGTTAGGACACATGAAGATGGTTACAGCTTCAAAGTAGCAGACTATCTCAAGGGTGGTTTCAAACTCGATATGGAGATGCACTCTACGCCGCAACATTCCATCTTGGAGCTGGCCGATAGAACTGGCTGCCGGTTATTCGAGTTGCATGAAGAGCCTGGCCATATCGACAATGTTACTAGCATCTTTGTTTTCGTGAAAAAATAATGCCAGCAGTTAGAGCGTGCGCGTACGCCGAAAGCCCGCCTTGAGAAGTGTGCGGGTAAAGTAGCTGACTGTGGGCATAGACATCTATACGCAATTCCGGACGGAAAACCGCCATACACTTTCTTAGAATTGCTGTGAGACTTGGATCAGAAGAACGCCGGATTGCGCCATACCTGGTCCCCATCCGCAACAAGCATCGGATCTCCGTGCGGATCGTCCCTGGTCTTCGCGGCAACAATGCCTTCGCAAACCCAGCCATGCTTGGGAAACAAGCTGATAAGGCGCCGATCCAAGTCAGCGGAATGCGTGCCAATGAATACGCGCTTCACCTGCTTCGTCACCACATCGATATGGCGTTCAAAGAGGTCGCCTTCGGCACCTTGAATATCGCAATGGATGAGATCAATGGTCCCTTTGCCGTCTAGGACCGTTGCTAGACTATAACATGCGACTTCTTCAATTTCCGCGATAAGGCCGCTATGATGCCTCAGGAATGTCCCGAATGCATCGCCATCATTGCCTTCGCCAGAAAAAGCAGCGGCGGCGCCATAGACATGCCCGGCCTGCGCTGCCCGAGGGAACCTGGCTATCCCATCTTCAACGCCGATGACCCCATGGATAACGTCAGCATCGCTATCCGGAATGGAGTTTTCACGAAATGAATGGTGAATGTAATCGATGTGACCACTATCCCCTTCGATCGCGGTTACATGAGCGCTTAAGCCTTTCTGTTTGGCGGCCGCATAGCCGATTGCCGACCAAGGTGCCCATCCGGCGCCGAGCTCAATCATGCTGAATCGCTCCCGAGCGTCGAGAACCGAACGCAATACCGCGATCCATTCCAAGGCGGCCCCATGAAAATTACCGGGAAACGGAAATGATTCAACCAGTCCGGAATGGCTTGCAAGGCCGACATGGTTCACGTTGGAAACGCAACCGAGAAAATTGGTCACAAAGCCTGCTCGGCCCGGCCCCTCATACTTTCTGAATTGCCGAAATACATCCATTGCCTCTCTTCTGGAGGAGCCATATGTTTGAATGTACCCATGTATGGTCTTAAATTCATCAGAACCACTGATTTGCCGTATAAGATCTTCATATGAAAGTGAGTTCTTCTCCAGCAAGTCGAGATATGAACTCATGCCGTTCTTGTCAGGATCTCTTCCTAGAAGGCCTTTATATGCTGCGATAATGACGTCCTTTGCATTGCCTGTTTTCGATTGCTCTTCGATCACAATGCACTCCATTTCCGTTTTTATCTGATGGTGAACTTGAATAAACGCCTGGATTGCAACCATTAATGCGGCTGTTCACATCAATATGATGCGATGTCACCTCTTGATTTGATCCTTATCCCGTTGATCGGGTAAGCTTAGCTCCGATTTTTCCGCCATTCCTCAGGAAATATTTGCAACAAAAATCACTATTTTCAACTGTAAAATCAATATAAATGTGTTCAATAACTAAATTTTTTCTTTAACGATATTTTGATCGGAAATATTGTCGCATTTTATACTATTGAGACGCAATCGGTATGGCGCCAAAGAAATTGTCTGCTGGTTGTATTTTGCTCCATGGCATGCCGATAACGTTCAAAATCTGAACACTCAGGTTCGATCATGGCTCCGGCAAGGTTAGCCGCTTTCGTGATCCCTGATGGCGGTGACCATGAGCCAGCCCAGCAGATAGCAAAGACTCAGGGACAGGAAAACGACCGTAACGTTCTTCAGCGCATAAGGCATCTCTGCCTCGTCAGGCATCTGCGGTGGAACGACGACCTCAAGATAAAGCTGTTGGCGGCGGGCATCGGCTCGGGCCGCTTCGAGCGCATCGAGCGCGGCAACGAGCGCCTTGTTGGAAAACTCCCTCATCAGGACGAGACTCTCGTAATCTGCAATTCTGGGCGCGACGGATTTGTCGGATCCGACCATTTTTGCTCGCTCATTCTCGATCTGCTGCTCCAATGCTGCGACCTGGCTCGTCAGAAAGGGAATGGAGTTACTATCCGGCGCAGTCTTGCGCGTCTCTGCAAGGCGTGCCCGCGTATTGGCGAGAGCGGACGTCAGATTGCTGATGAGATCGATCATCGACATGGAGCTGGCATTCGGATCCACCATCAGCTCCTTGTTTCTGAAGTTTGTTATGTTTCGTTGGGCATCAATGACCCGCTGCTGCGCCTGCTGCACCTCGCCATCGGCAAAGCGAACCGCATCGCCACGGGCGCGATTGTTGAGCCGGTCAAGAAGATCGCCGCCAAGTGCCAGCAATGAGGCGTTCATATCCGCGGCATCCTGCGCGTGAAAGGCTGTCGTCCGCAGGACGGTGATGCCTGTGGTGTCGTTGTGAATGACAGACACCCGGCTCGAATAATAATTAAAGAGCTGTTCCTCGCTGTTGTTTTCCCAGAAGCGGGGAAAGCGCGTCAGCCAGTCCGCCTGCGGACTGCCGAAAATAGCACGTACGGGAAGCTTTTCGGCAAGTTCCTTCAGCGCCTGGCGGGAGCGGATATATTCCTGCACGGAAAAAGTATCGTCCTGCGAGCGCGTTATCCCGCTGTTCTGCAGCAGAGAACCGAAGACATTGGAGGATGGCGGCGCGGCCATGCGGACGACGAAAGAGGATTCGGAAACATAGATTGGAGCGGCGATCAATGCGTAATAGGCGCTGACCGCCAGGGTAGGGGCAATAACCGCCAGCAGATAAACGCTTAGACGGCCGTAACGCTTGCGACGCTTTCGGGCTCTTGCAGGTCCGGCAATCGAAGTTGCAATCATGCGGTGGAAAGACTGCCGGCGCTGATCTGCATCGACTTTCTTGTTTTGGGTCTCGGGGTTAATCAGAGCCATGATCATGCCCTTTCTGATGATCGTCTGTCGTTGCAGATCTGCGAGCGGACGTCACGGACGCTAATTGTCCGAGCCCGGCGCAATGAAGATTGAGCGGTTGCCCTTCGCCGGTATCGTTGACCGACCGTCCGATGGAGACGGGATAGCGACCAGGAGGGCTTCGGATGCATCAGGTATCGGCAAACGCGCGCGGGGGGGCGCAGTTCATTACCGGATTGAAGATTCAGGGACGGGTCCTTGGTGCGCTGATCATGCGCGAAATGCTCATACGCTACGGGCGGGAAAACATCGGCTTCCTGTGGCTTGCGCTGGAACCGATGATCCTGACTACGGGTGTCATGATCATGTGGACACTGCTCAATCACGAGGCGCACGGATTGACGGTCGCGGCCTTCGTTTTGAGCGGCTACATGCCGCTGACGCTCTGGCGCCACATAACCGGTCACGCGGTTTCTTGTCTGCGTCAAAATCTGCCCTTGATGTACCATCGCCAAATCCGCCTGGCCGACGCCATAATCGCCCGTGCGCTTCTGGAGACTGCCGGCACGACTGCTGCGCTCATCGTCGTCTACACGGTTGCGCGTTTGGCAAACATTATTCCGCCCTATCAGAATCTCGGTCTGCTGTTGGCGGGCTGGCTGTTCATGGCCTGGCTCTCTTTCGGAGTGGCGCTCATCTTTGCCGCCGGTACGGAGCGGTTCGAGTTCATCGAGAAATTCATTCCACCGTTCCAATATCTGACGCTGCCGATCTGCGGCATGTTCTTCATGGTGGCCTGGCTTCCCAGTGGCGCCCAGAAGCTGGCGCTCTATGTCCCTCTCGTTCATTGCTTCGAGCTTTTTCGCGCCGGTGTCTTCGGCGATTCCGTGCAAACCTTCTATGACATTGATTACCTCGCGAAGTGCTGCATGTTTACGACGGCTGTCGGGCTCTTCCTGATCAACGCGGCACGCAATCACATCAAGTTCGAGTGATGCCGCGACGGGCGCGCTAACGTTTGGCATAGTTCGTCACCTGGTTCTGGAATTCCAAGGAGCGTAGCAGCGTTTCGCGCAACTCCCATCGGCTGGGCAGCGCATAGTGGCTGAGAAAGGTTTCGACAGATTCCGGCTCGCGACCGAGAATCCAGCGAAAGGCTGCAACGACATCATAGGAATCGATGGGGTCGCCAAAGTGGTTATAGGCGGGGTTGCTGATTTTTGCGAAGAGATAGGGCAGTGCACCAAGCAGAATATCGAGGCTGAACCGATGAAGGTTCGGGTTGGTCAATGCCGTTTTGGTGAAGGCGTCTATTAGGCCGGAATAGTTCGTGAGTGCGGAAACCGTATCGCTCGCACGCGGCAATCCGTCGAAGCCGCCATTCGCATGAAAGCGAACAGCGATCTCCTTCCAGACCTCCACGAAATAGTGCATCGGTGCGGGTCCGTAGAGTGCGGTGTCGTCGGAATAGAGATCTGACGGCGGTGCAAATATCCTGCTGTTTTCAATACGCTCCCGGCAAAAGTCGATAAGCATGCGAGAAATCGGATATCGTATCTGCCAGCGGCAAAAGTCGGTCATGTAGGTATTGCGGTCGATAAGCGTGCCGCGATAGTCGGTTGTGGGGGGCATATCGAGCAATATAACCTTTGTATCCGGCAGGTTTGCATTCAGGAACTCGCAGAATCTTTGTGCTGCCTCGATCACGAGCGTCCAGAAGTCGCAACTACCGAACGGAATCACCTTGAAGATGCTGAAGGCTTCGCGTTGCAAATCGTGTCCCGCTTCCAAAAGTTCGTAGGGAACGGTGAGTAAGGTGCCTTCGTAGTCTAGGAGCGAGGCGCGCGTGGCGCGGCTGAAATCGATCACCAGCGTCATCGGCGCTGATGTCCTCAATCGATCACAGAAGCCTTTGTCGGCTTCGAACTGCAGCTTCTTTTGGATCGGTTCGGGCCACCCCTCGATGGCGGTGATGGACGCCTGCCTGTCGTTCATGAAGCTGGCGATGTTGATGCCGTAGCAGAAGAAGACGATCGTGCTGTCCGCAAATACGTATCGGACAAACTCCTCGCTAGGGCACGAGCCATAATAGGCGATGCCACCCATATGATTGCCCCTTTTTGTTCAACAAGATCTTCATTCTCGATCCACGCTCAGGTGCTGAAGCCGCCGGTTGACGTCCTCGGCGCGATCTTCATGAACGGCAAATATGTTTGCTGCGGTGCCGGCCGGGAAGTTCGAGTTGAATTCCTCGGATGTCGCCATTCGCATCAGCCGATGCTCGGACCTTGTCCAGATGTGGTAGCCGAAATCTGCGAGCTGGCGGTGGATCGCGCCTGGAGCGGTTTTGGAGACAATGGAGAGCATATCATGGTTGATCTCCATCAATAGAGAAGGCTTACATGTGGCGATGGTTCTTTGCGCACCCTTCAGAAACAAGCCTTCCGCTCCCTGTATGTCGACTTTTATGACATCAGGCCGCAGATTGCCGATAACACGATCCAGTGTTTCGACCTTGGTCTTGCGATCGACCTTGACTTCAGCGCGGGTAGTAATCAGTCGCGTGGCTCCCGCGTTGACTGTTTCCCCCACGTCATTAAGCGGTAATTCTCCCGGAGCATCCGCGAGAGCGAGCTGGTGAACGCTGACTCGGTCTCCAAGTCCGTTCTCCACGATCGATCGATTGAACAACTCGCAGAGCTTCGGTAGAGGCTCAAAGGCGAGAACCGTTCCTCTAAATGGGGAATGATGGGCTGCGACAGAGAGGGAATAGTACCCCACATTGCCGCCGACATCGATGAATTGTCCGTTATCGGGCACGATGGCTTTCACGAGCTCGATGTCGAACTTCTCATATTCACCGTTCATGATGCCAAAAGAAATATGATATTGGCGAAGGTCCAGATACAATTTGAAATTGTAGGTGGTTTCAAAAAGGACGACGATCGATCTCGGCACGAAATTGTGAAACAGCAATTCGCCATGACGTTGGTGAAATTCGTTAGAAGTCAGAAAACGTTTGCGATGGACGTCCAGCGGCAGATCGGTGATTTGCAGGAGATGATTGCCGATGACATTTCGCTCATCGTCGTTGATCGGACGGCCGAGAATGAATTTGTAGCAATTCTCGATGTCGTAAAAGCTTGTCACGTCGCCGCTCCCGCGTCTTGCTGACGAACTTTGTTATTATGTTGCGCCAGCACCGCCGCCTCTCACTGCAAAATCGCCGAGGTAGGGAATCTCTCGATACGCCGCGAAGCGCGTTGAGCAGCATGGCGTCGTGGCGAAAAATCGGCCTCAATCAACGCCTCCAGATCATCGAAATGCGTATCCCACCCGCTTGATGACCCGGGCTTCATTCGGCGTTGCGGAGAGGCTGCAATCATATCCAGCGCGGCTCTCCAGCTCAGCCCGTCTAGGGGGTCCAGAAAGATGGCGGGCTGTCCGGCGGCAGCTTCGCGATGGGCGCTGATGTTGGAGGCGATCACCGGCGTGCCGAGCGCGATAGCCTCAGCGACCGGCATGCCATACCCCTCCGTGAAGGAAGGCGCGAGAAGGGCGGCCGCGCCCGCGACCAGCCGCGCCAAGGCGGCATCCTCCAGCCCCGGCACTTCGATGACGAGTCCGGGCAGGGCAGGGCATCGCTCCAGCATTGCCAGGATGTGGCTGTTTTCCCATCCCCTCTTGCCGACAATGACCAGCCGTGGCGCCTTCGGCCCGTCACGCTCGGCCAGATATTGCCACAGGTGCAGCAACAGCATGTGGTTCTTGCGCGGTTCGATCGTTCCGAGCGTCACGAAATATGGCTGCTGTGGGCGCGGCATGTCCGATGATGGCGACAGGAAGCATTGTTCGACACCGGGAGGCAGCACGGCGATAGAGGGCAGCTTTCGATTGCTTTCCTGGGCAAAGGTGCGCAAGGCGCGTGCCGTTACCTGGGAGTTGCAAAGCACCAGCGACGCATGTCTCAGCACCGTCTCCATCCTGCGGCGATGCCGCTCCGGCTCTTCGGGTCTAACGAATTCCGGATGCGATAGCGGAATGAGATCATGGACGTAGAAGACGCCGTTTCTGCCGGCTTCTCGAAGCCAGGAGAAAGCCGATGTCCGCTCCAGCCGGCTGTGTGATACGTGGACGAAAGACGCCCTGTCCGGCAACGCCAGGCCATGAGCGAAATGATTGGCGACGGCATGGGCAATCTTGCGCAGCTTTTGCGTATGAGCCTCGCCTGCTTTTACTTCCGACGCCGACTGCCACCTGATCTTGCCATCGACGGCGGCGAAAATCCGTTCGAGAAGGGCGGACTGTGCGGGCGATATCTCCGTTGCTGCCCAGCGGCTGTTGAGCATGGAGACCAACTTGTCCGCCCGCTCGGACGGAACGGTGACGGCGCTGTTATGACCGGTTTCGACAAACCACGACGGTGGCGGAAACGCACCGAGATCGGTCAAGGCAGTCCGTTTGCGGCGCTCGTTCAGCCAATTCGCATAATGAAGCTCATAGCGATCGATGCCGGTGGGCGTCGGGCAATGCGACCGTTCCATCAATCGCGAGATGTCCATAACGACCGGCTTCATCATTTTTTTCTCGCCTCGAGCATGTGGATGACCTGTGCCAGCCAGCGCCGCCGCGACGGATTGGGAGCGATGCCCTGGCGGGAACGATAGAGTTCGGCGACCACGTCTTCCGCCTCGCACGGAAGATTGGTGATGTTCGACCAGTATCGCGGATAGAGGATGAGTGTGCCGGCGACGAGGGCGTCGAGCGTTAAAGCGCGTTTTCGCCGCAACGAAACGACCGAATCCCGTGTGAGGCCCCAGCCGGCATAGAAGGGGAGACCGTGACACCATACCGGCTTTTCTCGTAGCAGGGCCTCGAACCCAATCTGCGATGTTGCGACGTGAACCTCATCGACAACGCCGAGGAGATTGTCCAGATCGACATTGCCGATGACGAGATCGGCAGCTTCCGCCTCCGCCGGTGGCCATGGAGGCGGATGACGGCCAGCTACCTTCGCCAGAAGATCAGGGTGTTGCTTGTAGATGATGAATGCCGCAGGTCTTGCGCGCCGGACGGCTTTGAGCAGTTCGATATCGGATGGATGACTTGCCATGCCGAACCGCAGCGAGGCATCGTTCGGCACCTGCCCGGCCACCAGAACGATATCGCGGCCTTCGGCCAGAGCACGATAATCCGGCGCCGGCTGCGGCGGCAGATTGTATTTGGTGATGCCCATCGAGACGATGGCCTGCCGCAAGCGCTTTGCGCGCGCAAGAAGCGCATCGTCGAAATTCGCCCCGTTCAGGATCGTCTCCAGCCGGCTTGGAGCGGAGGCATCGAAATAGATGCCTTGGTCGTCGAAGCAGAGCGAAGATGGGGGCACCAGCGAGCTGCCGAGGCCGGAGGAGCGAATGAAGCCATCTTCAACCCGAATGATCGGCAATCTCTTGCCCTGCTTCCACAAAATGGATTCATCGGGAGGAGTGGCGTTCCCCCAAAGGACGATGGTGTCCGCACTCTGAATCTCCGAGGCGCTCGGATTGGTGGCGAATTGCACCTGCGACCGGGGGCTGCTTAGATAGCGGCGCATGACCGCGCGTTTGTGAAGCGAAAAATTGACGCAAAGGTAACGGCCGGAGAGCGATCGGGCGCGCGTGCGCCATTCCAGCAGCCGTTCGACTGCCTGCTCTGCCGTGATCGGGCTGCGCGAGACGGGATCGACATAACGGGAATATTGAAAGAAAGCAGCAGCAGCAAACTCGTCTATGCTGACATGGCGTCCACGACGCGAGCGCGCCGTCGTTGCGACCGTGCCTACGGCGCGGTCCGCAGTCAGTCCCCAGCCGGCATAGGCGGGCATGCCGAAGGTAACGACAGGTATTTCCCGCAGAAGCGCTTCCAGCCCGAGTTGGCTTGATACGGTCCAGACCTCATCCACCATATCCAGCAGGGAATGCGTCGAGACAGGGCGGTCCACAAGCTGCACGCCTGCCGTTCGGGCGAGGGGTTGAAGAAAACCCCGAGCCTGGCCTGCGATGACGTCGGGATGGCATTTGACGATGATATCGGCATTTTCCACGGCAAGAGCCGCCGTCCACATTCTTGCGAAAGTCGCGGCATCGGCACCGGCGCTTTCCACAGCGTGATTTCCCATCACCTCGTCTACAAGCAGGATCCGTCTGCGACGGCTCCGGCGAAGCGAAATGCTCTCGTCCCGCAGCTGATTGTCTTGGGATAACCGTTCGCGAATGATCCATCGCCGCAGGTCGCGGGCGCGTTGAATATCCGTGTCGGATGGCGCATTTTGAAGCAGCGCCTCCAATCGGGAGGGCTGGCGGGCAGAAGAATGAATACCGAGATCGTCGGCGACGATGGAGACCGGCGATGTGGCGTCCTGACCGGTCGATTGCAGGAAGCCGCCCGCCACCGTCCAGAAGGGCAGACCTTGCACCTGCGCATAGAGGCGCGCCAGGCGGGCAAGCGGTCCGTCTCCCCAACTGACGACACCATCGGCGGCCCCCATCGTCAATTCGATCGGCTTGAGCGAGGCGGAGAAGGCGGGGCCGATGAGAGGAAACCGTTGACGTGTCGGAAGGAAAGCGAGCAGGCGTGCGTTGATCGGGGGCAACCAGAACGGCTGCTCGTCTATCTTGGTCGAGGACCGCGCCTCCTGAGGAAAGATCGTCGAATCTATGTGCATATAAGTCCCCCCAAAAGATGTTCGCTAAGAGCGATGGCTCGCGCCTGCACGAGACAGCCCGCGATGTCTGCTCACGGCTGGTTGCATGAGCGGAACCGCTTTGGGGGACATGAAACACAACGGTAACTGGAGGACATCTTCCGGTATCGAAAGTGGGAGGTTGCGCCGCCTACCCAGGAGAAATTTCAAGAGGCTTCGGCAAAACCGGCCGATGAACAGGTCTGGACGGCCATCCGAGGCAAGGTTACTGCCGATATGCTGCAAGATGCCTCCGAACTTTCCCATTCCGAATTCCTTGAACCAGCAATGAGGGTGAAACGGCTAATCGAATGGCAGTTATTGCCGCCACAATTCGGCCTCGCCATACGGATCGCGTCGCCAAAGTATTAATTACGACAGAAGCCAAATTATTCTTGTTTCCGTATGTAAAAATTTCGAAAGCGCGGAAATATATTTGACTTTCAAAGGATATATGGGAATCTCTTGCAAAGTAAATTGCCATCGACATCGTCGTGCCCTTGTTCGGAATGACGAGCCAAAACGATGGAAACCGGCTGACTACGGTTGCTTGATCGGAGCTCCGGAAGGGCAGCGGCGGAGTGGTCCTCACCATTCCAAGAGAGATTTGATGGTCCCAAATGAGCCGTATCGAGAATAACAAGGAATTCACTGATTTCGTTAGGCTGGTGAATGCACGCTCATCCGGCGCCGTTATAGGTCAACCAGTTTCCTGGCCGCGTTCTGTCGCGCAATGGGCTCGATCACAATTGCTGCTATTGCTGATCGTCGTCGTTCCCGGCTTACTCGGGGCGATTTATTACGGTTTCATCTGCTCCGATCAGTATGTTTCCGAAACGCAGTTCGTCGTGCGCAGCCCGAACAGGAATGCCGCTGGCCTGCTTAGCGGGTTCCTGCAGAGCACCGGATTCGTTCGCGCGCAGGATGACAGCTACATCGTCACCGAGTTCATCAAGTCTCGCGCCGCTGTCGACGCCTTGGTAAAGAGGGATGGTCTAATGGAAATCCTCTCTCGGCCCGAGGGAGATCTCCTCAGCCGCTACCCGCTGCCTTGGGCGGAAGCCAATAATGAGGAGTTGTATCGGCATTATCTTCGTTTCATCAATGTACACACCGACAGCGGCAGCGGCGTGACGACACTGGATGCACGCGCATTTCGTGCCGAAGACGCCTATCGCCTGGCCAATGCCCTGGTTCAGCACGCAGAAGAACTCATCAATCGTCTTAATGATCGAGCGCGCGAAGATGCCATCCGTTACGCGCAGATCGAGGTGAACGACAGCCAGACAAGACTGTCCAACATGCAAAAAAGCCTCACGGAATTCCGCAATCGCGAAGCGCTTGTCGACCCAAGCAAGCAATCGTCTGCCGCCTTGGACATGATTGCCCGTCTTTCGGATGATCTGGCCGACAGCAAGGCGCGTCTTTCTGCACTGCAAGAACAGGCGCCGCAAAGTCCGCAAGGGGAGGCGCTGAGCGCGCGCGTGGCGGCGATGGAACGGCAGATCAGCGATGAACGGGCACGTATCGTCGGGAGTGACGGCTCAATGGCACCTCGCATCGCGCAATATGAGCAGCTGCTGCTGGAGAGGGAAATGGCAGCGAAGATGCTGACATCGGCGACCGTTTCCCTGGAAAATGCCAGGATCGATGCGCAGCGGCAACAATTGTATCTGGAGCGAATCGCCGATCCGAATTTGCCCGATCATGCGCTGTACCCGAAACGCCTCGGTTCGTTTCTGATGCTGCTTGCGGTTTGTTTCGCGACTTTCTGGATCGTGCGATTCTTCATGATCCAGGTACACGAGCACGCGGCTCAGCAATGACCGGTCTCCCTTCCAGTCTCACGCAGATCACGTCCCCGGGGACGCCAGCGCCGAAGAGCGAAATGCCCTGGCATGAAGATGGCATTGTCGGCGTGTTCGACCTCGTCAAGGAATATGAGGTGCATGGCCGGATGCGCCGCGTGGTCGATGGCGTGACATTCAAGATTGGCCGCGGTGAAAAGATTGCCGTCCTCGGACACAATGGGGCCGGCAAGTCAACGCTCGTGCGCATGATCGCTGGGATAGAGGAGCCGACGTCGGGCAAGGTCGTGCGCAACATGTCGATGTCGTGGCCCATTGCCTTGAGCGGTGGCTTCGGCGGTTCGATGACTGGCTACGACTGCATGCGCTTCCTGTCGCGCATCTATGACAAGCCGTTCGATGAAATTCGCGATGTGGTAGAGGATTTCAGTGAGCTTGGCCGCTATCTGCGCATGCCTCTCAGGACCTATTCCTCAGGCATGCGAGCGCGGCTCGCCTTCGGCATGTCGCTTGCCATCGATTTCGATTGCTATCTCATCGACGAGGTATTGGCGGTTGGCGATAAACGCTTCCAACTCCGCTGTTTTGAGGAGCTTTTCGTTAAACGCAAGGATCGCTCGATGATCATTGTGGGACATAATCTCAATGTGATCGGTGAGCTGTGCAAGTCGGCGCTCGTGTTGAAGAATGGCCGCGGCCGCGTTTTCGACGACATCGAAGCGGCATTTCGCATTTACTCCACTTTGTAAGCCGGCCGATGGTTGGTTGTGTGGATCGGCAACAGTAGTGCACGCCATGTTTGCAAATTGACACAATATCGAGCGGCGGAATGCACCGCGTTTAAGCGCTTGCCGGGGCCTGGTCGTATATAGATAGCGGCATTCCGGGCGCTGACGCAGGCTCCCAGCTAAACCTCATCATGTATTAGAATAATTGAAATGAATGTAGCGGGCAGATTGTTTTAGCTGCAAGCCAGCGTGTCCGCTTGGCTACTCCATTTTACCGGCCGACCTTGTGCACGCAACAAACCTCCGACAATTCGATCGAGGTAAATTAGTAACTACTTCTGCAACCTGTGCCCGTAGACATGTCGAATATATTTGCCGAGAGCGATTATTTTGTCCGATATCGTCGCTCGGGATTTTCAACCTGTGGCCGCGCTACGAAGAGGTAGGAATCTGTATAACATCGTCACTATCTGTACTGTCGCGCTAAAATTCATCGTGCTAATTTAATTATAAGTAATGCAACTTGCGATGAATGGTCTTGCTTCTCGAAGTGGGCGCGAGAGCAAAGGAATGGAGTCGTCAAAACGAACGCTAGAAAAAAGTAGCCTAGATAGAAATCACGTGTTAGCGATGGCTAATATGCAACCTGAGATTTTGAGTAGGATTAGCGGATGGCGATGTTGGAAAGAGTTGTCGAGCAATGCGTTGGCACTTTCGAGGTGTATTCCCGGGATGCAATCATTCGCAACCTTGACATGCTTGAACCAAACTGGAAATGGGCGGTTCCTTCGGAAACCTCAGGCGATTATTCCTTCAAATTCAGCAAGCAACCGCTTCAGTCGGCCTCAATCATAAGCGCCGAGCATTCAGCCGGCCTCGAGGGGACCGCGAAGCAGGACTTGCCGCGCGTCAGCATCGTATTTGTTCTCGCGGGGGAAATAGAGATCAATCACCGGCGAATGCGCAAGTCCTTGCGCATTCCTGCCAATTATGTCGCCAGCATCAGCGATCGGGCGGGCAAGCGGCTGGAGATTAAGCCGCGCAGTTCCTGGCTGCTGTTTCAGATCCCGGAATCCGTAATCCGCCAGCATTTCGAGGAGCTGACCGGCAAGCCCTATGTGCAGGAATTTGCGCTGGCACCGGTGAGCTTCCGTCAAGGCGGCGCGCAAGGGCTCTATCAAACGCTGCGCCAGGCCGAGAAGGATTTGACGACTGCTCGCCAGACTGAACGGATGATGCTCGCCAAGGCTTACAGCGAACTCCTGCTGGTCAAGCTGTTTGCCAAGCTGCCGCACAATCTGTCCGATGCCTTCAATCGCGGCACGCTTGAAAACGCGCCACGGCAGCTCCTGAGGGCGGAGGCGTTCATGCGCGACAATCTGCACAACGCCATCATGCTGGAGGATCTCGCGAACGCCGCGAGCTGCAGCCCGCGAGCGCTGCAACGCATGTTCAAGACCTACCGTGGCGATACGCCCATGGGAATTCTCTGCAACTACCGGCTGGCTGCGGCGCATGGCGCCATCAAGGGTGGTCAGGCCGAAAGCATCACCGATCTCGCCATGAGCCTGCAATTCTCCAATCCCGGGCGATTCTCCGTGCTCTACAAGCACGCTTATGGCTCCAGTCCTTCGTCGATCCTTCGTTTTACCCGGGAGCGCAGCGACGATGCCGGAACGGCCTAGCCTGCCTCGCGCGAGAATACCTCGCCAAAACTGCCTCCATGCCATTCAGGATCGTCGATGCCGTTGAAGTTCGGATTATTGTGCGTTCTCGCCTGCGTTCTTACGGGCTGTGGACTACCGGAGGCCGGCCCCAAGGCCTCCCGCATATTGGGGGAGGCGGCCGCGCGCGCTATGCCACCATTCGCGGTTGTCGATGTGACGTCGACGGCGATGGTCAAGAGTGTCGCTCGACCGGTAGCCAGCTTCGCGGCATATTTCGGTGAGGGCGCACGCGATCCCGGCCTCAGGATCGCGGTTGGTGATGTCGTTTCCGTCAGCCTTTGGGAAGCGCCTCCCGGCAGCTTGTTTGGGATGGCTTCGAGCGCTTCGGGGCAGCAACAGGCGACGGGTAGTTCAGTGACGATCCCGCCGCAAACCATCAACAGCGATGGCACCATCAGTATTCCCTATGTGGGCCGGATCACGGCTGCTGGCCGCACTCCGGCTTCGGTCGAAAAGGCGGTAGTTTCCGGCCTGATGGGCAAGGCGGTGCAGCCACAGGCGTTGGTGACCGTCCAACAAAGCTCGTCGAACACAGTCACGGTTACAGGCGAGGTGGCCGGCGGCGCGCGCGTCGCGCTTTCGCCCGCCGGCAGCCGAGTACTCGATGCTATTGCCGCCGCGGGAGGACTGCGCGCCGGCGTCAACGACAGCGTCGTCTACCTGACGCGTGGCGGGCGAACAATGCATCTGCCTTTTACCGCGATTGTTCAAAATCCGCGCGAAAACGTGAGATTGCGGCCCGAAGACGTCGTCACTGTCGTGCGCGAGCCGACTACTTACACGATTCTTGGCGCATCAGGTCAGAATGGCGAAGTCCCCTTCAGCGTTCAGCATTTGACCATGGCGAATGCCGTTGCGCGTGCGGGAGGCTTGCAGGATACCCGTGCCGACGCGTCAGGCGTCTTCCTCTTCCGCTACGAGCCGCTTGAGGTTGCCCGCCGCATCGTTGCACCGAGCAATCCGTTGCTGCGCCGTGGTGGACCTGTCCCGATCGTCTATCGGTTCAACCTGAAAAACGGCTCGACGCTGCTTGCGATGCAGAACTTCGAGGTTCAGCCGCGAGATATAATTTATATCTCCAATGCCTCGTCGATCGATATCCAGAAGTTCATGGGCCTCTTCCAGGGGGTTACCGGAACGGCTCTATCGGCAGCATCGGTCGGGATCTCCGCGTCGGCAGCAAACTGAAGACGACTGAGCAGGGCGGGGACAGGCCGGAGGCGGTTAAGCTCGCTGGATTCGAGGGAGTTTCCTGATGTTGCCCGGCCTGCGGAATGCGTTACGGGCATGCAGGAACGAGAGAGGTACAATGAGTTCTTCGGCACTGCTACATCTTCATGAATTGATGGCGTTCGATCGCCATCAGGCCGAAACGGCCATCTTGCAGCGCGTGAACAGCGCCTACCTCGGAAACCACACGGCTTTGGTGCGTGTACTCGGTCGCTACAAGCTTTATGTAGACACCCGAGACAGAGGTTTCGGATCCCATGTTCTTCTGGACGGTTTTTGGGAGATCTGGCTGACATTGTTTTGCGCGCGCAACGTCAAGCGCGGTATGACCGCGATCGATGTCGGTGCGAATTTTGGCTACTACTCCCTTCTGCTTGCCGAGCTCGTCGGCACAAGGGGCGAATTGATCGCCGTCGAGCCCAATCCCCATGCCGCCGATTTCCTGCGTCGCAGCGTCGAGCTCAACGGGCTGCTCGGACGGACACGGATCGAAACATCGGCGCTTGGTGCAACGATATCGGATGAAGCCTCCTTATATGTACCCCATAACGAGCCGAAGAATGCGCTGATCGTTTCGGAGTTGTTTCAACCTCGCCCACAGGACGGTGTCGTCATCAAGGTCCCCTTGACGACCCTCGACGAGATGAGCGCCTCCTGCTCGCGTGTCGACTTCATCAAGATCGACGCGGAGGGGGCGGAGGAGGTCATACTCGAAGGAATGGCCGAGACCATCGCCCGCCATAAGCCGATGCTCGTGGTCGAATTCAATCCTGCCCGCTATGCCGACGCATCCGGTTTTCTTGAACGGCTGGCCGGCATCTACGGGGCAATGCGGCGCCTCGATTTCAGCGGCGAGGCGGTTCCCATCACCAGCGAAGACCTGCTTTCGAAATACGGGGCCGACGATTCGCTGCTCGTTCTGTCGCGTGACAAGCCGGCTTGAGAGCGACGAAGGATTTCCAGATGCTGAAGGAGAGATGGGAGTGAGCCAGACGATCCTTTACGACGGCCTCAATCTTTCTCTGCAAAAGGGCACAGGTGTTGCGACCTACACCCGTAGCCTGCTGTCGGCGTCCCGTTCGCTTGGTTATCAGACCGGCGTTGTCTACGGAATTCCGGGGAGGGTTCCGAAGGACCCGGTATTGCGGGAGGTTGTTCTCTTCGATGCATCCGGCGCCCGCCCGCGCGGAGCATTATCCGAAGCTCGGCATTGGCTGCGCCGTCGCATTGCCGCGCCCTTCGGTGTGAGACCGGTTCCGATCCCACTCGGCGGGACGGTTATTCTTAAATCTCTTCAGGCGCAACTCGGCGATGCGGCCCTGGCCTATGCTTCCAGCGACTTGTTCCATCTCGCGCGCCATCATTTCAAGCGCTACGGCAATAATCTCACAATGAAGTTCGAGGCTCGGCCGGATCTTCTCCATTGCACCTATCCGATGCCGATCGCGGTTAGGAAGGCGCTGAATATCTATACGATCCATGACCTGGTTCCCTTGCGGCTGCCCTATCTGACCGAGGACGACAAGCGCTATCACTACAAGATGCTGCGCTCCCTGGTCCGGCGGGCGGATCATATCGTGACGGTATCCGAAACGTCGCGGGCCGATATTATCAAGGTTCTTGGTGCTGATGAGGCGCGCGTCAGCAATACCTATCAGGCCGTTCACGTGCCAGAGCGACTTCGCGAGAAACCGGTCGATGTGGTTGCGGATGAAGTCGCCGGCATCTTCCATCTCGATTGGAAGGGCTATTTCCTTTTCTTCGGCGCTTTCGAGCCGAAGAAGAACATTTCGCGGCTGATCGAGGCCTATCTCGCCGCAAAGACATCCAAGCCGCTTATCATCGTCGGTGCTCCGGGATGGAAAGGCGAGGAAACGCGGCAGCTCATCGATGATGACCGGTTTCGCTTCTATCTTCGCGCGGAAGACCGCATCTTGCCGCAACGGCAGATCCAGCGCTTCGATTTCGTATCCTATCCCTTGCTGATCAGCCTGATCAGGGGAGCGCGGGCGGTGCTGTTTCCGTCGCTTTACGAAGGCTTCGGCCTGCCGGTGCTGGAATCCATGCAGCTTGGAACGCCGGTTCTGAGCTCTACGGAGGGGTCGATCCCCGAAATAGCCGGAGATGCCGCGCTGCTGGTCGATCCTTATGACACCGAGGAGATGCGCAAGGCGATCGTCAGTCTGGATCAGGATGACGGGCTGTGCGCCTCGTTTGCCAAGTCCGGCCCCAGGCAGGCCGCCCGTTTTTCCACGGATCGATATCAACAGAAGGTGAGCGCGCTTTATGACAGCCTCTTCAACGGATAACCGCAGAAAGAGCGGATCATGACCATCCTCTTTGCATTCGGGATGCCGGGCGTCATGTCCTCGTGGGGTGTTGCCGCGGTGCATGCCCTGGCCCGCGAAGCCTTCGGCGATTACGCGATCATCGCAACCGACACGGTGGAGGACCTTAAGCAGCATGTCGTAGCGCGATCCGGCATGCATGCGGTTCTCGTCTCGCAATTTCCGGAAGCCAGGCTTTCGGAGTTAATCCTCAGGGTCAATGTGCCGTTTCTGTTGTTTCTTGAGGATCCGCTCGACGCGGTCTCATATCTGGCTCGAGCGACCGAGCAGCGGGATATCGGCTTGGTCAGGGCCGTCTCGGCCAGCCTTGCCTGCCTCGAGCCGCTGGCAGGGGCTTCCGGAGGGCTGGTCTTGCGTCGCAACGACATCGGTCAAAAGGGCAGCATAGATCTGCTTTTGAAGACGATAGACCGGCATTTCAGTACTGATCTCAAATTTGAGCAAATCGCGAATGCGCTGCTGCATGTCGGAATGGCGCCTGCCGGACAGCCGTCGCATGCCGAGCCGCCGAAACTAGAGGAGGCTGCAGCGGCGGTGATCGCGGGATATCTGATGCCGCAGGAGGCTGTCCCGGAGGTTAGCGAGGCACTGCGCGAGACGGCAAGGAAGGTTCTTCGCCCTCTGGAATTCGACCGCCGGAAAAGCTCAAGCGCCACGATTTTCTGGCCGCAAGAGACATTTCTGTCAGGCGACAGCCTGGGGCAGGCACTGGACGATCTTGTCGACCTCACCGGAGGAGCCCGGTGCCTCATCTATGGCCCCTATCTTCACTTGCCGCCAGGCCGCTGGAATGCGAAATTTGCCTTCGATGTCGACGAAGATTGTCAGGGGCAGATCCTCACCCTGGAGGTACATGCTGCCGAATTGCTAGGGAGGCTGCGTGTCTGCCCGGAAGGCACTGGCTCTTTCGAGGCGGCGGTGCCGGTCAATATTGTTGATCCACGTACGCCGATCGAAATTCGGCTGATGATGGACAGCGGTGCCATTGAAGGGCGGCTTTCCGCCTGGAGCGTGGAATGGCTGCGAGCGGCTTGATAGCCTGCTTGCGGATTGGCTTTGACGACCGCGGGTGAGCAACGGCTTTCGACTCGTTGATGCGTCATCGGCAGCGGATTCCGTTTTTCGCGCATTATTTTGTTACCCAATATTTCCAGCGCCGAGAATTTTGTAAACGAACGTTTCTCGTTCAGATTTTTCCGTATTGGCGCCGCAAAACCCTTCTTTTCAGGCAATCCATAGTTTGTATAAGAATTGAGAAAACGGAATGAATCCTATGAACGCGAATGCCGCACCCGATGTTCTGATAGTCGATGATGACCACGAAATACGCTCCCTCCTAAGCAGATACCTCGAGGAGCAGGGTTTCCGCGTATCGACGGCAAGCGATCTGCGCGGATGCAACGATGCGCTCAACCGACGTCATCCCGATCTCCTCGTCCTGGATGTCATGCTTCCCGATGGGTCTGGCCTCGATCTTTGCCGCGATCTGCGAAATCGCCGTCCTCGGGTACCGGTCATTCTCCTGACCGCCCTGAAAGAAGATATAGATCGCATTCTCGGTCTCGAGATCGGCGCCGACGACTACCTCGGCAAGCCGTTCAATCCGCGCGAACTGGCCGCGCGCATCCGTGCGGTCCTGCGCCGCACGAACGAGGATTCCTCATTGGAGCCCGAGCAGAGGCGCTATCAGTTCGCGAACATGATGCTCGATCCGCAGCTTCGTCGGGTCAGCAGAGAGAGCGGCGAGGTGATTTCGTTGACGGGCGCCGAATTCGACCTTCTGAAGGCGTTCCTGGAACGTGCTGGCCGGCTCCTGTCGCGTGATCAGCTGCTCGACCTGACGCAGGGACGTGATCGCGATCCGGCCGATCGCTCCATCGACGTCCTGATGAGCCGGTTGCGCCGCAAGCTTGGAGAAACGGTAGAGGAGCCCATCTTCAGGACGATCCGCAATGGAGGCTATCAGCTCGTCGTTCCGGTAACGGCCATCAAAGGCGATTCATGAGGTCGCTCGGCGCGCGCTTAGCGCTACTTTTGATGACCGCCATCGTTCTGGTCGTCATTTCCTCGTCTTTCGTAGCAAGCCTTGTCATGCGCGGACCGCGGCCGGACATGACGATCGAACGGATGGCCCACCAGCTTTCCATTCTCGCCACCTTCGCAGAGAAAGACAGAACCACTGCAGCATCGGCGGGATTGGTCGTTACCCCTGGACCCGCTGAAGGCCAACGCGACGAGGAGCTGTCCCGCTTCCTGATGGAAGCCCTGCTTCGAATATCCGGCATGCGCGAGGCCGTCATAGTACGCCAGTCGACGGGCGAGATGATCGCGTCGCTGAAGCTTTCCGACGGGAACTGGCTGATCATGCCGATGCCGGACCATGGCCCGCCGCCGGGCGGGTGGAAAATCCTTGTGGGATGGCTCGGTCTTATCATCATCGGCAGCGTGCTCGTCTCCATCTTTGCCGCCTCGAAGATCATGAAGCCGCTGCGTCTGCTGGAGGAGGCGGCGGCGGCGATCAATCCCGACGGTACCCTGCCGCATATAGCGGAAAGCGGACCGGGAGAAATCCGCGCGACCGCGCAGGCGCTCAATGGCCTGTCGGCGCGGGTGAAGGCCGCCACGGAAAGCCGTATGCGGCTCGTTGCCGCCGCCGGACACGATCTGCGGACGCCGATGACCCGGATGCGCCTGCGGGCCGAGTTCATCCAGGATGATGAAGAGCGGCGCAAGTGGTTTGCTGATCTTGAGGAGCTCGACAGGATCGCCGACAGCGCGATAGGGCTGGTTCGGGAAGAAATTTCCAAGGACAGTCTGGAGCAGGTCAGGCTCGACAAGATCGTTGGCGATATCGTCACCGAGTTGAAAGCGATCGATATGAACGTCACGAGCGGCGAACTGGAGCAGGCAACGATCAGCGCAGGCCCTCTCGCCGTCACCCGAGCCTTGCGGAATCTGCTCATCAATGCGGCAACACACGGCCAGTCGGCGACAGTGACGGTGACGCATCTTGGCAATAGAGCCGTTGTGCGAATTGTCGATACCGGGCCCGGTATTCCGGAGGATCGGCTCAATCAGGTGTTCGAACCCTTCTTCCGGATCGACATCGCAAGGCAAAGGTCTTTTCCGGGAGCAGGCCTTGGCATGGCCATTGCGCGTGAAATCGTTACCCGATTCGGGGGGGAAATCACGGTCCGTAATCGTCAGCCGCGTGGATTGGAGCAGGTCGTGTCGTTCAAGAGCGCCGGGGCCAAAGTCGCAAGCTAGAGCAATTCCAGGAAAAGTGCGAAGCGGTTTTCCATCCGGAATTGCGTGAACCAAAGAGATAGAGCGGTTCAGAGATTCCGTGAAGAGCTGAACCGCGCCAGCACGAGCGACGTGACTCAAATCATCGTGGCATCGTAGCTTGGCCATCCCTTGCAGGGATGGGATCAGCTGACGGAATATCCGCGCGATCAAACAGGCTTTACTTGCGTAGAACTCTCGAAAATTCTACATAAACCAATATTGAAAGTAAGATTATAGAACTTACCAAATAGTTCGTGCTGGCGGAAAAGCCGAGACATTAAATTTCCCCAAAATGCCTTGTTTCAGCAACATTCAGAAATGTCAGTGCCGGCAACTGATGTAAAATCCTGGTCGATCAGCAGCTTGGCTCGAGCAGGCTTTGGTCGCCCCGCATACCCGGCTTCGCCATGACGTCCCCAACACGAATGGCGAAGCCGGATTGCTTTCCGGCTCCGCCGCTGATTTTTCCCCGAAATATCAGTCTCTTGATAATGCCGCGACAGGGTCCAGCAACGATGCGTTGCGGGCCGGCAGGTAGCCGAAGGTCAGGCCGATCGCGCAGGAGCATGCGAAGGCCAGAATGATCGAACTTGCGGAATAGACGAGCGTGAAGTTCGATCCGAGATAGTTGAAGGCAAAACCGAAGCCAAGCGCCGTCGTGATGCCGAAAGCGCCGCCCAGCAGACATACGAGCACGGCTTCGATCAGGAACTGCTGGAGAATGTCGTGACGTCTCGCGCCGACTGCCATGCGCACGCCGATCTCGGCGATACGCTCCGACACCGAGACGAGCATAATGTTCATGACGCCGATACCTCCGACCAGCAGCGATATGACGGCGATCGCCGAGACGAGCAGGGTCATCGTCCGGGTCGTGCTGGTAATGGTCTGGCGAATATCGTCGGTATTGAGGATAAAGAAATCCTTGGTGCCATGGCGGCGCTCCAGAAACTGGGAGACGGCCGCCTCCGCGGCAACACTTTCGGTATTGTCGGCGACTCGTACCGTGACGCTGCGCAGCGACATATCGCCCAACAGGCGGGCTTGGACACTGGTATAGGGTAGATAGACGGAAAGATTATCACTTGAGCCGAAGCCGCCTTGCTGGGAGGCGATGACGCCGATGATGCGCGCGGGAACCTTGCCGACGAGAATGGTTTGCCCAAGCGGATCGAGCCCCTGATCGGCGAACAAGGTCGTCGCCGTGTTCTGATCGATTACCGCATCCTGCGACAAGCGTTTCACGCTGTCCGCGTCGAAGAATCTGCCCATGATAAGTTTCGATCCCTTCACGGAAAAATACGCGTCTCCCACGCCATTGATGAGGGCGTTCGCCTCCATCGAGCCGAATCGCACGGTGCTGCTGGTCGAGACGGTCGGTGTAACAGCCGCGACATAGGTCAATTTCGCCAAAGCATCGGCGTCGGCGACCACCAGGGTCTTGATGCGGCCGGAGCGCGTATCGCCGAAGCTCTTGCCGGGAAAGATTTCCAGCGTGTTGGTGCCGAGGCTATTGATATTTTCCAGAACCTTTCGCTGTGACCCCTCGCCGAGCGCGACGACGCTGACGACCGAGGCTATGCCGATGATGATGCCGAGCATGGTCAGGAACGTGCGCAGCCGATGGGCCTTGAGTGCAAGGACCGCCATCCGGAAAGCTTCCGTCAGCCGGCCGGCCATCTCCCGCCAGCCGGATTTGCCGAAGCCGGCCGCGGTAGCGGAGGCTCGCAATGCTGGAGCTTTGCAGCACGTACGTCGATCGGCAACAATCCGTCCGTCGGAGATCTCGATGATGCGATCGGCACGCGCGGCGACATTCATGTCGTGGGTGACGATGACGACCGTGTGGCCCTCGCCATGGAGCTCGCCAAGAATACGCAGGACTTCCTCGCCGCTCTGCCGGTCAAGGGCGCCCGTGGGCTCGTCGGCAAGAATGACGTTGCCGTTGTTCATCAGGGCGCGCGCGATCGAAACTCGCTGCTGCTGGCCGCCCGAAAGCTGGCCCGGGCGATGGCTGTTTCGTTCGCTCATGCCGAGCCGCTCAAGAAGCGCCGCCGCGCGCGCTCGTCTTGTTTCACCTGACTGCCCGGCATAGATGGCCGGTACCTCGACATTGCCGATCGCCGTCAGCTCGGAAAGCAGATGATAGCGTTGAAAGATGAAGCCGAAATGCTCTCTGCGCAGTTTGGATAGCGCATCGCTCTCTAGGCGATGCGTCTCTTCGCCGGCGATCGCATACGTGCCGGAGGTCGGGCGGTCCAATAGACCAATGATGTTCATCAGCGTGGATTTCCCCGAACCGGAAGGCCCGACGATCGCGACCATTTCGCCTTCGGTGATGACAAGATCGACGTCCTGCAGGACTGCGATCGTGCGGTCCCCGGATTGATATTCGCGGCGCACGCGCTTCAGTTCGATAATCGGAGAAGGCATGGGTCAGAACCCCATTGGAGGGGGAGGGCCGCCACTGCTGCTCTTGGCGATCGTCGTGCTTGCCTCGCCGACCACGACATTCTCTCCTTCGGAGAGACCAGAGAGGATTTCGGCGGAGACGTTGTCGTTAAGGCCGACCATGACGTTGCGGCGGATCCTCTTGCCGTTGTCGCTCACGACCTGAACCGTGCGGGATCCCTCGGCGGATTTGCCGCCCAATGCGGAGGAAGGGATGGTGAGCACATTCTTGGCCTGTCCGAGAACGATGTGAACCTCCGCCGACATGTAGGTGCGAAAGTAATTATCGGGGTTCGGCACTGCAAACACACCGTTGTAGTAGATCGCCGAGGTGGAGGATGACGATGTCGTGCTGCTGCTTGATGACGCTGTTGTGGACGATGAGGTGATGCTGCTGTCGCTGGTGATCGATTCAGGTGCCGGCTCGATCGACTGCAATGTGGCCTCATACCGGGTATTCGGATCGCCAAGGATGGTGAAATAAACCGGTTGCCCCACCTTGACCTTGACGACATCGGCTTCGGAGATCTCCGTGCGAACGATCATCGTATCGACTTGTCCGAGGATGACGATCGTCGGCGCCGATTGCGCCGCGTTCACCGTCTGGCCCTGCTGGTTGACGATGGCGAGCACCGTGCCGTCCATCGGCGCGGTGATGTGCGTGTAGGAAAGATTGGCGCGCGCGGTTTCCACCGCGACTTCGGCGGATGTGATTTGCGCGTCGAGAGCTGCAATTTGGGCAGTAATCTTCTTGACGTTCGCTTCCGCACTGTCGAGGTCCGCCTTGGAGCCTGCCTGGTTGCGGAATATCGTCTGCTGGCGGACAAGCGTCGTCTGTGCGTTTTCAAGATCGGCCTCGCTTTCCTGGCGCTGTGCCCTAACGTTCGCCAGGGAAGCTTGAGCGGTCTTCAGGTCGTTGCTCTGTGTGGTCGAGTCGATTTCGGCAACAAGGCTGTCCTTCTTGACGGTATCGCCAAGCTTGACATGAAGTGCCGTGATCCGACCGGAGACCTGCGCACCGACCGCAACCAGCTTGATCGGCCTGAAGGTGCCGGATGCGAGCACGGCTTCCTCGACATTGCCCCGCATCACCGGCGCCGTGATGGCCGATGTCGTCTGCCTGCCGAAATAGCCGTATCGGAAAGAAAGGAGGCCGATTACGGCAAGGGCAAGGAGACCCGCATAGAGCATGTGCCGCGGTCTGATGCTCCGCTTTGGCAGCGCTCTGGCGGGAAGAGGGCTTGCGTCCTTGGCCCGTTTCGGGTTGACGGTCGGCGGTGCCTTATGTTCCAGGGTGTTCAGCATGAGATTATTTGACCTTGGCCAGATGGGGACCCGTATCGGCGTCAACGACGACAGGCGTGGAGACATCGACCTGTCCGTCCCAGCCTCCACCCAGCGCCTTGTTGAGTGCAATATAGTCGGTAGCGATCGATGCTCTGCTCTGGATCACGTTTTCTTCAGCGCTATAGAGCGAGCGTTCGGCATCCAGCACGTCGAGAAAGTCGATAACGCCGGCCTTGTTCATCGTATGCGAGAGGTCCGAGGCCCGGCGGTAGGAGCTGCTGGAGGAGACGAGCTTGTCGTACTTCAGCCGTTCCTGGGTCAGCGATACGATAGCATTCTCGACATCCTCCATGGCGGAAAGAACAGCCGATTGGTAGGCGATGAAATATTGATCCCGTTCGGCCTTGGCGACGTCCACGGCGGCCTTGAGCTGTCCGCCCTGGAAGATCGGTACCGTCAGAGTCGGGCCGAATGTCCATCCGATGGAGGACTTCTTTGCAAGATCGCCGATACTGGCTGCCGACGATGAAATGTCGCCGGTCAGGGAGATCGAAGGATAACGATTGGCTTCGGCCTGACCGATCTTCGCGGTATATTGTGCAAGCTGCCGTTCTGCCAGACGAACATCCGGCCGTGAAATCAGGATATTGGCGGGAATGCCGACGGAGACATTCATCTTCGGGCTCGGAATCGGACCGCTGCCCTTGAGCCTGTCCTCAAGCGTGGCCGGAGGCTTGCCCAGCAGCACACCCAGGCGATGGACAGCTTCTGAATAGGAGATTTCGTAGGTTGGGATATCAGCCTCCGTGCTGTTAGCGAGCGCGTCAGCCTTGGCGGTATCGACGCCGGTGGCGCTGCCTGCCTGATATTCTGCATGGGTAAGAGCAGCACTTTCGCGCTGCGATGCGGCGGTGCGCTTAGCCAGATCGCGTAGCGCTTGATATTCACGCGCCTGGACATAATAGGATGCGACATCGCCGATCAGGGTCAGCATGGTGTCGCGCAGCTGCTCATCCGCAGCATCGAGGCCGTATTTCGCCGCTTCCGCGGCGCGCTTGTTGCCGCCGAAGAGATCGAGCTCCCAGCTGGCGTCGAACCCCCCGTCATACAATGTGGAAAAGGTTGCATCTGTCGTGCCGCCTTCTGCAGCCGACGTGCGTGTGCGTGCCGCGGAAGCCGTTGCCGATGCCGTTGGCAGCAATGCGCCCCTCTGCTCCCGATAGGTGGCGCGCGCTTCGCGGATCTTTGCCTTGGCTGTCGCAACGTCAAGATTGCCGGCGATCGCCTCCGCGATGAGCGCATCAAGGGTCGGATCCTTGAGCTGTTTCCACCATTGCGACAATTGCGGGGTTTGCGAGGGCTTGCTTGTGGCCTTGCTGCCCCAATGCGTCGGCACGGCAAGGTCGGGTGTCTTATAATCCGGCCCTACGACACAGCCTGTCAATGTTCCGACGAATATGGCGGCAATGGCAATATTCGACGGTCCCGTGTTTGAGCGCAAACATATCGGCAAGATTTCCATCCCTGGCTTGTTGATGCAATGCACTGGCCTCGATTGGGGCCAGGAAGACGTGGAGCGTGAGGGAGACCATCGCTTTTCCCCTGCGAAGAAGGAATGGCAGTGCTCACACGCCATTGGTCCGGGAGCGCCGGGCGGGGCGTTCCCGGACCATTCGGCCCGGCGAAGGGCCGCTCCTTCCAACCAACAGTGGCGTCCGGGGGATCTCGATTGGTTGGAAGCGGAGAGGAAACGGTCTGACGTGGTGAGGTGGAGGGTTTCGCCCAGAAAGACCCTCCATTGATGATCAGTGGAACGGATGCGGGCCGGGAACGAGCGAGCGCTCCGCGTCCGCTAGTTTGGTGAGCTGATCGGCGTTCAACATGTTGCGCAGAGCCACAGCCTTGTCCTTGAGAGCCTTGGCCTTCGCGGCACGATCCAGTACGCGATCGGCTAGGCGCTCTCCGAAAAGTTGAGCTTGCCCGTCGCTCTGATGGGCAGCCTGGGACGCGGCATCGTCGTCGGGCGCCGGCAGGTCTGGCAGCTCGTTCTTTGCGGGAGCCAGGAGATCGATCAGGGCGCTGGTATAATCCCGCCAGGCGTCGAGCTGGTTACTGCGGACGCCGATCAAGGTTTCGAGCGCTGACAATTTTTCCGCGATCATCAGGGCCGGGTTCGGTCTATGTGGAGGCCCCGGGGGCATGGGCATACCCCCGCCAGAGGCCATCATCGGCCCTTCGGGATGACGGTCCTGGAAATACCAGCGGTCCGATGGCGGGCCGACCGGACCCGGTTGCGCGGTCTCTGCTCCTGCAGGCTTTTGCTGCTGGGATTCGATTTCTGCACCGGCTGCATAAGCTGAAACGGTTGCACCGCCAATTGCCGTTACCAATAAAGCCGCGACGATAAGTCGTTTGTTCATAATCAATGCCTTCGCTACGAGTAACTGCAGCAAAAGCTAATGCGACCTTATGAATGCAATACGTCGATATGTTTCCTAACTTTTCCCGCAAGGGGAATATTGCGAACGAAGTTTGCTGATGGCCTGGCAGCAATGCTTCATTACAATTTCCTCTATTGTCGCCTTAAAGTTCGACTTCCAGTGTAACAACAAGCGACATTCGAGGTCGATCGCAGGTCGTAGATGGAGAGAGCTGTCGCTTGGCGACGGCTCTCTCCACAGTGTTCGCTATTCCTTGCTTCCGGAAGCAGCAGATGTCGATTGATCCGCCTCCTTCAACGCGGCCGCACATTCCTCGCAGCACACTTCCACCGATTTACCGCCGAGATTGACCTTGATGGTCTCGGTGCCGAGTTCGCAATCGCAAGCGGCACATGTGGTTCTCTTCATCTCATGATCCTTTCCTGATCGATCCCCTTGCCAGGGCAGGATCATAAGAGCACCGATCATCATGTCGGCGCTGTCGGAATCTTTAGCGAACCGCGTAGCGCTTGGGCTTCAACTGTGCGGAGCGCTGGAATTCCGCTGGCGTCAGGCCGTAGGTCTGTTTGAACGCGGCGCTGAAATGGCTATGGCTGGAAAACCCGAGATCAAGCCCGAGCATGGTCAGGTCGTCATAGGAAGCGAGCAGATCGAGCGCGCGTGCCAGCCGAAGCCGCAGCTGATAGCGATAAAGAGGGATGGCTTCTACCTGCTGGAAGACCTGTGTCAGGTAGACGGGCGAGACGCCGACATCCCTGGCGATCTCTGCAAGCGTCCAGCGGCGGGCAAGATCGGAGGACAGAACGAGCTTTGCCCGATCGACGAGCTTCTGCCGGCCGGAACTTGCGCCGGCGGCATGCGACGTCCGCTCGCCGAGCGAACGGCGCACCAGAGTCAATGCCAGCGTTTCGCCTTCAAGGCTCTCGGCTATATTGCGGCTGAGCCCATGGCGAAGCATCGCCACGAGCGCCTGCGCGCGCGGATCTATGCGTCGGCGCTGGCGGCGAAAGATAACGCTTTCACCGGGTTGAACCTGTTCTTTCGGCGCGAGCTCGTGAAGGATGCTCTCGTCTATGCTGAGATCGAGACAGGAATCACCGCCGTCAACGGGATGACTGATTTGATATCCCTGTCCCTTATTGAAGAACAACACCTGGTTTGCTTCCGCAACGGTATCACTCTGGCCGACGTGGCGCTTGAAGACGCCACGATAGGGATAGACGAGGCTCGTTTTGTGGGCGCACTCCTCTCCGCTCTTATGCCGGCATTCGCCATTGCAGACGATATCGCGGATGACGACGGTTTTCGTCTTCAGCAGCAAGGCGGTCGAAATTTCTGACATGCCGAACTTCCCCATCCCGGCGTTAACGCCCGTCGCACCAGCGGAGCTTAGCACATCCTGCGCCATTTTTAGTAGCGACTGTAAATATGGACATCGCTCCCATTCTGGCCGCGGGAAAGGCCAATGTCCTTCAACTGATCGTCCGACAGTTCCAGAAGCGCATTGCGGTTCCTGCGCTCGACCATCTTGCGTGCGAGCATGCGTGCAAGGTCCTGCAACGCCGAAAAAGGCGAGCGTCGAGCCTTGCGGAAAACGCCGGCCGGTTCGGAAGAGGTGATGATGTTTGTGGCTTGCATGGCGATACTCCATCGGTTGCTTCGATGAGAGCAGTGAACCACTGGAGCCGTGTTCGCGCTGTCAGATAATTTAGCAATCGAACGCGGCTGCAGCCTTTCGGGAAAGTGATTATATTTGTATTTTCCTTGTCGACATAAGTCTTGCAGCAACGATAGTGTCGGCGCTGCTCCGCATGTTGCGACAATCACACTATGCAGGGCGACGATCATTAAGGAGAGTAGGAATGTCGTGGCAACATCCAGTACCCCGGATCACCGCGGAGGAAAGACAACAGCGCCTTTCAAGCCTTCGAAACCGGATTGATGCAAGGGGATGGGCCGGAATGCTGCTCGGGCCGACCGAAAGCCTCCGCTATTTCACCGGTCTGGTCTGGCATGCGAGCGAGCGGTTTCTCGGCGCATTGGTGACGCCGACAGAACTCTACTACATCGTACCGGGCTTTGAGCGTAGCAGGGTGGAAACCCTGCCGCATCTACCGGCCGAAATCCTGGAATGGCAGGAGGAAGAGAGCAGCGCGGCATTGATCGCCCGCTTGCTCGGAAATGCCGGCATCTTGGCGCTCGACGACAGCATGCCGCTTTATTTCTACAACGCCCTGGCGGCCGAGCTTGGAGCTGAAAGACTTGTGAATGGTGGGCCGATTATCAACGGTATGCGCCGCATCAAATCTCCGGCCGAAATCGCGCTCATTCAATATGCCATGAACCTGACGCTGGACGTACACAGGCAGGCTCATGCCTTACTCAAGCCGGGAATTCACGCGTCGGAAGTCGTCGAATTCATCGATCGGCGGCATCGCGAGGCAGGTGCCGATGGTGGCTCGACCTTCTGCATCGTATCCTTCGGCGAAGCCACGTCCCTGCCGCACGGCGCCGACGGCGATCAGACGCTTGGCGAAGATGACGTGATTCTGGTGGATACCGGTACCCGCATCGACGGCTATCATTCCGACCTGACGCGGACCTACAAGCTGAAGAGCGGCGATAGCGCCTTCGAGGATGCATGGGCGATCGAACGGGAGGCGCAGCAGGCCGTTTTCGACGCGGCAAAGCTGGGCACTCCCTGCTCCAGCCTGGATGATGCGGCGCGCGCTGTACTCGCCAGACACTCGCTTGGCCCCGATTACAAGCTGCCGGGACTGCCGCATCGCGCCGGTCACGGCCTTGGCCTCGAAATTCACGAAGAGCCTTATATCGTGCGCGGCAACACGACGGTGCTGCAGGCCGGAATGTGCTTCTCAAACGAGCCGATGATCGTCTTTCCGAAGAAATTCGGCATCCGGCTCGAGGACCACATCTATATGGCGTCGGATGGGCCGCACTGGTTCACACAGCCGGCCAACGGACCGACGGAGCCCTTTGCGAGCTGAGAATTTCCAGACAGGGCGGCCGTCAAGCCGCCCTTTTTCCATCCTCATCGAAGACATGCAGATGCTGCGCCGGGAAGGAGACGTTCACTTGCGTTCCCATACTCAAAGCAGTGCGATCCAGGGTGAATACCTTGAACGGAAAGCCGTGCAGCGAAAGATGCAGGATGATGCCGAAGCCGGTGGGTTCGATAAGTTCGACATTGGCCGTCATGTCGGACGGGTCGGACGATAACACGACATGCTCAGGCCGAATGCCGAGCGAAATCTTCGCAGCGGTTACTAATTTAAGCGGCGCCGGAAGCGAAACGAGCGTGCCATCCCTGAGCTTGACGGCATTGCCCTCGTAAGTCGCATCGAGAAAGTTCATGCCGGGCGAACCAATGAAGCCGGCCACGAAGAGATTGGCGGGGCGGTCGTAGAGTTCGAGCGGGCTGCCGACCTGCTGAACCACCCCGCCATGCATGGCAACGATGCGGTCCGCCAGCGTCATCGCCTCGATCTGATCGTGAGTCACATAGATCGAGGTCGCTTTAAGATCGCGATGCAACTTCTTGATTTCGGCTCGCATCTGCTCGCGAAGACGAGCATCAAGATTCGACAGCGGCTCGTCGAAGAGGAAGGCTTTCGGCTGGCGCACGATGGCGCGGCCCATGGCGACACGCTGGCGTTGGCCACCGGAAAGCGCCTTCGGACGGCGCTCCAGCAGCGGATCGAGACCGAGCTTGGATGCCGCACCGGCGACAGCCGTGGCAATACCATCCTTGGCCACCTTCCGCAGCCGCAGGCTGTAGCTCATATTGCCGGCGACATTCATATGCGGATATAGCGCATAGGACTGAAAGACCATGGCTATATCGCGGTCCTTCGGATGCAGCTCGTTGACACGATTGTCGGCAATGCGGATTTCGCCGCCGCTGATGTCCTCAAGGCCGGCGATCATGCGAAGCAGGGTGGACTTGCCGCATCCCGAGGGGCCGACAAGAACGACAAACTCCCCATCCTTGATCCTGAGATCGATGTCATGCAGCACCTGCACGTGGCCGTAGGCTTTTTTGACGTTCTGAATATCGATCGATGCCATATGACTAACCCTTGACCGCGCCGGCCGTCAGGCCTTGCACGAGATAGCGTTGGATGAGCAGGAAGAAGAGCGCGGCCGGAATGAGCGCCATGACGCCCGCCGCCATCATCTGCCCGAAATCCACCGAGAATTTCGAGACGAAGGTGAGAAGCCCGACCGGAAAGGTCGCGGCTTGATTGCCGTTGATGAGCATCAGCGCGAAAAGCAGCTCGCTCCATGCGGCGGTGAAGACAAAGCCGAGCGTTGCGGCAATGCCTGGCAAGGTCAGCGGCAGGATGATCTGCCGGAAGGCGGTGAACTGCGTCGCGCCGTCGATCATGGCAGCCTCCTCCAGATCCTTCGGAATGCCGTCGAAGAAGGATTGCATCAGGAAGGTGGCGAAAGGCACGTTGAAAGCCGTGTAGACGATGACAAGGCCGGTCAGGCTGTTGGTCAAGTGCAGCGGCGTCAGGATCTTGAAGATCGGCGCTACCAGCATGACCAGCGGAAACATCTGCGTCAGCAGCATCAGCGCCACGATCCAGTATTTGGCGCGGAAATTGAAGCGCGAGAGCGCATAGCCGGAGAGCGACGCACAGATGGTCACCGCGATCGCCGTCGAGGCGGAGACGATCAGGCTGTTCTTGAAGAAGGTCGGAAAGTCGCTGTGCTGCAGCACGAAGGCATAGTGTTCCCAGGTCGTGCGCGACGGCCACATGCGTACACCCTCGGTATAGAGCAGATCATTCGGCGTCACCGAGACCTTCAACAGCCAGAAGAGCGGGAAGAGTGCGAAGGCAACGTAGCAAAGAATGGCCAGTCGATGCGCGATGGTGGGAAGGACGGATCGTCTCATGGCTCAATCCTTGTTCAGCAGGGTCTGCCGCAGCAGGATGATCAGCATGGAATAGGCAAGCAGGAGGACCAGCAGCACCAGGGCAATGGCCGAGGCATAGCCGAAATCCAGCCGCTTGAAGGCCTGGGTGAAGATGTAGCTCGCAACGATCTGCGTCCGATCCGCCGGGCCGCCGCCCGTCATGACGACGATGAGATCGGCGAAATTGGAGATCCAGACCGTTCGTAGGAGGATCGTGATGGCGATGGTCGGCGCCAGGAAAGGAAGCGTGATCGAACGAAAGCGCTCGAACCAGCCGGCGCCGTCGATCGAAGCCGCCTCATAAAGATCGCGCGGGATCGCCTGAAGGGCTGCCAGGAGCGTGATCGCGAAAAAAGGAATGCCCCACCAGACATTGGCGATGATCGGCCCCCACATCGCGTAGTTCGGATCGGAGAGAATATTGCCCGGCTCGCTCATCAGGCCCATAGCATAGAGCCAATGCGGGATCGGTCCGATGACCGGGTTGAACAGCCAGGACCAGTTGAGGCCGGCGAGGAACGAGGGAACGGCCCAGGGCAGGAACACCAGCGCCTGAACGATCGATCTGCCGAAAAAAGGTTTGTCCAACAGAAGTGCCAGGATCAGCCCGAAGATGAACTGCAGCACCACGGAGGCGCCCGTCCACCAAAGTGTATTCTTCAGTGCCCAGTAGAAGGCCTTATCCTTGGAGAGATCGCGAAAATGTTCCAGGCCGATGAAGCTGCCGGAAAACGGATTGAGCAGTTGAATATCGCGAAAGGCGTAGGATATGCCGATTGCCAGCGGCACCAGCATCACGGCGATGATGAGGATGAGGGCAGGGGCGCTGTAGAGATAGGGCTCCGAGGCGTCGGCGAGGCGCTTTAGCCACGGCCTGCGGTCGTGACGCCTGTCGAGCGTGTCGGTGATCGAAGTCATCTGCAAGAGTTCCCGTTCGCGGCGTTCGAACGCCGTCTGTTTCAATTGGGCAGAGATGGCGGCGGATCGCTCCGCCGCCACATGTGCGTTCTATTTCTTGGCCAGGAATTTCTGCTGGGCCTTGGTCAGATAATCGGCCCATTGGTCGGCCAGATCCTTCGCCGCGATATCGCCGAGCAATGCCTGCTGCGAGGTCTTGATGGCGAGGGAATCCTTGAAGAAGGCGAATTCCTCAAGATAGGTCGGCATGACAGTGGGCACGGTGTCCTTGTCGGCCAGTTCCTGGAACCAGCCCTTGAACTGATCGCCGGCATAGAAGGGGTCCTTTTCCGCGGCCGTATAGGCCGGCAAGGCGCCGATCTTCTTGTTCCATTCCAGGTTGCCTTCCTTGCCCTCAAGGGTCGCGATCAGCTTCCAGGACAGATCCTTGTTCTGGCTTGTCGCGAACATCGACCAGCCGGCATAACCGATGGTCGGGAAGGACTTGCCATCGGGACCCTTCGGCAGCGGCGCTACGCCGAAATCATCCTTGTTCATGCGTTCGGCGACTGCGATCAGGGCGTCCGGATCCTGATCGAGGAAGGCGCAGGTGCCGGAATAGAAGCCGGCAACGACTTCGTTGAAGCCCCAGTTGACGCTATCTTTCGGCGCATAACCCTTCTTGTAGAGATCGACCATCCATTCGATGCCCTTGGCCCAGCCGGGGGTGTTCATCGTCGATGTGCCGTCATCCTTGAAGTACTTGTTGTCGCCGGCCATGGAGGCGGCAAAGATCATCCAGCCGTTGAGACCACCCGGACCGCCGCGCATGCAATAGCCGTATTTGCCGGGCAGCTTGGAGATCGCCTCGGATGCCTTGACGAATTCGTCCATCGTCTTCGGCGGCTCGGCGACGCCGGCATCCTTCAGGATCTTCTTGTTGTAGAACATGGCGCGCAGATAGAAGCCGTAGGGCAGCATATAGGCGGTGTTCTTGACATCCCGACCTAGCTGAAGCGCGCGGGGCGTCAGTTCACTCGTATGTTCCCACTTGGCGAGGTATGGCTCGAGGCTTTCGAGCATGCCATTATTGCCGTAGAGCGAGAGCCAGGTGTCCGGCATTTCCATCACGTCGGGCGTATCGCCGGCAGAGACCATGGTGGCAAATTTCTGGAAGGCCTCGTTCCAGGGCAGGGAGATGATGTCGACCTTGGTGCCTGGGTTCGCGGCTTCGAACTTTGCGACGATCGACTTGAGCGTCTCGGTGCGCTCCGGGCTGGTGATGACTTCCACGAGCTTCAGAGTCGTATCGGCAAAGGCGGTGCCGCCCATCAAAGCGGTAAAGAGTGCTGCCGTTATCAGTCTTTTCATGTTGGTTCCCCTTTTTGGATTTTCCTCTCAGATTGACGATGTCACGAGGCGGCGGCGATTGCCTCCTCGAGTTCCTTCCACAGGGCCTCGGTTCCTTCGAGGCCGACATGGAGACGTACGGAGCGCGGATTGATGCCAAAAGTATGCGCCGAATTCGGCTGCGCCTTCTGCTGCAGCACGACTTCGCCCGGCACGATCAGGCTCTCATGTCCGCCCCAGCTCACACCCAGCTTGAAGAGCGTGAGGCGATCGGCAAAGGCGCGGATATCGACGCCGTCGCGGAAGATGAAAGAAAACAAGCCCGAGGTGCCGTTCAGGCCGGATGGCAGACGGTTGGCCAGGCCCGGATGGCAGACCTGCTCAACGACATCGAGCTCCTGCAGGCGTTTGGCGATGGTCAGCGCCGCCGCCTCATGCGCCTTCATGCGAATCGGCAGGGTGCGAAGGCCGCGGATCAGGAGCCATGCGTCGAACGGCGAGAGCTTGCCCCCGAGATAGGGGTAGGCTTCGGCTTTCAGGCGAGCGATCATCTCCTTCGAGCCGGCAACGAGACCCGCGACCACGTCGCTGTGCCCACCGAGATATTTGGAAGCGGAATGGATGACGAGATCGACGCCGAGCTTCAGCGGCTGCTGGAAATAGGGAGTTGCCCAACTGTTGTCGATCATCGAGACGACGCCGTGCTGTTTGGCGAGTGCAGCGAGCGCGCCGACATCATGCGCTTCCATGACCCAACTCGTCGGGCTTTCCATGTAGAACACCTTGGCGCCGGGAAGCGCCTTAGCGACCGCTTCTTCGTCGCGACCATCGACATAGGTCACGTCCACCTTCATGCGCTTTAAAACCGTGCCGAAGAGGCGGAAGGCATCGGGATAGACATGCTTGACCGCAACGATCCGATCGCCCGGCTCGACAAAACTCAGCACTGCAGATGAGATCGCCGCCATACCGCTGGCAAAACCGAGCGCATCCTCGCCGCCCTCCAGCTTCGCCAGCATCTCCTCGAACATGCGCACCGTCGGGTTAAGACCGCGCGTATAGATCGGCCGCACCTTTTCGCCGCGATAGGAGGCGATCATTTCGTCATAGTTCGAGAAAGTGAACAGCGACGTCTGGAAGATCGGCGGTACGACGGCTTCGGCAAAATTGCCGTCGTCGTGAGCTGTAATAAGGGATGCAAGTTCGAACGGCTCTAGCCCGTCGGTCATTGGGACATTTCCTTGATGTCTTCCTCGACGACGTCGAGAATTTTCAGTGTTTCGGCGCGCGCTGCTTCGGGATCCTGGTCGACGATCGCGTTGAACAGCGTGCGGTGATAGGGAAAGGAGCGGCGAGCAAAATCCTGCCGATCGAAAGGATGCTCCCAGAAGCGCTCGAAGGTTTCTCTCATCTGTTCGAGAAGCTGCCGGAACAGCGGGTTATGCGTGGCGTCATAGACGGCAAGATGGAAGGCAAGATCCTCAGGCCCCGATGTGCCCTTGGCCATATGGACGCGCTCCATCTCGTTGAGTTTCTCTTCGATGATGACGAGGTCTTCGTCGGTGCGCTTTCTCGCAGCCACCATGCCGGCCTCGCATTCAATGCCGCGGCGGACCTCCAGCGTCTGCAGCAGCGCATCGCGCAGATGTGACGGGTTGAAGGAAAGCGGCATATGGATCGTCGCCTTCGAAACCGGCTTCAGCAAATAGGTGCCGCTGCCTTTGCGCGTCTCCATGACGCCGAGCGCCTGGAAATAGGTGATCACCTCGCGAATGGTGGAGCGCCCCACGGAAAGCGCGGTCATCAGCTCGCGCTCGGTCGGAAGCCGGTCGCCTGCCTGCAGCTTGGACGATTCGATGAAGGTCGACAGCGCCTCGATGACTTGCTGCGTCCGGTCGATGGAAGGAAGAGGGGTAAGCACGGGTTTTGTCATGGGACAGTAAATTGGTCTGACATCTGCCATCAGGTCAATATCTTTTTCTTGGCACGGTCATTTTTCCAGCCCTTAAATTTTTAAGGACGGAAAGCGAGCGGTAACGAAGGTTGTTTGCGGCCTTCAAGAGCACCGGCAGCGCTGATAGAAGGAACGTGTTGTGAGTCCCGGGCTGGAAGAGAATGGCCGCAAGAGATCGATATTCACGGAAGCTGGAATGCGCGAAATGCGACCACACCGGCTTTGCTGAAGTTTCCGAAACTGACGATCGTCGGGCGACGAGCCGCGATTTCAAGATAGACGAGATGCCGCGCGGCTTTTCCACGGAACGGCCATCGACCGATCCGCGCAAGCATATGGTGCGCTGCCGGTGCGGCTCGGTGTTTCCTTTCGAGCAGGACACGATTTATGCACCGGGCGGCGAGCCGCGACGCAGCAAAGCATAGGCCGAAAAGAAAAAAGCCCCGCACAGGCGAGGCTAAGCTTGTGCCGCTCCGGGGAAATCGGAAGCGACGCGGCATTGTCTAACGGTCGTCTTCTCTCCCGGCTAGGTCAGTTTTGCCGATAGCGGTACGCTCAAGTAAAAAAGCTCTTCATTCGTGAAATGAGATTGGTTTGCGGGCTCTCTCCTAGCGGCTGCAAAGATGCGAGGAAACTATCGTGCCGTGCAATATATTCAGCCAGCGTTCATTTTCCCACGGGCAAAAAGGCAATCACCGCAACGCCTTGCGGTCGTCGAGGTCCGGCTTCTATTGGTTTTCGAGCCTGGTTGCCGGGCCTCGCAGATACTGAAAAACTCGGATACCCACATGCGATTGCTTCGCGCCTTCATCGATTGGATACGTCGCAGACGGCGGCCGGAACAGGAAACGATCCAACATTCCGCCGACGACCCATGGGTTCTGCAGCAGATCGAGAAATTCGAGCGAGAGTTGAAGCGGTAGCAGGCTGCCGATTCCTAGTCCTGGTGCCTGATCAGCGCCGCACGACGGCCCCATCTTTGGCGACGAGTTTGCCCGCCTTATAGACCGCGCGTCCTTTCGGCACTGCGACGACCGCCTCGGGAATATGCTCCGCCTTCAAGGTAACGAAGTCGGCTTTGGCGCCGATCTTCAAGCCATAACCCTCCAGGCGCAGGGCCTTGGCGCCGCTTTCCGTCACGACATCGAAGGCGGTCTTCAGCTCCTCGTCGGTATAGAAGCCGGACCGATAGCCGATCATCATCGCGCGGCCCAGCATGTCGCCGTCGCCATAGGGCCACCATGAATCGCGGATGTTGTCGCTGCCACTGAAAACAGTGACACCGGCAGCCCGAAGCAAGGCGACGGGCGGGAAGGAATGGGCGCCTGGCGCATTCGTCATGATGGAGACACCGCTCCCGGCGATGAGGGCCGCAGCCCGCTTGGCCGCTTCGATCGAGAGATCGCCAAGTCCGTAGGCGTGGCTGATCGCGACATGCCCGCCCATGGAAAGACCGCGCGTGCGGGCGCAGATTTGCTCGATGGTGAAGAAACCGAGCGTGCCGCCGTCATGAAGATGGATGTCCACATCGACGCCATGCTTCTCGGCGACGCCGAAAACCACATCGAGATGTTTTTCGACATCGCGGTCAAAGCTTGCCGGATCGAGCCCGCCCACAAGGTCAGCTCCCAAGGCGATCGCCTCATCCAAGAGCTTTGGCGTGCCGGGGCTCTTCAGAATGCCGCTTTGCGGAAAGGCAACGAGCTGGATGTCGATCAGGTCGCGGTATTCTTCGCGCACGGCAAGCACGGTCTCCAGCGATTTCAGTCCAACGGAACCGTCCACCATGACATGACTGCGCATATGCGTGCTGCCGTTGGCAATGCAGAGTTCGAGCTGGTTTCTGGCCCTTTCGTCCATCGGCGCGGCCTGCGCCATGTTTTGCGCCTGGAAGGCAACACGTTCGTGGACGTCGAAGCCGTTGGTGCACGGCTTGTGCGGTATCCAGGCATCACCGTAAAAACTGGTGTCGAGATGAATATGCCCTTCGACGAAGCCCGGCACGACGAGGGCACCTTCAAGGTCGATGAGCTGGAAGGCAGAAATCGGTGCTCCAGTCTCGGTCATCGACACGATCCGCCCGCCCGTGACGCCGATGTCCTTGATGGAACCGTCGGCAAGTTTGGCCCGGGTAAAGAGAGTTTCGATCGTGCTCAATTTTTTCTCCATGAATCGATGGCCACCAGTCGCGCGCGAAATGCCTGGGCAGCGGATGTCCTACCGCTCGAAAGCCTCTTTCAGGCCGAAGCTTTTGCGCTCACGTAGGTCAAGATCGGCTTCGATATGCGCGATATGATGCAGCATGAGATGACAGGCCGTGTCGACATCCTTGCGCTCCAGCGCGGTGATGATGTCCCCATGCTCGGAATGGCCGCAACTGGAGGCGCTTGACTGTCCATAAAGTGCAATCACCAGCGAGGAGCGAGCAACAAGCTCCTCCATGAAGCGCTGCATGATGAGATTGCCGGAAATGGCCGCCAGCATCAGATGGAAGTCGCCCGAGGCCTTGATCTCGGCCCGGCGCGCGGATTGACCCCGCTCTCCCATAAGGCGGCCTTCTTCCACGAGGAGCTGCCGGAGCTGTGCGAGCTGGGCCGCGGTGATGTGTTCGGCCGCCGATCGCACTATCCCCGGTTCGACCAGGCGGCGCGCGGCGAATATCTGTCGGGCTTCCTCTGGCGATGGATAGGCGACGAAAGCGCCTCGGTTTTTCTCGACGCTGACGAGCCCTTCATAGGAAAGAGCCTGCAGGGCAGCACGTGCCAGTGTCCGGCTGACGTTGAAGAGAGCGCCAACATCGCTCTCGGACAGTTTCGTGCCCGGTGCGAGCCGCCGCTCCACGATCGCGTCGCGAATGGCCTCGCGGATTTGTTGCGCGCCGCTATCGGTGGCGTCGCTGGGCGTCAAAAGCGCATCTGTTGAAGAGTTCATGATCGGTAGCCTGAGTAACTGGCTGCAATGATAGACAGGTTTCGCGCGGAAGTTAAACGAAATCTGATGCAAATAAGCCGGTAAAATGTATACAATATTTTGCATAAATCGCGCACAATAGCCTATTTCCTGTGCAGATTCCTAATTGCCTATCAGAAGGCAAAATTTATTTACGGAGAAAAAATTCAGAAATTCCAGCCGGTTAGTCAACCTCCGACAAAACTGGCACGATTGATGCAGTGTCTTTCCCAAACCAAAGGGGAAGATGATGTCGAAAGCGGCAGAGATCGATATAGCGTCCGTTTCGAAGGTCTACGGCACGACCACGGCTGTCCATGCGATCAGCCTGAAGATACCGGCGGGTTCCTATTGCTGTTTCCTCGGCCCCTCCGGCTGCGGCAAGACATCGACCTTGCGCATGATTGCTGGTCACGAGGGGATTTCCTCCGGCGATATCAGGCTCGGCAATACCGTAGTTACCGATTTCCCGCCCGCCAAACGCGGCACGGCGATGATGTTCCAGTCCTATGCGCTGTTTCCTCATCTGGATCTTATCGACAATGTCGCCTTCAGCCTGAAGATGAAGGGCGTTGCCAAGGAAGAGCGCCGCGCAAAGGCGCTCGAAATGCTGAAGCTGATGCAGATGGAAGCCTACGCCACACGCCGTCCGGCCCAACTTTCAGGCGGCCAGCAACAGCGTGTCGCGCTTGCCCGCGCCCTGATCACCGATCCGGAAGCGTTGCTGCTCGACGAGCCACTTTCGGCGCTCGATCCCTTCCTGAAGATCCGCATGCGCGCAGAACTGAAGAAGCTGCAGAAGTCGCTCGGCATCACTTTCGTCCATGTCACGCATAGCCAGGAAGAGGCGATGGCGCTTGCCGATATCATGGTCATCATGAATGACGGCCGGATCGAGCAGGCAGGATCGCCGCGGGAGGTGTTCGAACACCCCGCAACGGCCTTCGTTGCCCGCTTTATGGGTGATCATAATGTCTTGTCCGGCCGCGTAACGTCGAGCGAAGAAGGCTTGATCACCATGACCGTGCCTGAAGGGCAGGGCTTCTCCGTAAACGGGTCAGGCCGGGCCGTCGGCGAAGCCGTCGATATCGCGGTCCGCACCGACCGCGTCCGGCTTTCGCCGCCATCGGACAAAGGGCTGGGCTTCAATGGCGTCGTCTCCAATATCGAATATCGCGGCGCAACGCTGAAGATCACCGTTATCGGTGCTGGCAGCGACGATTTCACCGTCATCGCAAGCAATGACGACGATGCGACTAAATCGCTCACCGTTGGCGATGCTGTCTCGCTGAGTTGGGCTCAGGAGGATGCAATCCTTCTCGGCCGTATATCCGCATGAAAATCCGAAGCATTAAATAAAGGGGAACTGACATGACGACTGAAACCAGGACTGAGAAGACCACGAAGGGCATTTCCCGCCGCTCGCTGCTGAAGACCGGCGCTGCCGCTCTCGGCGCTATGGCCGGCTCCGGCGTAATCACCGGTTTCCCGACCATCTGGGCGCAATCGAACATCACGCTGCGCCAGTTCGGTACCGGCGTTTCGAACATCAATGCCATTGCGGAGAAGTGCAAGGCCGATCTCGGCATTACGCTCGAGATGACCGCAACCGATTCCGATGCCGCCGCGCAGCGTGCGGTGACGCAGCCGAACAGCTACGATATCGCCGATATCGAATACTGGATCGCCAAAAAGGTCTTCCCGACCGGCGTCTTGCAGCCGATGGACGTCAAGAAGCTGAAATATTATGACAAGATCGTGCCGCTCTTCATCACCGGCAAGCTGAAGCCGGATAGCGTTATTGCGCAGGGCACGGCGCCGCACACCGTCGGCTTCGTCGAAGGACAGGGCTCCAAGAAGTTCGCCAAGGAGCCGACGCAGTGGATGACGATGGTTCCAACCATCTACAACGCCGATACGCTCGGCATCCGCCCGGACCTCACCGGCCGTCCGATCAACAGCTGGGCCGACATTCTCGATCCTGCTTTCAAGGGCAAGACCGCGATCCTCAACATCCCATCGATCGGCATCATGGATGCCGCGATGATCATGGAAGCCGCCGGCAAGATCAAATATGCCGACAAGGGCAACATGACGAAGGCGGAAATCGACAAGACGATCGACTTCCTGATCAAGACCAAGGGCGACGGCCAGTTCCGCGCCTTCTGGAAGTCCTTCGACGAAAGCGTCAACCTGATGGCATCAGGCGAAGTGGTTATTCAGTCCATGTGGTCGCCTGCGGTCGCTGCTGTCCGCTCCAAGGGCATTGCCTGCACCTTCCAGCCGCTCAAGGAAGGCTATCGCGCCTGGGGCGGCGGTCTCGGCCTTGCTTCGCATCTCAAGGGTGCGCAGCTCGACGCGGCTTACGAGTATATCAACTGGTACACCTCCGGCTGGGTCGGCGGCTACCTCAACCGTCAGGGCTACTACTCTGCCTGCATGGAAACGGCCAAGAACTTCATGTCGGCTGACGAATGGGGTTACTGGATCGAAGGTAAGCCGGCTCAGGGCGATATCCTCTCTCCGGAAGGCAAGGTGATGGAGAAGGCCGGCGCCGTTCGCGATGGCGGTTCCTTCGAAACCCGCATGGGTGCGGTTGCCTGCTGGAACTCGGTCATGGACGAGGATCGCTACATGGTCCGCCGCTGGAACGAATTCATCGCTGCCTAGGTGCGATCGATCATTTCCTCTCCTCGTCCGATACGGGGGGAGGATCCTATCAATGGAGAAGCCGGACCATGGCGACAATCGCTTCCTCGGATACGGAGCAGGGAACTCAGAAGGCCCGACGCGGCTTTGCCGTGCCCGGCTGGGCCGTCTCCTATCTGCAGGCAACGCCGCTCTTTCTCATTCTCGGCTTCTTCTTCCTGTTGCCGATTGCGATGATCGGCATCGTCAGTTTCTGGGATTATGATTTCGCTGGCCTCTATCCGGCGTTCCTAACCACGAATTATACCGATACGCTCGGTTCGTGGGTTACATGGAAAACCTACCTCAACACATTGAAATTCACAGCAATTGTCTGGGCGCTGACACTTTTCATCGGCTTCTGGGTCGCCTATTTTCTGGCTTTTCACATTCGCCGAACGTCGACGCAGATGATCCTTTTCCTGGTCTGCACCGTGCCCTTCATGACGTCCAACATCATCCGCATGATCTCGTGGATTCCGGTGCTCGGGCGCAACGGGCTGGTCAATTCGACGCTGATCGAGATGGGCCTCATCCCGCAGCCGATCGAATGGCTGCTCTATTCCGATTTCGCCGTCGTGCTCGCCATGGTCCATCTCTATACGCTCTTCATGGTCACTCCGATCTTCAACACGCTGATGCGTATCGACCGTTCTCTGTTTGAAGCCGCGCGCGATGCCGGCGCCAGCGGATGGCAGGTGTTGTGGGATGTGGTCATCCCCTTGGCCAAGCCCGGAATGGCGATCGGCAGCATCTTCGTCGTCACGCTCGTCATGGCGGATTTTTCCACTGTGCAGGTGATGTCGGGCGGCCAAAGCGCATCCATCGCGCTGATGATGAAGAACCAGATGTCGCTGCTGCAATATCCGGCAGCCGCCGCCAATGCGGTCGTGCTGCTGATCGTCGTGCTGCTGATGGTTGCCGCCATCCTGCGTATCGTCGATATCCGCAAGGAGCTCTAGGATGAACCGTGAAAAGCGCAGCCTGGAATTTTATGTTCTCGCGATCTTCTTCACGATCTTCGTGTTGTTTCTCTATGGCCCACTGTCGGCGGTCATCATCCTGTCTTTCCAGGGGCCGGATGGCGGCTTGACCTTCCCGTTGAATGGCGTCTCACTGCATTGGTTCGCCAATCTTTTTGAGAAGCAGGCGGTCGGCGATTTCGGCGCCTCGTTCCAGCGCTCGCTGATCCTTGGCGTCATGGTCATGATCGTCACCGTCGTTGTGTCGCTGCTGGCAGGGCTAGCCTTTCGCCGCCGGTTCCGCGGATCGACATTCCTGTTCTATGCGACGGTTGCGAGCCTCGTCGTCCCATCCATCATCATCTCGCTCGGGATCGGCGTCGTCTTCCAGCAGGGCGGCATTGCGCCGGCCTGGTATTCCTCTGCCTTCGGCGCGCATTTGACCTGGACCTTGCCTTTCGGCGTGCTGATCATGTTTGCAGTCTTCAACCGGTTTTCGCCGGCCTATGAGGAGGCCGCTCGCGATCTTGGCGCCAGCTCCTGGCAAACCTTCCGTCATGTCGTGCTGCCGATGATCGCACCGAGCCTGATCGGCGTCGGCCTCTTCGGCTTCACGCTGTCTTACGACGAGTTCGCTCGCACCCTGATGACATCAGGCACCTACAACACCCTGCCGCTCGAGATCTACGGCATGACGACCAACGTCACGACGCCGGTGCTCTATGCGCTCGGGACGGTGACGACGCTCTTCTCTTTCACCATCATTCTGCTGGCGCTTGCGGTCATGACCATGCTCGGCCGTCAAGCCAAGAAAAGTTGAGATCATGCGCCTGCTGCTCATCAATCCGAATACCACCGTTTCCATGACGGAAAAGGCGGCCATCGCTGCGCGTGCTGTAGCAGGCCCCGGCACCGAGATCATCGCCGCCACCTCGCAGATGGGGCCGGCTTCGATCGAGGGCTATTACGATGGAGCTATTGCCGTGCCCGGCATGCTGCGCGAGCTGAAGGAGAGGCAGGCTGAAGGTTATGACGCCGCGATCATCTGCTGCTTCGACGACACCGGCCTGGAGGCCGCACGCATGTTCTGCGACGTTCCGGTCGTCGGTCTCTGCGAGGCGGCCGTCGCGACGGCCGGGTTCCTGGCACAGCGTTTTAGCGTGGTGACGACGCTCGAGCGGTCACGCATCCTCATCGACAATCTTGTCCATCGTTATGGCATGGGCGCGCGGGCAAAGGTACGCGCCTCCGACATCCCTGTGCTCGAGCTTGAAGATTCGTCTTCGGGTGCAATCGGAAAGCTGAGGGCGGAAATCGAGCGCGCGCTTGCCGAAGACGGAGCAGAAGCCATCGTCCTCGGCTGCGCCGGGATGACCGATCTGGCAAGAGAACTACAGTCGATTTACGGCGTCCCGGTCGTGGATGGTGTCGCCGCAGCGGTCAAGCAGGCCGAAGCTTTGGTGTCTCTGGGACTATCCACCAGCAAGCGCAGTTCCTACGCCTCGCCATTGCCAAAGCCCTTTTCGGGGGCAATGCAGGATTTTGCACCGGCACCGGTATTGGCCTAATCTCATCACAATCCAACAGTACCACCTCCAATGATCGCTAAGCGTTGCGATTGGCATATCTTCGCTGCCGGGACTACAATGTCTCGGTAAAGAACGAGAGTCGTGGATTTGGCACAGAGAGCCGGCAAAGCTGATCTTCCCCTGCATGGCGGACGCGTACCGCGCTGGCTCGGCGATCGCATGACGCGCCTGGGCGCCGTCATCACCGAAGCGATCGTACAGCATTATGGGCGTGACGAGCTCTTTCGCCGTCTCGCCAATCCTTTCTGGTTCCAGTCTTTTGGCGCCGTCATGGGCATGGATTGGCATTCCTCGGGGATCACGACAAGCGTTCTCGGTGCCTTGAAGCGCGGTCTGACGCCGCTTTCCGGCGAACTCGGAATCCACGTTTGCGGCGGCCGCGGTGCGCAGTCGCGCAAGACGCCGGACGAGCTCATCCATATCGGCGATCGCGTCGGCCTCGACGGCGCGTCCCTTGCCATGAAAAGCCGGCTGATCGCGAAGGTGGATAGCGCGGCCGTGCAGGATGGCTTCGATCTCTATCTGCATGGTTTCATCGTCGCCGATGACGGCAAGTGGGTCGTCATCCAGCAGGGCATGAACGATGAACGGCGGCAGGCGCGGCGGTATCATTGGCTATCGGAGGGTTTGACGAACTTCCTGGATTCGCCACACTCCGCCATCGAGGGGCGCGAGCAGGGCGAGATCATCAATCTCGCCGATCGACGCGCCGGCCACTCCCGCAACGGTCAGCTCGATTTGCTCGCTTCCTTGGGGCCAGATAAAATCGTCCGCGAATTCAACGCCCTGGAAGGGAAAGTTCCAGCAATCGGCAAACAAGAAGCGCAGCCCATGCTGCCATATCTTGTCATGCCGGCACATCATGACGTGCGTCAGGAAGATGTGAACATGCGGCGCCTGCACGGAAATCTCGCCGCGGCTGCCGATCGTGGTCCGGTGGATTTCGAGGATCTGCTTCTGACGCCCGGCGTCGGCGCGCGCACGGTAAAGGCACTGGCAATGGTCGCCGAAGTTGTTCACGGCGCACCCTGTCGCTTCTCCGACCCCGCGCGCTTCTCGCTCGCCCATGGCGGCAAAGACCGGCATCCCTTTCCCGTGCCGCTGAAGGTCTATGACGAGACCATCAACGTGATGAAATCAGCGGTCAGGAAAGGGCGTCTCGGTCGCGATGAAGAATTATCGGCGCTGAAGCGCCTGGATGACCAATCGAGAATACTGGAGCGCTATGTCACCGGCCCCGATCTCAAGGAGATCGTAGCCGGCGAATTCGACCGCTCCTTCTCCTATGGCGGCCGCAGCGTCTTCGGCTGGGAACCTCCCGTGGACGTCGGGGACGATGGTGCTGAGAGCAACTTCGGCTCTTCCAGGCGCTAAGCCGGGGCATCGGCAGAAGGAGCGGCTTAGCGCCGCTCCATCATCAGCTCATGGCAGCGTATAGCCGATCACATAGTCGCCTGGTTTCGTTCCGACGGAACCGTGACCACCGGCCACCATGACGACATATTGCTTGCTGTTGCTGGCGGTATAGGTCATCGGCGTCGCCTGGCCACCCGCCGGTAGACGCGCCTGCCAGAGCTGTTTTCCGGTCGTTACGTCATAGGCCCTGAGATAATCGTCCACCGCCGCCCCAAGGAACGCTACTCCGCCCTTAGTGACGATCGGCCCGCCAATGCCGGGAACGCCGACCTTGAACGGTAGGGGTAGGGGCGTCATGTCGCGGACGGTGCCGTTCTTGTGCTTGTAGGCGATCTTGCCGGTCTTCAGATCGACACCGGCGACATAGCCCCAGGGCGGTGCCTGACAGGGGATGCCGAGCGGACTGACGAACGGACCCATATAGACGCCATAAGGTGAACCTTCGTTTCGGTTCAGGCCTTGTTCGCTGCCCTTATCGCCGGCTCCCTTCGGCGGGATCTCGGCGCGCGGCACCAGTCGCGAGGTGAAGGCGAGATAAGTCGGCATGCCGAACATGATCTGCCGCTCGGGATCGACGGCGACGCTGCCCCAGTTGAAGGTGCCGAAATTGCCGGGGAAAATGATGGAGCCGCGCAAAGAAGGCGGTGTGTAGCGGCCTTCATATTGATGCTGATGGAACGAGATACGGCAGGCGAGCTGATCGAACAGCGAGACGCCCCACATGTCCTTTTCCTGTAAGGGCGGCGGCGAGAAGGTCAGATCGGAGATCGGCTGTGTCGGTGAGGCGTGATCTTCGGGAATCGTGCCGCCGGGAGCGGGAATTTCCTTGAAGGGAACGATCGGCGCGCCGGTGCGGCGATCGAGCACGTAGATATCGCCCTGCTTGGTCGAGGCGACCAGCGCAGGAACCGTGCTGCCGTCGGCCTTGGTCAGATCGACGAGCACGGGCTGGGCCGGCACGTCCATGTCCCAGAGATCGTGATGGACAAATTGCTGCACCCATTTGAGCTGGCCGGTATTGATATCGAGCGCCACAACCGAGGAGGAGAAGCGTTCGACATTGGCGCTGCGGCCCATGCCCAGCTGGTCGGGTGTCTGGTTGCCAAGCGGAACATAAACCATGCCGAGCTTTTCGTCGGCGCTGGAAACCGACCAGCTATTCGGTGAGTTGGTCGTATAGGTCTGCCCGGCAGGCAGCGGCGCCGTCTGATCGGGATTGCCCGAATCCCAGTTCCAGAGCAGTGCGCCGGTCCGGGCATCGAAGGCGCGGATGACGCCGGATTGCTCCTGGGTGGAGTAATTGTCATTCACCGCGCCGCCGATGATGATCTTGTCGGCGACGATCACGGGCGGCGAGGTCGAATAATAATAGCCCGCCGGATTGTATTTCATGCCGGTTTCAAGATGCAGGGTGCCCTGATTGGCAAAACTCGGACAAACCTTGCCGTCGGCGGCATCGAGCGCGATCAGCCTGGCATCCGAGGTCGGCAGATAGACGCGATCGGCACACGGCGCGCCTGCGGCAACTGCCGTGTCATGGTAATAGGAAACGCCGCGGCAGGTCTGATGCTGGCGGTTGGGGTTCATGCCGGCATTGGCATCGTAGCGCCATTTTTCCTTGCCGTCCGTCGCACCGATGGCGATCGCCAGGCTATGGGGTGTGCAGATGTAGAGCGTGTCGCCGATCTTCAGCGGCGTGACCTGATAGGTCGTCTCGCCAATGTCGTCGGGACGCTTCACATCGCCGGTCTGATAGCGCCAGACTTCCTTAAGGTTCGCGACATTCTGCGCATTGATCTGATCGAGGGGCGAATAACGTTGGCCGAAGGAGGTTCTGCCATACTGATGCCATTCACCATCGGGCACATCGCCGCCCATCGGGGCATTTGCGGCTGTTGCCGTCGGCAAATCGCCGGAAAGATCGTGCGGATCGGTCGTCATCGAATAGACGGCCGCGAGGATGGCGATGATCAAGGGGATCGCGAGCGGCCAGGGATTTGCCCCGTAGTGAACGCCGTCCAGGCTGCGAAAGCCCAGCGGGCGCCGGACCCATGGCGTCAATAGCCACAGACCGATCAGAATGATCAACCCGCCGCGCGGGCCGAGTTGCCACCAGTCGAAACCGACCTCCCATATCGCCCATCCAAGCGCTGCCAACACGAAGATCGCGTAGAACCAGAGCGCGGCGGCTTTCCGCGTATAAAGCAGGATGGCGGTTACCAGGAAGGCAAGACCGGCCAAAAGATAAAAAAGGCTTCCACCGAGCAGTGCAAGCCACAGCCCACCGCCGCCGAGCGCCAGACCGATAAGTGCGAGGATGATCGATGTGATTACGAGGACCATGATCTGCTCCAATCTAACCGTCGATGAGACAGTGATTACTCGAAGGCTTGCAAACTCGCGCGAGGTCCCTCCGGACCTCGACGGCTGGCTATAACGAAATCGGTGTCTGTAGTTTCGCCGGCAACGAGAGGAGCCACGCCCAGGGCGATTTGGATCGGTTCATCAATCCCCCTAATCAAATCAGAGACTGAACGTCACGATTGCGAGAATGTTCCAATCCACTCACCCGTTCAAGCTTTAGGATCTGTGGACTGATTTGATTAACGAACGTAGTTAATTTTTTAACAATTGTTGAGATACTAATGGAACAGATATTGGAATCAAGGGTTTCCGTGCAGAGCCGGAGGACTATAAATGAATATGAAGATCGTGACTGCCCAATCGGAAGTAGCAACCGAGGACACCGGCACTTATCCGGATGGCATGATGGAACGTATTCTTGTCGAGTTTTCCGCAAGCTCCGAACGGCAGCATCGCAAATCTCACGAGCGTGATTACGGCACGCACAAGGTGCTACGGCCGATCCCGGTCGGGCTTGCTTGAGCGACCGGAAATGCGCTTTCGCTAGATGTAGAGCGGCGCCATTCGCCGCCATGCGCCTGCCTGATGGGCGCGCCCATCCCATACATGCAGCCGATGATCGATCCGCTTGTCGGCTAGCAAGTGGCTCAGATACCGATTGTTGTCGAGGAAGGGATCGGCATCTCCGATCGCCATCACGATGTCGATCTGGCGCAGGCTCTCCAACCGCCATTCGCAGGCAAGTCTCGGCAGAAAATGCGTCGGGGTGTGAAAATAGATATCGTCGTCGTAATAACCGTCGAATAGATCCGTGAAGGATTCGACATTCGTCGTCAGGTCGTAACGGCCGGAAAAGACGACCAGCTTGCGGAAGAGGTGAGGGTGGCGAAAGACCAGGCTCGCAGCTTGGAAAGCACCGAGGCTGCAGCCGTGAACGATGGTGCACTCGTGCCCGTTCTTCTGCGCCATCAGCGGCAGGACTTCGTTGAGAATATATTCCTCGAACGCATTATGTCTGCGAATGCGCTCGGCTGGATGGCGATGGAAACCGTAGAAGGTTTCGGTTGCCAGTCCCTCGATGCAGTAGAGCTGAAGCTGTCCGGCATTCAGCTTGTCCGCGAGGCTGGCGACGATGCCGACCTGCTCATATTCCCAGAAGCGACCGTCGCGGGTGGGAAATACCAATACCTTGGCGCCGGCATGGCCGAACACCAGCAACTCCATGTCGCGATGCAGCCGAGGACTGTACCAGCATAGGTATTCGCGGTTCATAGCACCTTGAAGAATTGCCCGACCTTGTCTCGCAGAATTGCGTTCTGCTGCTCGCCGCCAGCATAATCGAAGTGACCGGCATCCAGAATGAAGATTTCGTTAAATTTCTGCAGCGCATTTGCGACAGAGAACTGGCAGGGTGGTGCGACGGCGGGATCGAAAAGCGCGGGTGCGACAAGCATCGGCACAGTGATGCGCTGCGCGGCGATCGCAGCATCGAAGAACCGCAGTGTATCGAGAACGCTGCCGTGCTTTTGCTGATAGGCCTGAACCGATTGGGCGCTGCCGACTGTTGGCAGTGTCAGCCATAGCTGCCGGTGGCCAAAAGTGGGGACGATGAGATGGCCGCGCCTGATCCGCGCATCGAAAGGAATTGCCAGGGCACCGATGCCGCCACCGAAACTGATGCCGCTATAGCCGATATGGCCGGCAAGCCACGGATAGAGGGTCTCCAATGTCGAGACGGCGAGCCAAATGTCTTCCACGCAGCCGCCGATGACATAGGTATCGCGGTTTTCGATACCGCAAAGAACATGGCCCGATGCGTCCGAGGGGATTTTCGGGCTGGCGCTGAGGGAAAGCCCGCGGCAGCAGGGAAAAAGGATCGCCGTTTCTTCCACCGGCCAATCGAATTCCGGTTGGTCTCTTCCGCCATATCCGTGTCCGACAACGAGGCCGCGCCGCACCTGTCCGCTGCGGGGAATGAGCAGCCAGCCATTGATCTGAAATAACCCTGCCGACGCGTAGCTGATATCGAAGACGTGCCAATTGTCGTGGCGCAGCTTGCTGTGGCGAAGCTTGGGTTGCGGATCGACGGCGAGAGCCGCCCTGTAGCGCTGCTGCCAGAAATCGTCGAAGCCCGCCGGGGCTTCCGGCGTCTCTATCGCCTGCAACTGCGCAAGCTGCATGCCATAGGTCGGATCGAAATCGAAGGGGTGGGATGTCGGTATGCTCATGGCAAATATTTCGCGTGAAAGGACGGGGAACGCAAGAATAGGGATGGCCGATCCGCAGGCTTTCGGCGCGGCTTACTCCTGTTCATTCATGGATTTTCTGCTTGGGACGGTCGATGCGGTAGAGCACGTGCGGTCGCAGAATATGGCCTGGCGGCACGGTGATGTCATCGAAATCACCGCCCTCGACATAGATCATGCCAATTTTCTCCATCACGCGGCGGGAAGGAATGTTGATCGCCGACGTATAGCCGATCACGCAATCAGCCTGCAGCTCTTGCCAGGCGAAATCCAGGCAACGCCGGCTGATTTCCGCCGCGTAACCCTGCCGCCAGTATGCACGCCCCAGAATCCAACCGATCTCCAATGGAAAATCGCCCGGAACTTCCGGACCACGGCGTGAAAGACCCGCGCCGCCAATCAGTGCGCCATCGGCTTTCCGCTCGACGGCCATGAAGCCGAAACCTTCGTTGGCCAACTGCGCGTTGGCTTCATCGATCAGTTCATCTGTCTCGGCAGCCGTGAGCAGGCTCGGATAGTAATATTGCCGAACCTGCGCGTCCGCGTTTACGGCTGCAAAAGGAGCGCGGTCGCTATCCTGCCAAGGCCTGAGAACGAGCCGGGAGGTTTCCAGAGTAAGCATCGTTCTCCCAGGGACGAACGGATTGATCTCGATTGCGCGATCGCGCACAATCTTTGACGGGGCGGCAGGCTGCGCCGTATCTCCATCGATGAATTCATCATGAAAGTCTATATCTGCCTACCGATATTAACCTCTGTGCTTTCTGCCGCACAGCTGGAAAGATGACGCAAATAGACTTGGTTTGTTGCGAACTGCTGTCGCTTCCTTGCATTCGTTGAGGTATAGTGGAAGCATGATCAGGGTCCTAACGATACTTGCGGGAATTTCGATTGCAGGTTCCGCAATGGCAGGTCAAATCGCTCAAAGCACCTACAATGTTCAGGATTGCTCGAGTGCGGTGGATCAGGTTCTGTCGACGACCAAGGGACGCCTCCTATCCGTCAAGCCACGTGAGAATCGTTGTATCGTGACTGTGATCGTTCAGCATGGCGAGCAACGACCGGAAAAGGTCGTGGTTCGTGTCGACTACGGCAATAATGACAACAGCCAGGAAAATGGCCAATAACCGAAAGCGGTGAAAGGGACCGCGTGAGAAATGGGCGAAGTCATCCAGTTTCGGCCCGCAGCGAGATACGGCAAGCACCTTGATGCGCAGGCTCGCATGGAAAGGGAGCTGCAGCTTCCCCTTGCAACGGCGGATCAAACCACCCGAAAGGCCGGCCGCGCGAATCCGCCGGATACGTCGCCGGCTCCCAAGTCAAAAATTGGGCTTCCCATTAGCGGCATCGTCATCGTAGTCGGCTCTATCCTGGTCTATGCGCTGGTGATATCCCATGTCGTCGGCCAGCCACATTATTCGGCTCGGGCCAACCTGATGCCTTCGATTTTTCTGCAAAACTAGACTTGCCCTATCAAGCAGTTGCCATACGCGCCGCGAACGCATTTTCGGCACTATTCTTTCCTATCGCATGCACGTAGCACGACGCCGGCAATCGGCCGCAATATAATTGCGGCTCAAGATCGACAAAACTGTCATCCCGCGTGCGGAAGACTGTCATATCAGGCCGACTGTTCGGATATGCGGACTTAAAGAACATGAGAAAGATTTAAGCCTGTTCGTTAAGTGAAGATTCCATCAAATCTGATGTAATCCGCAATAGACGGTGATTTTGGAGAGCATTTATTGTCGCGGCTTAAAATTCAACAGCTACAATGGATCGGCGCGGTAGCTGTTATCATGGTTTGCTTGATGATGGCCGGCTCGACGATTGCCTTCAGCCTGTCGGATTATCTCAACTACAAGCGCGGCGTAATCGAATTCGGCCGTTTTCATACGGCGCTGCATGCGGCCGCGACGATATCGAGAGAGCGCGGTCCTGCAAACAGTCTGATGGGCGCTTCGGAGCGTGAACAAGCGCAATTTGCCGCCGATCTGAAAGCAAGCCGCGAAGCAACCGACAGGGATATCGCCAAGCTTGAAGCGCTCTTTAAAACGGAAATAGACCAGTCCGCTGAAATGCGCAGCGCATTCATGGCGCTTAAGGCTCAGCTGGAGAGCGGCCGCCAGGCGGTCGATGCAGTGGCCGCCTTGCCACGCGGCGAGCGCAGCGGCGCAAAGATCGCAGACGCCATACAGGCGATGTTCCGTGCAGCGGATCGTGCCCAGGATTACCGGGATGTCGCCGGCCGATCGGTCATTGCACTGGCGCCCGAGACAGGCGCCGAAGTCATGCTGACCTCGATGGCCGGAACGCTTAGGGAGCGTGCCGGAAGGCTGGGCTCCTATGTCGTTATGATGCTAGCCTCACAGGGGCAGGCCCGTTCCCACTATAGAGCTGCGTTCGACAACGAATTGAACCGGCTTTTCGAAGTGAATGCGCTGCTGAAAACCTATGCGCCCGTTACATTGCAGTCCCAGGCTCTGGCAAGGCTGTTGGATCAGGTGACGGTCAGTTACTTTGCCGGAGCGCTGCCTTACGCTCAGCGCGTCGCTTTTGATCCGAATGCGAGCGATGCGCTCACACCCGGAGAGTTCACAGCGAAATACGTGCCTGGTATGAAATCGACCGAGAACCTGCGTGAACTCATCGAAACCGCGGCATTGAATTCTCTTGGAGAAGTACAGCAGAAATCCCTGAGAGCCATGCTGATCTCCGCGCTGCTTGCCGTCATGGCGGTATCGGTTGTGATTGGGTTGGCCTACGTGCTCAGGCGTTCGCTCTTTCGGCCGATGCTGGCTGTCATGCGACAGATCGACGAGATTGCCGTCGGCAACCTTACGACGCCACCACCGATACCTCACGCCGGACGTGAAATGCGGGAGCTGTTCCTGCGTCTTGACCTTTTGCGTGAGCAGCAACGCTTCAAGCGGCACCTGGAGATGGAGCGCAAATCGATGACGGAGGAGTTGAGGCGTCTCTCCCAGACGGATGCACTCACTGGCCTTCTCAATCGGCGCGCATTGGAGGATGCGGTGGAGGAATTGCTCGCGACCCCGACAGCGGGCTCCCGAGGCTTTGCAATCATCATGTTCGATATCGACCATTTCAAATCGATCAATGATCGGTACGGTCACGCCGTCGGCGACATGGTGCTGCAAAGGACGGCGCAGATTCTAGGCCCCTGCCTGCGCGCCGCCGATCTATTCGCCCGCTACGGCGGTGAGGAATTCATCGTCGTAATGGGTGACGTCACCGAGGCCTCGGCGCGTTCAACGGCCGAGCGATTGCGGGAAACATTAGCGCAAGCCGTCGTCAGCGATGAGCATGGCTTGAAGGTGACTGCGAGCTTCGGCGTCGATTGGCAGGCGCAATGCATGTTCGAAAATTGGGAAAAGCTGGTCGTCGTTGCGGACAACCGGCTCTATCAAGCCAAGCGCAACGGGCGCAATTTGGTCTGCTCATCCGAGAAGACGACTGGACAGACGGCAATCTCCGCCTCGAGACGCGGCCAGAGCGGCGCAAGCGCGGCCTGACACGCTTCGCTATGACCGAGATCATCCGAACCTGCTCGTTGGAAGCTCGTGGTCAGTAGGTAAGCGTCACCACGACCGTATCGGTGTAAGTGCCTGAGGATGGCGTGGTCTGCGGTGGCACTCGGCCGTAGACTGTCAACAGTTGAGCACTGCCGGTTCCCGTTCCGGCGACGGTGCTGCCCGGCGTATTGGCATCGCCCCAGGGCTGCGACCGGCTGGTATCCTTGTAGAGGCCGTAGGTCACCGTCTCCGAGCCTTTCGCCATTTTTCTCGCCGTCGGCGGAACATTCGCGTCGGCACCGCCCACGGAGATCGTATAGGTCGTGCCCAGCGTACAGGTTACGGTGACGGAACCCGTTTGACTTATACTCGCTGTCCGCGAATTCCGACCGACCATCGAGCCTGGGCCTAGTTTTTCATCACAGGTCTTCCGACAGTCTTATGAAGCGGAATGTTAGCCTGATCTCCAGCGTGTCGAAGAAATCATGCCGGCATTGATGCATACGAGCCGCAGCAAAAGTCACAGGATTTACGGCAGGCTGAATGGCGGCTCTTGAACGCAGCTCATCCATACCGCCCGGATAGGCAAAGTGCCTTCGTCAACATTTCTTTGCAAAAGGTCTGCAATTGGCCATGTTTCGGTAAAAGCCGCGCCACAGTTCGCATGAAAATGGCTATCTGGGATTTTGTCAAAAGGAGCGGTCGATGGATACGCAGCCTATGAGATGGTGGAATGGTCAAAGCGAGACGACCCGAAGGCTGGGTTCCGGGCTTGCTGTTTGTGGCACCGTTGTCGGTGCTCTTTATGTCATTGTTCAAACCGGCCCCGTCGACCGCACCATACAATTCATCGACGACAGCGGCCGCATCGTTATCAATCGCCCAGCACCCGCACCGCAGCTTGCCGTGAACCATTTACAGTTAGCGATTGATGCGAGCCCGGCAAAGCCGCAGATGGCAGTGCCAATTCCGCAACCTTCGCCGCTTGCTGCCATGACCAAGACCAATTTGCCGGTAAAGCGCATTGCGTCGCATTCCGATGCTGCAAAGACCAGGATCGCGTCATCCGGTGACGTGGAACATTTCGACCGCTGCCTGCCGCAATGCGAAACACAGGATCCGCTGATAATAAGTCACCCGGAATATGCTGAGGCAACTCCGCCGCTTGCAAACGACGATCCGCCTCCCGTGCTGGAGGAAAGGGTCGGATTTCATCCGCTTGCCGGCGCGCGCAACCTTTTGAACAGAGCGGTGGATGCCCCTGGCATGATGTTGCGCCGCAGCCGGCAGATGATCGACAATGTGGCCCGCGTAGACTGGTAATTGGGACGCATGTCCGTGCCCATTGCCGATATCGAGGCAACGGGCGCAGACTTTTATGCTCGAGCGAAGGGGTGTTGAGACACCCGACGAAAAGCCGCCTATAGGCCGCCGGCGCTCGCCGTACTGCGCAGCAGCCGGCAAAGGCTGACAAGACCAGCATCGAAATTGCCGGATGCCGTCACCTGACGACAGGCAATCAGCATACGTTTCTGCTCAGCGCTCGACATGGTACGGAAAGCGGCAAGCGTGCGCGTGCTCGATCCCCTGCCGGAATTGCCGGAGCCCAGCCCGAAGCCGCTCGTGCCGCCTGTGCCTCCGGTTGCCATACCCATTCCACTGGAGCCGGTACCCCCAGTCGAGCCAGTCCCGCTGCCGGTTCCACCGCCGCTGCCGCCTGAACCGCTCCCACCGATACCAACACCCACGCCGACGCCCACTCCGGATCCGCCGACGGAGACACCAGCGCCAGCATTGACACCACTCGAGCCTCCAACCGAAGCGCCGAGACCAGCGTTGACGCCATTGCTATTGGCCGATGCGCCCACGCCGGCATTCACTCCGTTGGAACCGCCAACGGACGCGCCGACGCCCGCGTTCACACCACTCGTTCCGGATACGGAAGCACCCGCACCGGCGTTGACGCCGTTCGTGCCGCCGACCGATGCACCGACGCCGGCATTAAGCCCATTGGAGCCAAGCCCTGCGCCCAAACCAGCGTTGATGCCGCCGACCGATACGCCAACACCCAATCCGCTGCTTCCGGATCGGCTGCCGCCGTGATCCGTCCCGCCGCCGGGCTCTGCATAACTTGTCGAGGTCAATAGAAGAAGAGCGGATGCAGCGATTGCCATCCGTGAAGATTGTATTCTCATGACTAAACCCCGTTTCAGTTTAGGCTTTTGTCAGCCTGTTTCTGATTGCCGGAGCGCGCGCACCGTAGAGTTGGAATGAAGGGGCCTGTCTATTCTCCTTTCCTCCCAAGACTACACTACAGAATAATCTAATTTAGTAATGCTTCAATATAAAAATTCACGGATGGCTTGCATAATGACAAGGAGATTGGTTCCGAACAGGCCAAAGTGACCTATTTCGCGACAGGGTTACTAGGCTTTTATAGGATGAACGAGGTTTTTTCTCGAAAGCTTTCAGGAGCGCTCCGCCCACACCTTGGCCAACTCTACAAGCGTCTTTACGGCTCTTTCCATATCCTGCCGGCTTACCCATTCCAGCGGCGAATGAAAGGCATGCCCGCCGGCAAAGATATTGGCGCAGGGCAGTCCCATGAAGGAAAGCCTGGAACCGTCCGTACCGCCGCGAATGCTGCCGCGCACTGGCGTCATACCGGCACGGCGGATGGCCTCGATAGCATTTTCGACGATTTCCGGATGGCGATCGAGAATCGTCTTCATGTTGCGATATTGATGCCGAACGGTGAAGGTGTGCGAGGAGCCGGGATAGGCTTTCATGACATCCTTGACGATCGCCTCCAGCATAGTCTCCTTGTCAACAAGGCCTTGCTCGTCGAAATCGCGGATGATGAAGCCGAGTGAAGCCTTCTCCATCGAGCCGCTGATGCCGGTAGGGTGGATGAAGCCGTCGCGACCGTCCGTCGTCTCTGGAGCTATGTTCTTCGGCAGCCTGTCGATGATCCCGCCGGCAATCCTGATGGCATTTTCCATTTTTCCTTTGGCGAAGCCTGGATGGATGGCGACGCCATGGATGATAACCTCGACACTGTCGGCCGAGAAAGTCTCGTCTTCTATATGCCCCGCCGTTTCACCATCAACCGTATAGGCGAATTGCGCTCCCAGCTTCTTCAAATCCACCTTGTCGACACCACGCCCGATCTCTTCGTCCGTCGTGAACAGAAGCTTGATGGTGCCGTGACGGATATCAGGATTCTCGACGAGATATTTGGCGGCTGCGACGATTTCGGCAAGACCGGCCTTGTCATCCGCGCCAAGCAGCGTCGTACCGTCCGAGGTGATGATGTCGTTGCCGATCTGATCGCGCAGGGCAGGGTGTTCTTCAAGGCGAATGACCTGCTGCGGGTCGCCCGTGAGGCGGATATCACCGCCGGAATAGTCGCGCACGATCTGCGGCTTGACATTCGTGCCGGTAAAATCCGGCGCTGTGTCCATGTGGGAACAAAAGCAGATGACGGGAACCGGCTTGTCGATATTCGATGGAATGGTGGCATAGACATAGCCGTGCTCGTCCAGATGTGCATCGGCAAGCCCGATCGCCAGCAATTCCTCTACCAGGATGCGCCCGAGATTCTTCTGCTTCGCAGTGGAAGGCTGCGTGACCGAAGACGGGTCCGATTGCGTGTCGACGACGACATAACGAAGAAAACGATCGGTGACGGTATCGGTCATGAATTTGGCTCCGAAGAATCTCTAGGGTTTACATAGCTATAGCGCCGCGAGGGTACATGGATAAACCGATTTTGCGCGCATGGCGTCAGTCTGCGAAGCCGGCTGTCGCCGCCCCGATAGAAAAGGCCGCTCCAGCGCCAGGCAGGAGCGGCCATATTCAATGGTCAAGACTTTAAGCAAAACACTCAATCGACCGACGTCAGCGTGACCGACGTACCGGTAGCCGCAACGTTCAAGCCGAGCTGACCCGTAACGCTCACGGTCTGAAGGTGGATGGAGCCGGCGGTGCCACCGACAAGGATATTCGTGCCCACGCCGGCGCCGACAGTGGCTTCAACGGTAGCGCCCTGGTAAAGGCCGCTCAGAGAACCACGATGGTAGCCGGCTGTCGGCGCGAAGACGAGCCAAACGAGCCGGCTGCGGGTCGTAAAGCCGAGATCGACGCCCATCTTCCGGATCGCGCCGGTATAGTGATCGACACGACGCGAATGCCCGACTGTCGAATGGAAGGTGCAATCCATTTCCTTGGCAGAGCCGAGGACGTAGCCGACACCGCCGCCGATATCGCATTCGAGATAGCCGATTTTCACGCCATTGCGGTCATCCGGCTCCTCGCTATAGGTCGCCGGCATGTCGGCTGCGCGCGCCGCAGCGGTGCCCGCAACGATCAACGACGCCGCTGAAAACGCCAGGGTCAGGATTTTTCTCATCTGTTTTCTCCTTGTCAGAGTATTATGGGTGGCAAACACCCTCGTGGTAGAGCCGATAGAATCAACCCTCATTTAACGTTCGTACGCGCAGAACGATCCCCAAATTAAGGCGGCTATCGTCATGATCCACTTCACAATATAGGGAAGTCCTTCCGCCACGGCACCCTTTGGCCATTTCACGTTTTGCAACCGACTGAATCGCGCCGTACAAAATCGAGGATTTGCAGGGCAAAGCTCGCCCTGCCTACCCGTCAACCATGTTGAAGCAAGACTTCCTTGGCGGCAAAGGCGAACACATCGACCGGTTCTCCAAGCCCCTTGAGAGGGAAGGAGCCGAGGCTTTCCATATCCCGCCTGCAGCCGGCCATGTCGACGAAGGCCTTGGACAGAAGTACCGGCCGCTTGACCTCCTTCGTCAAGGACTCCAACCGTGAAGCGATATTGACTGCCGGACCGATGACCGTGAAATCAAGGCGAGTGCGTGAGCCGATATTGCCATACATTACGTCACCGACATGCACGCCGACACCGTAGCGCAAAATTTCACGGCCATGCTTGCGGTTTTCCTCATTGAGTGCGGCAACGCTTGCCTGTGCCTCGCTGATGGCAAGAAGCAGATTGTGACAGGCATTCGGATCGCTCAACGGGAAAATGGCCAACAGGCCGTCGCCCATGAATTTGAGGATCTCGCCGCCATGCTTTTCGATCGGGTCGACCATCGCGTCGAAATAACCATTCAGCAATTCGATGACATCGTCACGCGGCCACATGTCAGAGATGGTGGTGAAGTCGCGCAGATCGCAGATGAGGATCGCGGCTCCGACCGTGGTGCCGCTGCCGCGCGTCGTGGCGCCAGCCAGGATCTTCTCGCTGGCATGCGGTCCGACATAGGTCCGCAGCAGCGTGCGGGCCATGATGTTCTTCAACCGGATCTCGGTCACCATTGTCAGGGCCGGCAACAGGTCCTTCAAGAAAGTGATGTGCTGTTCGGCAAAGCCGCCCGGAGCATCCGAGGCAAAGGTCACGATATGGCGCTTGCCGAGCGTGTGGTAGATCGGCCAGGCGATATAGTCGGTCAGTCCTTCCGCCTGCATTTCTTTATATAGTGGATATTTCAGCTCCGACTTTTCACAGACCTCGAGATTTTTCCGGACTTCCGTCGCGCCATTGAAAATCTCATTGATAGGGCTTGCCAGAAATTGCGGCGTGTTCTCGACCCCATAGCTGAAGGTCGCGATATCGGCCTCCTTCATGCCGGTGCGCCAAAGAATTCTCGCCCCCAGCCATTGCGGATGCAGCGTTCGGAAGTGCATCGTCGCTCTCGCGACCGGAACTCCGATTGCCCGCATTTTCTCGCAGAGTTCCACGAGGATATTGTCGATGAATCGCTGGTCGCGGACATCGTTCATAAGCCAATCGAGGATCTTGCTTTGTTTCGTCGGCCAATTGCCCTGGTCGTCCTGTGTCGAGGCGGCAACGGCCTCAAGAGAAGATTGCATTTTCTATACCCCACAAATTCCGTCACCTGTCCTGGACAGAGAGCGCCATTCGGTCCGAAGGGAACTATACGCGCCTCGTCGTTGACCGGGAACGGCAATCGCCGTTATTTCGCGATTTCGTAAATTATGCGCCCAGCTATGGCGGTTGCGCCTTGAATCAGCCATAGGCTTCATATGGTTCCGCAACTGCTGCGGTGCAAGATTTCATTAAAGAGGTGAGGCATTGAGAGCATATCTGGCAGGCCCGGAAGTCTTCCTCCCGAACGCTAGGGAAATCCTCGATCGCAAGATCGCGCTAGCGCGCAGCTATGGTTTTACGCCGGTTTCTCCCGGTGACCTTGCCGTGCCTGAAACGGAGACGCGTCGGCAGCGCGGCCTTGCCATCAGTTCCATCAACGAGAAACTGATGATGAGCGCCGATCTCATCATCGCCAACCTGACGCCGTTTCGTGGTGTCGCCGCCGATATCGGCACGGCCTTCGAACTCGGCTTCATGTGCGCCCGCGGCTGCCCGGCATTTGCCTTTTCCAACTGCCTCGATAACCACTTCGAGCGTGTGAGCAGGCTTTATGGCGGCGAAGTGCAGCTCGGTGAGGACGGACGTCACCGTGGTCCCGACGGCATGGCGCTGGAAAATTTCGACATGACCGACAATCTGATGCTCGATGGCGGCATAGCGACACGTGACGGCGTCATCGTCACGCGTCAGGTCGCGGCTGACCAGCTCTTTCTGGATCTGACGGCCTTCGAGGAATGTCTGGGTCTCGCAGCAAAGAAATTATTGATACACGTCGCCAGCGCATAATGTGCCGGCTATTGATTGGCGCATCCGAACTTCACCATGTTCCGAGAGCAGAATCGATGGCGCGCGCTCTTGCGGGAAGCTGGTCATAAGCGGCAACATCCGGCTCGGCAAAGGCCAGCAGTCCGAGCGATGCGAGAATATCGCTCCCTTGCCGATCTTGGTGGGCATTGAGAAGAACGGCGCGTAGCGCGTCGACGATATCTGGCGATTGCTGCCTTGCGCCCACCAGCAAAGGGAAGGGAGCCGGCTTCGTGGTAGCGACGATGCGCAACGGCACAATCATGTCCGGCTCGTGCATTGCCATCAGCTGAAAGGCATAGGCGTCGATGGCGCCGACATCTATGGTATCTAAACGAATGGCGTCGACTACGCCGCGTGGATTGAGAAGTGGGCCGACGATCTGCGCCGCTGCGGGTCTATTCGCAAGCATGGAAAAGAATTCCCTCGGCGCATTATAGCCGGACTGAGAGTCCCGCACGGTCCAGCCCCACCGTGCAGTTGCGAGATCGGCTTCAGTCAGCGCTCTTTCACGAGCGGCGACGATATGGCTCGCATAGACAGGCTGCCCGTTTGCCCAGTCCGCCAGGGAAACCGGCGCGGCCAATGGCTGCGGACGCTCCGCCGGCGATAGCCGGGAGAACGGAAAGCCGCACATGAAAACGGCACCCATGTCCGGACGTCTCCATAGGTCGGACAGAGGTGCCGGAGCCGCATGCGCAATGATTTCGAGCTCGACGCCTGACCGGTCGGCAAGCCAATGAAAGAGCTCATCCCAGAGACCGGATATTTTCGGGCTCAGATTGTACATTCGTGAGCAGGCAATGGCCGCGGCAGAGGATATCGTCATGACGCGTCACGCAAACCGAAGGCGCTGGCCGATATTCATGCGCTTTGCCTTTTCAACCATGGCTGCGCCAAGCGCGACGTCGGTGGTGCTCAGGCCCCGATGCCAGAAGAGGATGGTCTCGTCATCGCTTTCGCGGCCCGGCTTCGTGCCGCAAACGATCTGGCCGATTTCGGCATGCAGCGTCTCCGCCGTCACCTTACCTTCATCGACATGGCGGCGAAGGGCACCGAAGGGACGCCCGGGTCCGCATTGTCCCCAGTCATCCACGACGACCTTGTCCATGATGTCGGTCAGGTCGAATTCGAGTGCACTCATCGTGCCATAAGGTACGACGAAAGCGCCTTTCTTGACCCAGGCGGTCTTGAAAAGCGGCGTCGGCTCTGGCAGCCGGCTCGCCTCGATCATGATATCGGCGCCTTTCAGGCAATCCTCCCAATTGTCCGTCACGATGATCTTCTTGCCGAGATCCTTTTCCAGCCGCGCCGCAAAGGCGTCGCGACTTTCCGGACGGCGCGAATGCACGCGGATCTCATCAAAGTCGAAGAGGTGATCGAGCAGCCGCACGTTCCAGTAGGAAGTGCCGCGTGCGCCGATATGGCCGAGGATCCTGCTGTTCTTGCGGGCGAGATGGCGCGCGCCGATAGCCGTGACCGCGCCGGTGCGCATATCGGTGATGGCAGTCGCATCGATGATCGCCTTCGGTACGCCGGTGCGCGGATCGAAGAGATTGAGAACCGCCAGCTCCGAGGGCAGGCCCTGCTTGTAGTTGTCGACGAAATCGCCGACGACCTTGACGCCGGCATAATCGAGCGGCTTCACATAGCCGCGCAGCACATTGAAATGACCCTTGTCGGAACTCTCGGGCACGAGATGAACGCGAGGCTCGATGACCGTCTCGCCGCGTCCCTGCGCATCGAGCGCCTTGGTCACGGCGTCGAGTATTTCGTCGTTGGAAAGGGCCAGCGCCTTGGCGTCGATCGCGTTGAGATAGTCGATCCAGATTTCCTGCATTACCGTTCTCCAGCATGTCACCGGCCGTGCCGGTTTATCGGATGATGCAGGCCGCCAGACGGCCTGCGAGAAAGCGAGGCGGCGGGCGTGGACCGCCTTGCCGCCATATCGATCAGGAAGCCATCTCCATCATGTCGGCATTCTCAATGAACTCCGACAGCCTCTGAAAATCTGGTCCTTGCGCACGATCTTCCTCCAGCGGCGGGACAATTTTGCGCACCTTGCGATAGGCGCGCTGCGTTCCGCCGCCGAGCTCGCCCGCCACACCGCGCAGATCAACGGCCTGGGCGGACGCGACAAGCTCGATCGCAACCAGATAACGCATCCGCTCGATCATCGCCTCGATCTTCGTCAGGACACTCGGCGCCATCGACGCCTGATCCTCGACGCCGTCCGCGACCGGGATCGGCGTGAGCGAAACCGGATTGGCCAGATGGCGTATCTCGGCTTCAAGCGCCGAGACCGTTTTCTGCACGGTGGCAAATCCTGTCCTGCTCTGTCCGAGCGGGGTCAGGAAGCGCGGCAGCTCCGACATGCCCGGAGACATGATTTTCATCGTTCTATAGGCGGTCGCCGCCGCACAATGTGCGATTGCCTGGCCAAGCCGTTCCCATGCGAGAACGAAGGCCGTCATGTCGAAATTGCCGTGAGACAAGATAAGTCCCTCGTCGGCGAGCACGACGGGATTGTCCCCGGAGCTGGCAAGCTCGATCTCGGTGGCAACGCGCGCTTCGCCGATCGCGTGGAGCAGGGCACCCCAGACCTGCGGGGCACAGCGATAGCTCAAAGGATCCTGCAAGCGCCGTGCCGCACCGTCGACAAAAAGAGAGCTCCCGGAAAGCACCTCGCGAAGTCTCGCCGCGGTTTCGCGTTGGCCGAAGGCTGGTCTTGCCGCCAGCGCGCGGTCATCGAAAGCAGAGACATTGGCGCGGAATGCCTCGAAATTCAGTGCGACGGCTGCAAGCGACCAATCGAACAGGCGCACGATATTCTCGATGCAGAGGCAGGCCTTGCCAACCGACAGGCTGTTGGCGACCGCGAGGACGTGGCCATCCTTCGGCGCGATCGGCAAAGGTTTCAGACCGAGTTTCGAGAGGGCATCCCGCGCCGGCATGATCGCGCCATCAAGCTCCGCCTCGCCGTCGCCCAACAAGGCCCGTGCCATATGCGCCAGAGGCGCAAGATCGGCTGCGCCGATCGAGCCAAGCGAGGGAACCACCGGATGAAAGCCTGCATTCAGCGCGGCGACGAGACCGGCGAAAACCGGGAGCGATACGCCCGAGCCGCCAGCCGCCATGCCAGCAATACGAGCGGCCATCATCGCCCTGACGATTTCGCATGACAGCGCCGGCCCAACCCCGACTGCGCGGGCTTGCGGTACACGTAACTGAAATGCGATCAGGTCCTCCGTGGCGAGCCGTGTGTCGACACCTGCGCCCAATGCCGTCGTCAAACCATAGACTGGCTGGTCGGCAGCCAAATAGCGCTCCACGACTGCGCGCGCAGCGATGATTTTGTTTTCGACGTCAGTCGAAACCTCGATGCATGCGCCACGGCGCGCTATCGAAGCAATGTCGCTTATCTTCGGTGCGGTACCGGTGAAACGCACGATGGGTACGGCTTCGGTCATGCCTGCTTGCCTCCAGGAAAAGCATTTATAGCCCGGTGGCTCTTTCTCGATCCAGCCTCCAGATTGCATTTGTTGCCGGGATGGCTGAGGAGTCGCACATCCCGTTTGAAGATTACGAATATTTCCTGATTAGCTCCCCGATTAAGGATCGAATGCATTCGGTACCGCGAGAGTAGGAAGATCAGCGGGTGCGGTCACGCGGATCGTCGGGCGATGCTCAGCGTGAACAAGCTGTTGCCATTTGAATATTCGGATTGTTCGGCAGACTTATCACGCGACTGCCTTAACCGCCTTCATTTCATGTTCCAAGGGTTGATGACGCTTAAACCGCCAGCCTCAAAAGGGCTAGTATCGCGCGTCGCTACCATAAAGCCATGTGAGGCAGCCGTGGCGGCAATATAGCCGTCTGCCGTGCCAATGGACTTGCCTGCCCTCCTCGCTAACGCCATCAAATCGGCATAGGCTTGCGAGGCATCCAGGTCAAAAGGCAGAACCCGGTTGGCAAAAGCCGGTAAAACCTCCCTTTCCAATCGGTCTTGATAGATCGTACGCCGCTTGCCCTCAGGCATCGCAGCCAAGCCGAAGCGCAGTTCGGCAACGGTGATGATCGAGAGGTAGAGTGTTTCGATCATCTGCGCATCGATCCACGACAACACATTCGGATCGGGCGTGATCTTCCACAGCTCGGAAATGACGTTGGTGTCGAGAACAATCATTCGAAGCTAATCGGCCCGACCGGGGTCTTATCGCGAAGCTGGTTGAAACCCTCAGCTTCGGCTTCGGTTAGCCCTCCCGCTTCACGAGCAATGGATGTCAACAGCGAACCCAGCTTCAGGCGGCCTTCTGGTTTTGCTGCCTTTTCCAGAATATCGCGGATCTCGGCTTCAGTGCTGCGACCGTGCATAGCAGCTCGCACTCGGATCGCACGATGCACCTCGTCCGGCACATTGCGAATGGTGATCGATGCCATTGCTTCACGCTCCCATATTTGATTGCATTGATAGCAATATATGAGAACGCAATCAAAGCAAAGCAAGCGGAAACGCGCTTGCCGGCTTTCTACGCGCTCCAGCATTAACTGCCGGCCTCTTGGTTCTGCTACTGCTCTGGTGAATCCAAAATGAGCGCCTTTGATTGCTGACAACGAAACGGCAATGGCGACAAAACACCGTTGCCGCTCTCGGCTCAAATCATGTGCCGGCGATCCTGCTAACCGCCGACCATGAGCCGCACGACTTCCTCATGATTGGTGTCGGCGATGTTGCGTTCACCGGCAACGATCCCGCGGCGCAGGACGACGATGCGGTCGGAGACCGCGAAAATATCCTGCAGATTGTGCGATATGAAGATGACGCCGCGCCCCTGCGCCTTCAGCGACTTGATGAGAGCCACGACCTTGCGCTGTTCCGGCACGCCGAGTGCTGCGGTCGGCTCGTCCATAACGAGGATGCGGGCATTCCAATAGACGGCACGCCCAATCGCGACGGCCTGCCGCTGACCGCCGGAAAAGTTGCTGACGGGCGCATCGAGCCTCTTCACGTGGAAATCCAGCTCCGCCATCGTCTTGCGCGCCGCTTCGGCCATGGCTTTCCGATCGAGCACCGGCAGGAAGCCGAAGAGCTTCTTCATCGGCTCACGGCCGAGGAAAATATTGGCGCCGATCGGCAGATTATCGGCAAGCGCCAGATCCTGATAGATCGTCTCGATGCCTTTCTCGCGCGCATCCTGCGGCGATGAGAAGGTGACAGGCTTGCCTTCGATCAGGATTTCGCCGGCGGTCGGCGGATAGACGCCGGAAATCGCCTTGATCATCGTCGTCTTGCCGGCGCCGTTATCGCCCGCAAGTGCTACGACTTCACCAGGCCGCACGACCATGGAGCAATTGTCGAGGGCACGTACCGCACCGAAATAACGCGAGAGATTGCGGACCTCGAGGAGGGGAGTTGCACTATTCATCCTGTTTTGCTCCGCTGAACCGACGCTGCGCCTGGTCGATGAGCACCGAAATGATGATGACGACGCCGACGGCGATGAACTGCCAGAACGGCTCCACATTCATGAAGACGAGACCATACTGGATGACGGCGATGACGAGAGCGCCGGCAATGGTGCCGATGATCGTGCCGGAACCGCCGAAGAGGCTGGCGCCGCCGATAACGACGGCGGCCACGCTATCGAGCAGCAGGGGCTCGCCCGCCTGGGCGGCGCCTGCAGTGAAACGGGCCGCATAGAGCGCTCCGCCCAGGCCCGCACAGACGGCCGAGAGAATATAGAGCCGCAGCAGATGGGACTTGATGTCGATGCCGGCGCGCCGCGCCGCCTGGGCATTGGCGCCGATGGCATAATTATGCTGGCCGAAGCGGGTCTGGCTCAGCAAATAATGCATGATCACCACGAAGACGAGCGTGACGATGACGAGATAGGGTACGCCATAGAATCGTCCGTTGCCAAGCTCGGCGAAATAGGAGTTCTTGACCGGCACCGTCGTACCGCCGGCGAGCAGGAAGGCCGTACCACGCGCCACGCCGAACATGCCGAGTGTACCAATGAACGGCGGAACCTTGAGACGGGAGATCAGGAGACCATTGATGAGGCCGGGGACTGCGGCTGCCAGCATGGCGACGAGGATGCCGAAGACCATTGCGAGGGGCAGAGGCATGTAAAGACCGGCGATATTGGCAATATGCGCGGCGACGACGGCCGCAAGGCCCATGATGAAGCCGGTCGACAGATCGATACCGCCTGAGATGATGACGAAAGTCTGCCCGATTGCCAGCAGCAACGGTGCTACCGCGAAGATCGCAACGGACTGCCAGTTGAAGCTCGAGCCGATGAACGTGCCACCGAAGTCGATCCGCGCCCAGATCTCGAAAGTCACGATAAGCGCAGCAAGAAAGAGCCACGCACGCAATTGCGCGATGCGATTAAGAAGTGTTTTTGCCTGGTCGCCGTGGTCTGCCTGTGGCGCCACGTGCTGATCCGCCTTGCGGACCTCTGCATTGTCGATTGTCATGGATCGGTCCAAACTGGAGCGTTGGAAGCGCGAAGATTAGGGCGCCGTCGCTCTATCATCGTTGGATAATGTGCCTCGCCGATGGGCGAGGCACAGACTATCCCCGCATCAATCGGAGTAGATGAACTTCGCGATCTTCTTGTCGGCTACGTTCGACTTGTCGATGACCGTGAAGCCGGTCCCGATCGCTGTCGGAATCGAATTGCCGGTGAGATGCGCATAAGCGGCCATCACTCCGAAATAGCCGATCTCGGCCGGATGCTGCGCAATCGCCAGATCGACGAGACCGGAGTTGATGTTATCAACGATAGACGTCGGCGCATCGAAGGCCACCACGCGGATCTTACCCGTCTGGCCGGCCTGCTGCACGCCGTTGGCAGCACCGAGAGCGGAGAACAGATTGGCCCCGAAAACGCCATCGAGATCGGAGTTGCGTGCGAAGACGGCCTGCAGCTGCGATGCTGCCTTGTTGGCGTCGTCATCATTATATTGCGTCTCCAGAACGGTGATGTTCGGATACTTCTTCATCTCCTCCTTGAAACCCTGCTCACGCTGGTCGGTGGTCGAGACGCCGGGCTTGACGTTGGAAACATAGACCTTGCCCTTTTCGCCAACGGCCTTTGCCAGTGCGCGGGCGGCAATCGCCCCGCCGAGCAGGTTGTCGGAAGCGATATAGGCCAGCGGGAAATCGGCATCACCGCTGCCGGTCTGGTAGACGCCGTTACCGATGAAGGTATCGACGGTGATGATCGGAATGCCGGCATCAGCAGCCTTCTTCAGAGGCTGGATGAGCTGATCCTTGTCGGTCGGCGCAATCAGAATGAAATCGGGCTTCTTGGCGATCACTGCGTCAAGAACCGGAACCTGGGTCACCGGGTTGAAATCGGGGCCGCCCTGAAAAACGAGCTCGGCACCGACAGCCTTGGCTGCCGCTTCGGCACCCTTGCGCATGGTAATATAGAAGGCGTCGGTCGTCAGACCCGGAATGAGGGCAATCGTAAACTTCTTGTCTGCGGCTTTGGTGCTGCCGGCAACTGCCGCAACACCGGTAGCGAGCGATGCCACGGCCGTAGCCTTGAGAAATGAGCGGCGCTCCATAATTTTCCTCCTCTTGAAGCCGAACCTCCCCTGTCCGGCAAAGCGATAATCAGTGGGTTACTGCGGCACGTCAAGCAATTTTTTTCTGCAAAGAATTTCCATCATCTTATTGATATAGCTACATAATTCTGCCATGCACACGATGCCCGGCATCTGCCGGGGACATAGCGTCGCACGACAGTTCAGGATTATTTCGCATTTATGCCGTCTGCCCGGACGGCGGCGCTTATCATTCGCCCTCGAAGACCTTTGAAAGCCAGGCCATAATAGCCGCCATATCCGGTTCCTCCGTCTGGTCGACCGTCATTACGGCACCACATCCCATAGGCTCGGCCCGATCGGCAAGCGCTACCAATTCCGGCACATATTCGGCACCTGGATGTCCAGGTAATCGGTCCTTCAACCGACTGGCGTAACGCTCGCCCGCAACCGATCCAGGCACCTTGCACCAGAGTTCGGCGACATGGCCTATCTGCGCAGCATTGAGATAACTCTCTAGCTGAGCCTTCGGCTGAAAGCCGAACCATGCATCGACAATGAAGGTCGAGCCCGTCGGCGCCTCCGCGATAAAGGACCAGATCGCCTGGTAGCTTGCCTTTCCCAGCGTCCGATTGAAGTCGCGGTCGACGGAACCGATATGCTGCAGGAACGGGTTCTTGATGCCGTCGAGAGACAGGATCGGCCAGCCGGTCCGCAGCGACAAAGCTTTAGCCAGGCGGCTTTTGCCGGAAGCCGGCACGCCGTTGACCATGACAACCCGCTTTCCTTGCGGCGCGGCATCAGCGCCAAAAATCGAAAGTCCGGCGCCGATCACGCCGGCATCGTCTGAAAGCTTCGCTGGCAATATGGCGGGGCAGAACCAGGGAGCGCTTGCTGGCAAATCGGCAAGAGCCCGTGCGGCATCACAGCCAAGCCCGCCGCCGAGCAGGATAATCTCCGGATCCATGGTCGCTGCGATATTGTCGAGTGCGGCACGCAAGGGTGTTGCCCATTGGCGCAGCACACGGACTGCCGTGTCGTTTCCTTCCGCCGCCATCTCGAAGATTTCACGAATTGTCGTGACGGATAATCCGGATTCGGCGATATGCCGGCGCAAAGCGGTTCCGGAACTGAAGGTCTCGACGCAGCCGCGTCTGCCGCAAGGGCAGGGCGGGCCATCCTGCGATACACAAATATGGCCGAGCTGTCCGGCCGCCTTGTGCCCGTGGTAGATGCGCCCGGCATGGGCGACAGCACCCCCAATGCCCGTCCCGATCGTCAGCATCGCGACGTTTTGATAGCCCTTGGCGCCGCCGATCCGCATTTCGGCGATCAACGCCATGCTGCAATCATTCTCTATGACAACAGGTTTTTGCAGCGCTGTCTCGAGTTGTTTTACGAAATCGAGGCCGGAAAGGTTGAGGATGCCGCCAGACAGAATCTCGCGTCTGTCGACGTCTACCCGCCCTGGTATGCCGATACCGATCCCCAAAACTTCAGGAGTGTCGAGCGAGCGCGCCATCGCAATGACGCGCTCCAATGCCAACAGCGGATCGGTCGGGGTTCTTTCCGACAGCTTGGCAAGAATCTCGCCTTGAACGGAGACGAGGGCGGCACGAATATTCGTGCCGCCAATATCGACGCCGATGGCGATGTCAGCCATGGGCGCGCTGCCTTTGATCAGCGCCGTTAGAGCCTGCGCCCTTGAAGTGCGTCGCAATGACGGCCTGAATTTCGCGAAGCCTCGGCACCGCGACCGTCTCCAGACGATCCTTCGTTACCGAACGATCGAGCGAGATGCAGTCTTTCCACAGCGAGCGACCGGCGATGACGCCCGAAGCGCCGTTGCGCATGGCATCCTCGACCTGGCTGAGGAAGGTGGCGTGGTCGACACCGGCCGACAGCACCGCCCACGGCACATCGCCGGAAAGGCGCGTGACTTCGGCGCAGGCTTCCGGCGAGCCCGGATAAGGGATTTTCAAGACTTTCGCACCGAGATCGAGGCAGATCTTGCTGCCGCCGACGATCAGAGAGGGCAGCTTCGCCTTGTAGTCTGTCTCATCCTCGTCTTCGAACTTGTAGGTCAGGAATTCAACGACCAGCAGAAGATCCTCATGCGCGAAATCTTCAATGCACTGCTTCAGGATCTGAATGTTGTGGGCGTTCGCCACATCCCGATCCGAGCGCAGATAGACCATGATCTTGCCACCCGTTGCCCCCAGCTGGCGCACGCGGCGTGCGGAGATGCCGGCAACCAGCTTCGACAGACGATAGCCGTCCGCCGATGTATCCCAGCCGGAAGCATCGAGGCCGATCAGCAGTGCGGTATCGCGCTGAAGGATACGATCATCGACCAGCGCCGGCACGGCGCAGATGGGATCGACGAGAACACAGGACGCCTTGCTCGCGAGGAAGCGGGCGATATCGGCCTTCGTGTCCCCCAGCACCTTATCGGAGATCGCCGCCTGTTCGGCCGGGTCCTTGGCTAGAAGGCTGCGCATGCCGCCGCGCTGATCGCAGGCAATCACCATCATGGCACCGTCGCTGCCGCAAATCTGCTGGTAGCCGCGCATCTCCGCTGTCGTCAATTTCGTCATGTGATCCTTCCTCCAGCCGTTGCGAAACGGCACCCATACGAGCAAGCCTTCCCCACTCCTCGAAGAGGGCAATACTCTTGAAATTGAGGACTCTCATGCGCGGCATAAACGTTGCGAAACCGGGCTTTTTAAGCGATAACTCCTCAAGTGCCGTATGTGTAACACATTGCAGAAAGGAATTTCAATCTGAATTCATCTCAATCGCAGGAGGCTGCGGCAAATCGCGCGTTGCTGCACACGGTCGCCAAACTGCACTACCAATCCGATATGGCGCAGGTGGATATTGCCAGGAAGCTTGGTCTGTCGACGGCGACGGTTTCGCGGTTGCTGCAGCGAGCGCGGGCAGTCGGGATCGTCCGGATCGAAGTAATAGATCTCTCACCTGCTGAAGACCTGAGTGCGGCACTGATCGACGGCCTGAAGCTGCGCACCGCTGCCGTAATCGATACGCCGTCATCAAACGTGCTGAGCGCGCTTGCAGCGCCTGTCGGCTCGCTTCTGCAGCAGGCGGGCCTGCGTTCAGGTTCGACGCTCGGCATCGGCTGGGGACGGGCGGTGCGCGAGGTGACATTGGCTGGTCTGCCGCAATTGCCTGGTATCCTCACGGTTGCGCTGAACGGCGGCATGCAGCACGCAGCGCCTCACTTCCAGATCAACGAATTCGTGCGCCAGGCGGCGGTCCAGATGGGTGGCGTGCCGCATTTTCTGCATGCGCCCTATATCTCTTCGACAGAACTCCGGGATGCGTTTCTCGGAGATCCTACAGTCCAGCAGGTGACGTCTCTCTGGGACAGGCTGGACGCAGCAATCGTCGGTGTCGGGCTGACACATGCGGCCAACCCTTCGGAAACAGCGTTGCCGGGCGAAAAGGCGCTGAGCCATGCAGCCGGCGATGTGCTGCGCCACTACGTCACCGAGGAGGGCGAGATCCTGCACTGGGATGGAGAGGAGGGCATGATTGCAGCCTCTCCCGCACAATTGCGGAAGGTGCCGCTCTGCATCGCCGTTGCTGCTACTCCCGGCAAAGCAAGCGGCATTATCGGCGCGGCACGATCGGGAATGATCAATGCTTTGGTCACCGATGCCAATACCGCGCAGGCTATCCTCGATCGTCTGTCATCCAACCCAAAAGTCGAGGATCGACCCTGATGCCCTTTGACGACCGCTCCTTCGGCGCCTTCCTGTTCGATATGGATGGAACCGTCCTGAATTCGATAGCGGTCGCCGAACGGGTCTGGACCTCGTGGGCGGAAAAACGCGGTGTCGATGCCATCGCCTTGCTGGCGACCATTCATGGTCGCAAGGCGATCGAGACGATCACCCGCCTCGGCCTTTCGGGGATCGATCCTGCCGAAGAGGTCAGGATACTCACACAGGCCGAAATCGATGATGTTGCCGGCGTTGAACCGATCACGGGCGCTATCGGCTTTCTGAAAAGCCTGCCGTTGGATCGCTGGGCGATCGTCACCTCCGCTCCCCGTGAACTCGCCAAAGTCCGCATTGCGGCAGCCGGTATTCCCTGGCCCGAAATTCTGATTGCCGGCGAGGATGTGCAGCACGGCAAGCCGGCGCCGGATTGCTTCATGTTGGCGGCAAGGATGTTGGCGCAACCTATTGAAGAATGTCTCATTTTTGAGGATGCGCCAGCGGGAATAGAGGCGGCGGAGGCCTCAGGTGCTTCCGTGCTTGTGATCAGCGCGACCCATCGGACGCCGTTATTCACACGGCATCCGACTATTGAGGACTATGATCGCGTGAGTGCGGGCATCGATGCAAATGGCAATCTGCGTCTCTCTGCCAGACCCGATTGACTAGCCCTCACCGAAACGGATCGTAGCCCGGCTTTTTATAGATCGTGTCTGACTTGCCCTGGATATCGGGGACATAGACCTTCCCAGTCCAATCGGACATCGCGACATCCTCGATCGCGACCGATACCGAACTCTCATCAACGCCGAGTGTTTCGATGACCGCCTTGGTCAGATTTTCAGCCACGGCATGTTTCATTGCTTCGGTTCTTCCTGCTGCCATTTTCAAAATTATATGGGGCATCGGGTCATTCCTGTGCTCGTCGGAGATTGTCAGGCCGGTAAAAGTCTCCGTCGGGGCTTTGCCACCGTGCGGCTGCCCGCCGGACCAAGCTTCAAGCTCTTTGCTTGTCTGCATAGGAAAAAGCACTGCGAGGATGAAGCTTGCTGCGGAAGGGTGCGTTCCATGGCTATCCTTCATTGGGCCTGGCGTTGCCTGCGGACGTCGCTCATGGGGCTTTCGGCTCCGGCCCGACGTCTTTGCGGAGCAAGGCAGATATCCACATCGGATCTCGTAGCGATACGAACGAATTACCGCCGCTGCTAAGTCCTAGGGAACTGCAGAAAGAATGTAGGACGATCCGGATGCCGGATTAGCACCTGAATGCTGCAAACACTTATGGCATCTGCTCATGAATGCATTGCTGCAGCCTGCCGATGATACCGGCAGGCTGTCGCGATCGAAGAGGCAAAGCCAACGTATCTTGATAGCCTGTCAGGCCGCTCGAGGCAGCATGGATTTCAGGTTCGCGTTGCCAGCCAGCGCTTCGGTCGATGGTGTGACGCGTCCGGCAATCAGCATCTCGCTGAGTTTGATATCCTTGGCGACCCTGTTGCCGGGGCCGACGCCGCTTGCGGCCACTAGCCGCTGCTGGTCGTCGAGATGAAACAGGATGAAGGCACCGTCCCCGAGCTCTCTGCGAACGACCGTGCGACCCTCATCGACAAGGCCGGCGATCTGCAGCGTATGATCGAACTGGTCGGACCAGAAATAGGGAACGGCCTGATAATTGCGCGCCGCGCCTGTTAAATTGGCGGCCGCTAATATGCCCTGATCCTGCGCGTTGCGCCAGGCTTCGAGACGCAGACGGCGACCGTCATAAAGGAGATGCGGAAACGAGCAGCAGTCTCCGGCGGCATAAATATCGCGCTCCGATGTTTCCAGGCGCTCATTGACCGCAATGCCGTTGTCGATTGCGATACCGGCGCGTGCAGCAAGCTCGGTGCGCGGCAGCGCGCCGATCCCGACGACAAGCACATCGGCCGAAATCGCATCGCCATCGGAAAGAGAAATATCGACACGCTGCTCATCCGCTTCGAGCCCGAGAACCGCTACACCGCATTTCACGACGACGCCATTGCCTTGGTGCAGGGCAGTAATCGTTTCGGCGATCGGTTCGGGGACACCGCGCTTGAGGATACGCTCCTGGGACTCAATGACCGTAACCCTCGCTCCGCGGCCGCGTGCCGAAGCGGCGACCTCCAGGCCGATGAAACCGCCCCCAAGCACTGCCACATGCATATCGGCTCGGACGAAGGAACGGAGTGCAAGCGCATCATCGATCGTCCGCAGATAGACTATGCGGCTGCTGACGGGCGCGTTCGGCAATCGCCTTGGTGCCGCGCCGGTCGCCAGTAGCAGTTTGTCATAGGGCAGCGCCCGGCCATCGGAGAGGAGCAATTGCTTTCCGGACGTGTCGATGGTATCGCCCGAAGTGCTGCCGATATGACGGATTGCCTGCTCCGCCAGCACGAAATCATTGAGAACGGTTGGCATCCGAGGCTCCATCTCGCCAAGCAGAACCTGTTTGGAAAGAGGCGGCCGCTCGTAAGGAAGGTGAACCTCATCGCCGATGAGGGTGATCGCCTGCCGGTAACCGCTCTCTCTCAGGCTCAAAGCGGCGCGCGCGCCGCATTCACCGGCGCCAACGATGATGATGCCCGCATCGCTGCTCATGCGCCGATTCCGATCAGGATGCGATCGCCTTCCACTCTGACCGGATAGGTTTTCAGATTGATGCAGACCGGAGCGCCTCGCGCTTCACCCGTCTTATAGCTGAAGCGGCCATTGTGCTTCGGACACTCGATGGTGTCATCCATTACGAGCCCATCGGCCAAATGGATTTTCTCATGAGTGCAAAGCCCATCCGTAGCGAAATATTCGTTATCGGGACTACGATAGATCGCAAAGGTTCGCCCGGCGTGATCGAAGCGGACAACATCCTCCTGATCGATTTCATCGGCAGCGCAGGCATCAACCCAGTTCATCATTTCTTCCTCCTCATTGCAGTCACCGCAAGGCGCGAAACGCATCATCCAATCTTGGGAGCAGGTCGACGTTGCGCTTTGATCGCGCATCGCTTTTTCCTCCCGGCTGGTTCCAAGCATGCGCGAAATGACCCTTCACATTCCATGCCGATTATGATCATTTTTCATCAGGGAGGAGCGGCATGAAGAAAGCACGTCTCGTGGACATCGCCGCCGAGGCAGGAGTTGGTCTTGCGACTGTGGAGCGCGTTCTCAACGAACGCGGCAGCGTCAGCCCGCAAACGGCGGAGAAGGTGGTGCTGGCCGCAAAGCGGCTGGGCTACAAAGGAATCATCCCAAGTCTTTATCGCGGCACGATCCGCATCGAAGTCATCCTGGTCAGGCCGGAGTCGCCGTTCTTCAGCCGGCTCAACCGTGCCTTCGAGCGAATCGCTGCTTCGCTGGACAGCTCGATCACGGTCCACCGGACCTTTGTCGAAGAGAGTGAGCCGGAGAAGTTCGCTGCGCATGTGGCCGATCGCAGCATTCGCCGGCATGGCCTGATTGTTGCCGCAATCGATCATCCGGCAATCCGGGAGAGTTTGCGGAAGGCGCGTGCCGCCGGCATCGAAGTCGTCCAGATCGTTTCGTATCTCACGGGAAGGGACGACGTGTTCGTAGGGATCGACAACTATGCCGCCGGACGAACCGCCGGCTTCTACATGTCGCATATGCTCCGCCACGCGGCGGGAAGCATCGTCGCCATCTGTCATAGCTGGGCCTATCAGATTCACCGAGAGCGCATTCGCGGCTTCTCCGATTATCTCGGTTCTCAGCGTGGTTCGGCACTGCAGCTTTCGGAAGTTGTATTCAGCTGGGATGACGACCTGAAATCCGCGGAAGTGATGACGCAGGTGCTGCGTCGCTGTTCGGATATTATCGGTATCTACAACGCCGGCGGTGCCAATCTCGGCGTCAGCTCGGTGCTTCAGCGCTTTCAGGAACGACAGGGAAGGGATTGCGTCTGGATCGGGCACGAACTCAACGACGAAACGCGCCGCTTCATCGCCTCGGGGCTGATGACGCTCGTTCTCGATCAGGCACCCGAAACCCAGGCGAGGCGCGCACTGGATACGATATTATCGCGTATGGGGATTATTGATGTGCCCGTTAGCCAAGAGCCAGTTCCGTTCCTGACCTATACGACGGAGAATATTGGCCCGGCGCCAGTCATCACCAGTAGGTGACAAGGCCGGAGCCTGCGGAAGGAGGGCCACAGGCTCCGGCATTTCCCGCCATCAACGGCCGATTGAACCGGTGGCGGGGGGAGAGCTCAATACGCGCATATGGAGCACATAGCGCCTTTGGCAAGTCCTTGAGATCATTGTCCTGGCTGGAAGAACCCAGCCAGGCACGGCTCTTTGCTAGCTTGGCGTGCCGGAGCGGCGGGCCTGCTTTTCTGCATATTTCTTGGCGCGCTCCATGAAGCGCTTATTCATGCGGTCCTCGGCCTCTTTCGAGCCGTCGTGAAAGGTGCCGAACCACTGGTCGAGCGGGATGACGCCATCGGCATAATTGCACTCGAAGAATTTGTGATGGAGATAGTGGTCGTAGGCATGGGTATCGATCCCGGCTTCCTCGCCGATCACGATCTTGTCGAAACCGGCATGGCCTGGCGCCGGTGCGAGAGCGGCATGTGTCAGATGGAACAGCGCATGGACCGGGTTGGACGGTACAATCCAATGAATGAGGACACCCGAAAAATACAGCAGATGTTCGACCGGATGCATGGCGAGGCCGGACCAGGGACCGGGATTGACGTTGTTATGATGCAGCTTGTGAACCGCATGATAGAGCGGCGGCCAGTGGATCAGGCGGTGCACCAGATAGAAATGCAGATCGCGAAACGCCGGGATCAGCAGCATGATGATGGCGCAATAGATCGGATGTTTGGCGAAGTCGACATAGGGAATGAGGCCGTTCGCAAAGGCCCATAGCGTCAGCACTTCGAAGGCCGTCCAGAGGGGTACGGCGCTCGCAAAAGTCCAGATCACATTGTCGATGGTTTGATTGCTGAAGAGGAAGGCGGAATTATCCTTCGATGGCCACTTGCTGTTGTATTTGAAGCTCGTGCCCTGCTTCTTCTGCATGTAGAGGCGCAGGTGAAAGGCGCCGAAGAACAGGAAGACTAACACGGCATTGCGCAGGAGAAGATAGGCGATCCAGCCCGGCGCCAGTGTCTTCATCGTTTCCATGGAAGGTGTCGTATAAAGCCATAGCAGTGTCGCGACGACGGCATAGACGACGTTCCAGGGCATCAGATAGCCGGGATAGCCGAAGAACCATTTCAGGAACGCCAGCGGTTTCGCCGGCCAGATGAAAACGGGCGGATATTGCAAGAGCTTGTTGGGTTTCCAGTCCCCGCGCTTGTCTCGCGTGCCATACAGCGTGTCGTCCATGAAGTGCCTCCCATTGAACGGAACCATGCAGTCAGTGTCAGCGGTGTCGGTCAGAAACGACAGCATTGATTTGATGAAATTTGCTCACGGCGACGGGAACTCTGCTGAGCCGCGATCGGGGGAGGAGAAGGTGGCGATTACCTTCTTCCAGGCGTCGCACAGAAACACCTGCCACATGACTATTTGGAAAGAGTTACGGGTGGACCCGGTTGGCGCATTCAGAGCATCTTGATGAAAACCCCTCACGCGACCAGCGCTCGACGAGCGAATACATCCGCTTTGCAATGAAACGCGCCGATGATCAAAAGCCATCATCGCGCCGGCTGGCGGAGATCTCGGATTCATGATCTGAGCAGCGCACTGGTAGGGGAGAAACCATGCAGAACTTGCTCATATTCCAGTCACTCTGGTCCATGGAGCGACGCAGCGCGCGATATCCGGAGCTTTCTCTGGAAGAAAACATCGAAAAGATCGCGTCTGCGGGCTTTGATGGCATCAGTACTCATTGGTACGACCGCAAGGTCGTTTCTCGCGTCGCGGGCTTGCTCAAACAGCATGGGCTGCAGGCGGAGGGCCAATGTTTCCCCAAGACTGTCGACGATCTAAAGCCGGTGCTGGAGATCGCGGCCGAATACAACGTTCATCATATCTGTCTGCAGCCGGACGTGCGCCTGCGACGGCTTGAGGATTGCATTCCGTTGCTGGAAGGCTGGCAACGTCTGGCGGAAGAGGCCCGCATCGATGTCTGGGTCGAGACGCATCGCGACCGCATGACGACGGATCTCTTTTTCACGCTCGACCTGCTCGATCGCCTGCCGGACCTGCGGCTGCTCGGCGATATCTCCCATTTCCTTGTCGGGCGGGAGTTCGCCTGGCCGGTATCCGACGAAAATCATGCCCTTATTCATCGGATATTGGACAGTTCCTGGGCCTTCCATGGCCGCGTTGCCTCCCGCGAACAGGTTCAGATCGAAATTTCCTTCCCACATCACAGACCCTGGGTCGATCTTTTCCTCGGCTGGTGGGAGTATGGCTTCAAAAGCTGGCGGAAGCGCGCCGACAAAGACGCCACACTTGCCTTCACCTGCGAACTGGGGCCGAAGCCCTATGCAATCACCGGCAGGGACGGTGAAGACACCACCGACCGCTGGGAAGAATCTCTGCTTATGAAGCAGGAAATACGTGATTTGTGGGCAAGAATCATCGGCTAATAAGTTAAGAAAAGTATCAGCAATAGACTATTGATTTTGGAGGATTTTCCATGGACGTAAGAGCAGCAGTCGCGGTTGCGGCTGGCAAGCCGCTTGAGGTGATGACGGTTCAGCTGGAG